>NZ_JBHYJW010000006.1:112655-253712 GCF_042741125.1 Amycolatopsis sp. NPDC058986 | reverse complement strand
TTACGGGCGTCGGACGCCCGTAAGGTGGCCTTAACGGCGCTTTGCCGTGCGCTCAGGGCAGGACCAGCGGGACGACCGGGGCGGGGCTGTCCGAGATCGGGATCTGGTACCGCTGGCCGAGGTACGACGCGATCGAGTGGAACAGCGGCCCGGCCGAGTGCCCGGCGGGCAGCGTCGTGTCGGGCGCGTCGAGCCGGATGCCCACCACGAACCGCGGGTGGTCGGCGGGCAGGATCCCGGCGAAGGTGATGTTGTTCAGCGTGTCGCTGTAGGCCTTCGTCTTCGGGTCGATCTGCTGGCCGGTGCCGGTCTTGCCGGAGACCTGGTACCCCTCGACGGCCGCGCTCGGCGCGGTGCCGACGTCCTGGCCCTTGCCCTTCTGCACCACGGCGCGCATCATGTCGCGCACCGTCTTCGCGGTCTGCGGGCTGACCACCTGGGCGGTCTTCGGCGCCGGTTCGGGCACGACCGTCCCGTCCGGACTGACCTTCGCCTTCACGATCCGCGGCTCGACGCGCAGCCCGTCGTTGGCGATCGCCTGGTACATCCCGGTCATCTGCAGGATCGTCATCGACAGGCCCTGGCCGATCGGCAGGTTGCCGAAGGTCGACGCGGACCACTGGCTGCGCGGCGGCACGTACCCGCCGCTCTCGCCGGGCAGGCCGATACCGGTCTTCTGGCCGATGCCGAACTTCTTCAGCATGTCGAGGTAGTGCTCCTCGCCGACCTTCTGCGCCAGCAGCAGCGTCCCGACGTTGGACGACTTCGCGAAGACCCCGGTCGTGGTGAACGTCTGCGTGCCGTGGGGCCACGCGTCGTTCACCGTGCGGTCGGCGACCTTCAGGCTGCCCGGGACCTGCAGGGTCGACTCCGGTGTGGCCACGTTCTCGTCGATCGCCGCGGTCGCGGTGACCACCTTGTTCACCGAACCGGGCTCGAACGGCGTGGTGACCGGCCGGTCGTTGAGGTTCTCCGGGTCCTGCAGCGTCGCCGGATCGTTGGGGTTGAACGTCTTCGCGTCGGCCAGCCCGTAGACCTCGCCGGTCTTCGCGTCCATCACCACGGCCTGGCCGCCCTTGGCGTGCGACTGCGCGACGTAGTCCGTCAGCTGCCGCTGCAGTTCGTACTGGACGTCCGAATCGAGGGTCAGCTCGAGGTTCGACCCGGGGATCGCGGCCTGGAGATCGCGTTCGGTACCGGGGATGACGACGTTGTCGTTGCCGTTCTGCGTGTTCACCATCCGGCGGCCCGGCGTGCCCGCGAGGTCGTCGTCGCGCGCGGCCTCCAGCCCGACGACCCCGTGGATGTTGTGCTTGGAGACGTCCGGGTCGTCCATGCGCCAGTTCGCCAGCCCGACGATGTTCGAGGCCAGCGAGTCACCCGGGTACTCCCGCTTGGCGCGCTTCTCCACCCCGATCCACGCGTACTTCTTGACGATGTCGGCGGCCACCGACGGCTCGATGTTGTTGACCAGGTAGGTGAACGCGTCGGGCTTGTGGAACAGCGTCAGCAGCTGCTGCTCGCTGATCACCCCTGGCAGTTTCGCCGAGATGTACTTCGCCGCGCCCGCGACCTCGTTCTCGAAGTTCCGTCCGCTGGCGGGGTTCTTCGCGGCGAACTCGTCCATCGACTTGTGCAGGGCCTTGAGGTTCACCGAAAGCGTGCGGGTTTCCGCGCTGAACGCGAGCTTCCCGCCGTTACGGTCCACAATGGACCCGCGCTGGGCCGGGATGTCGATGGTGAGGGTGCGCTGCCGCTCGGCGGCGGCCGACAGCGCGCCCGCCTCGAACCACTGCACCTGCACCAGCTTCGCGCCCGCGGCGATCATCACCGCGACCAGGATGATGCGCACCGCGGAGAACCGGCCGCGCTGCCCGCCGTTGCCGCGCTTGGCCACCGCGCGGCGCGTCCCGGCGGCGTAGGTCCGCCGGGCGCTGCCCGACGCGCGGGTGCGTGCCGGTCCCGGCCTGCCCGCCATCAGTGGCCTCCCTGCTCCGCCGGAGTCTCGGCGGGTGGCGCTGTCAGGTCACCCTCGGTCCGCGCCCCGCGCGGGGGCCCGCCCGCCGGGGCGGCGGGCGGCACGGACTGGGCCGCCGGCGGCGCGTCCTGCGCCTTCTTCGGCTCGCCCACGAGCGTGGTCTTGCCGTCGGGGCCGACGATGATCCGGGCCGGGTCGCCGCTGGGCACCAGCCCGCCCTGCTGCGCCGCCGGGGCGAGCGAGCCGGGCGACTCGGCCTTGGCGACGTCGCGCTGCAGCTTCGCCTTGGCCTCGGCCAGGCTCGCGTTGGTGGTGCGCAACTGCTCCAGGCGGTAGGAGTCGGCGATCGCCTGCGTGGTCAGCCAAAGCGTCGTCGCGACCCCGACGGCCAGCAGGCCCATCATCGCGAGCACGAACGACGCGCGCGACTTCGGCCAGCTCAGCTTGAGCTTGCGCCGCTCGGGCTTCTTCGCGTCGGGCCGGGGCGCCGGCCGCGGGGCGCGCTGGGACAGCAGATCGGCGCGCTGCGCACGGCGCGCGTAGGCGCGTTCGGCCGCGGAGGTCCGGCCTCGCGACGCGCGGCGCGGCGCGGCGTCCGGCTGCGCCGTCGTGGTTCCCGGCTCCAGCTCCACCGCGTTCCGGTTGGTGGCACGCTGGCGCGTCGCCGGTGTACGGCGGCCGCGGGACTTCGTGGGAGCGGTCATCGTCGCGCTGCCTCTCCGATCCGTTCTGCGGCCCGCAACCGCACCGAAGCGGCCCGCGGGTTCTGCTCGATCTCCGTGTCCGAGGCCTTCTCGGCCCCTCTCGTCAGTAGCTTCAGCTCCGGGCCGTGCCCGGGCAGTTCCACCGGAAGTCCTTCCGGTGTACGGGATTTCGCCAGCTCGGCCAGCGCCTGCTTGACCAGCCTGTCCTCGAGGGACTGATAGGACTCGACGACGATCCGGCCGCCCATCGCGAGCGCGGACAGCGCCGCGGGCATCGCCCGGCGCAGCACCTCCAGCTCGCCGTTGACCTCGATCCGCAAGGCCTGGAACGTCCGCTTCGCGGGATGCCCGCCGGTACGCCTGCTCGCCGCGGGCACCGCGTCGTAGAGCAGTTCGACCAGCCGCGCGCTGCGCGTGAAGGGTTCCTTTTCCCGTTCCGCCACAACGGCTTTGACGATCCGCTGGGCGAACCGCTCCTCGCCGTAGTCGCGCAGGATGCGCACCAGCTCGCCGGGCGCGTAGGTGTTGAGCACGTCGGCGGCGGTGAACCCGGTGGTCGGGTCCATCCGCATGTCCAGCGGCGCGTCCCTGGCGTAGGCGAACCCGCGTTCGGCGCGGTCGAGCTGCATCGAGGAGACGCCGAGGTCGAACAGGATTCCGTCCACACGGGACAGTCCGAGCCCGGCGAGCGCGGCGGGCAGTCCATCGTAGACGGTGTGGACCAGATCGACCCGGTCCCCGTGCCGGGCCAGCCGTTCCCCGGACCGTTCCAGCGCGGCGGGGTCGCGGTCCAGCGCCACCAGGCGCAGCCGCGGGAACGCCGCCAGCAGGGCGTCGGAATGACCGCCGAGGCCGACGGTCGCGTCGACCAGCACCGCGTCGCGATCGGCGAGGGCGGGTGCGAACAGCTCGAGGATCCGGTCGAGCAGCACCGGAACGTGCTCGTGTTCGGCTGTCATGACCTTCCCCCTTTCCGCTGCCGTACACCCGTGAATGTGGCGGATGCCGTCAGGTCCCTGTCCGCCCGCTTCGGACCTGGTGCCGGGGAAGGTGCACCAGGGCTGTTGAGCGGACAGAGGCCTCACGGCATCCACGCGGTCGCTTTCCGTCCGCGGCCGCCGGAGAACCCCCGTCCCCCGACGACTGGGGTGCTCCCGGCACGGCCACGCCTAGAAGACGCCCGGCAACACTTCCTCTCGAGCCTGCGCGTAGCTGTCTTCGTGCTCATCCAGGTAGCCCTGCCACGCCTGGGCGTCCCAGATCTCCAACCGGGTGATCGCACCGATCACCACACACTCCTTGTTGAGCCCCGCGTAGCGGCGGAGCTCGGACGCGATGGCGATGCGCCCCTGCCCGTCCGGGCGTTGTTCATCCGTCCCGGCGAAGAGATAGCGCTGGTAGGCCCGAACCGACTCGTTGGTGAACGGCGCTTCGGCGACCTTGCGTGCCATCTGCTCGAACTCCGCGCGGGGGAAGACGAAAAGGCAGTGGTCCTGCCCCTTGGTGATCATCAGCCCACCGGCGAGCGCGTCGCGGAACTTCGCGGGCAGCGTGAGCCGCCCCTTGTCGTCCAGCTTCGGGGTGTGGGTGCCGAGGAACACCGGCCTCCACCTCCCTACCGAGCCCGATGGAAACCATCGGATTCGGCCACGGGGCTCCCTTCTGCCCCACTGCGCACCACCGTACCCCACTTTTCACCACAGTCAACGCGACCGGCGCCGTCACCACTCCGTCGTGTCAGACGTTTGCGCTGGTCAGCAAGGTGGGGCCGGGTGGGGGGTGACGTGGGGGACCGTGGCCAAGATCCCCCGCACCGGGGTCCCAGGCAACCGGAACGGGGCCTGAAACGTCCGGTTGACGGCCGCGAGAAGACCACGTGGGCGCGCTGTGGGGAAAGGTGGGGCACCCCGGTGGGGCACTGTGGGGAACCGGGTGGGGCCGGGTGGGGGCACCTGTGGGGCTCGGTGGGGACGGGGGTCAAGCGCCCCAATGTGGCATTGGGTGCGTCCAGCGCACCGAACGCCACATTGGGGCGCATGAGGGCGCCACGAGACCGCCGGGGAGGAACCGGAAAGAAGGTGTCGCTAGGCGTCGGTGGTGAGGAGGGCGGCGATCCGGTCGACGAGGCGCTGACTGTCCACTGGGGACACCGTGACCCACTCCTGACCACCGCGCCCAGGGGAGGTTCCCGCGCAGTACGCGCCGACGTCGGTGTCGAACCATGTCAGCCCGCCCGCGCGACGGACCCGGCCGTCCGTGCCCCGCACGGAAACGCTGAACTGTCCCGCGCTGTACACCGGGCGCGCCTGGATCGCGAGCACCTCGCGCAGCTGCGCCGCGGACGCCGCGGATCGCGCGCCTCGCTCCCCGTACACCGGGTCCCCGCCCTCGCCGAGGCTCGACGCCGGCAGTGTGAGGCCGTAGCCGGGCCCGGCGCTCAGCTCGGGCAAGACGTCCACGATCGCCGAGCACCATTCGGCGGCGCCGATATCGGTCAGGGCGATCGTCTGTTCCGGCTGGGTCGCGAGGACGCCGTCGCGGCCACGTACCGCGGTCACGGCACGGAACGGCGTCTCGGCGGTCATGTCGGCGAGCGCTTCGCAGGCGAGGTAGACCTCTCCCCCGGCCAGCAGGCCGAGCCGCTCCTCCAGCGCCGGTTCGAGCCGTTCGCCGTCGTGCAGGCCACGCTCGCCGAGGTTCCGGTACACCTCGGCACGGATCCGCGCGCGTTCCGCGTCGGTACCGCCGACGCTGCGCACGCACAGCGGATCCGGCGGCCGCGCGAAGCCGAGATCGGCCCAGAGGATGTCGAACGCGGACGCGGAAACCCGGATCAAGCCGGGCCCTTCGCCGCATTGCCGAGCGACGGCGGCGCCTCGAACCGCCGGCTCGGGACGAGCCCGTGCAAGGCCGCGTCCCGCGCGTTCATGACGTCGACCGCCTTCTGCCGGGCGGCCTCGGCGCGGGCGCGCTGCGCGTCCATCGCGGCCGACAGCCCCGCCAGCATCGACAGGCTCCCGCTCGCGGCGGCCTCACGGATCATCGAGGCGGGATCGAAGCCGACCGGCGGCGGCATGTCTGCCTTGGCCCGCGCGGCGACGTCGGCCTGCCCGGCCACCGACTCGCCGAGGGCGGTGGAGACCCCGGCAGACTGGACGAGCCAGCCCGCCGCTGTCCCGAGCACCTCGCGCACCGCGTCGCCTGCCTGGCCCTGCCAGTGCTCGTGCGTGTTGTTGACCAGCGCGCTCAGTTCGGCGGTGGAATCGGCGAAGCGCCGGGCCAGTCCCTGCCACTGCGCGCCGAGCTGGCCCGCGGCCACCGGGTCGTTGTCCCGTGCCACCTCGGCGGCCAGCGCCTCGTGGCTGTAGGACTCGTACCGGGCCGACGGCGCCGGGACACGCGTGGCCGCCTCTTCCGCTCCTGGCACGGGCACACCTTCCTTTCCGCTGGCTGGCTTAGGGCAGTTTCGGCTCGATGAGCCCGGCTACCGTGTCCGCCCGGCTGCAGGCCAGCGCGGTGTCCGAGAAGGTGGTGTTGCTGACGTCGACCTGGACGCTGCCGCCGGAGCCGACGCCGAGCAGTACCGCACAGGTGCCGTCGCCCGCCTTGCGGTCGGACACGTGCAGCGCCTGGTGCGCGCCGACCTTCGTCCTCGTCGCGGTCTTGCGCGCGACCTCGAGATCGGTGAGACCGTGCTTCTCGTCCACCGTCACGGTGACCCCGAACGTGGCGGGCACCGTCCAGTCGCAGGCCTTCGCCTCGCCGATCGTCTTCGGCTTCCCGATCACGCTCACCCCGACCGTCGACCGGTCGGTGGGCGACAGCAGCGTGCACGGGTCGAGCGTCGCCAGCGTCGGCGGCCCGGCGGGCACCGGAGAAGAAGGAGCAGAGGACGACTGCGGCGCGGAGGAACTCTGCACGTGCGCGGCGGCGCCGGGCTGTCCCTGGGCGTGGCCGCAGGCCGCGAGCGCCAGACCGAGCACGCCGAGCAGGGCCGGGCGGAGAAACGTTCGGTTCACCGGTCAGCCACCGACGCAGTCCACGCCGTCGGCCGCGGCCTCGTCCTGGTGCTGGTAGCGCCCGAGCGCCTCGGCCATCCGGGTCTTGAGGTTCTCCAGCTCCTTGCCGAACGCCGTCAGCGACTGCACGGCCGAGCCCTGTCCGCCGATGCCGTACTCCGCCATGAACTTGCCGACCTCGGTGGCGTATCCGCCGCCGAGCGGGACCGTGCGGCCGAGCACCTTCGCCTCGCGAACCATCTCACCGACCACGTCCTGCAGCGCGCTGATCTTCGCGTAGGCGTCGGTGGCCAGCTCGGGTGCGACCGCGAAGCCGCGGACGTCGAACGGTGGCTTCGTGCCCAGCTCGCTCATGTGCGGTTACGCCTCTCCGTAGTCGCGTGACCTCGAACCGGAGCATACGACAAAACACCAGGTCAACGGGAGCACCCAGAATCGGGTGAATCACCCCTCGAACGGAGTAAGCTCCGTGCTTGCACAGCGTCACCAACCAGGCATCCTGGGGTTCTCACCCCGAGTTCGCCCGAGTTTGACACACTGAATGGAATGCTGCTCGCTGCGCGCGAACCGGCGGACAGCGAGGGGGCCGGCCACGACCGGCGGGAAAACGAGCACAGCCATGCGGCACCAGGAGGTCGAGTGACGTCGAGAATCCAGTCTGCGACGCCCGCGGAGCAGCAGGGCGAGCAGACGGCGGGGCAGACGGGCCAGCTGCCCTACCCCGCGGCGGAGGACGATGGCAGGCGGAACGGCCGGCCGGGGCACGCCTCCCTTGACGAACTGCACGAGACGGCACGGCGAATCGCCGCGAACGTCGAGCGGGTCCTCGTCGGCAAACCCGACGTCATCCGCGTCGCCCTCGTCACGCTGCTCGCCGAAGGCCACCTCCTGGTGGAGGACGTGCCCGGCGTCGGGAAGACGTCGCTGGCGAAAGCGCTCGCCCGCTCCATCGACTGCACGGTCAGCCGGATCCAGTTCACCCCGGACCTGCTGCCCAGCGACGTCACCGGTGTCTCCATCTACAACCGGCAGACCGGCGAGTTCGAGTTCCGCCCCGGCCCGGTGTTCGCGAACATCGTGGTCGGCGACGAGATCAACCGCGCTTCGCCGAAGACGCAGTCCGCGCTGCTGGAGTGCATGGAAGAGCACCAGGTCACCGTCGACACCAGCACCTACGAGCTCGACGAGCCGTTCATGGTGATCGCCACCCAGAACCCGATCGAGATGGAGGGCACCTACGCGCTGCCCGAAGCCCAGCGGGACCGCTTCACCGCGCGGGTGTCCATCGGCTACCCCGACCAGCAGGCCGAGCTGGCCATGGTCGACGAGCACGCCGGGCACGACCCCCTCGCGGAGCTGCAGCCGGTGTCGGACGGCGAAACCGTGCACCGGCTCATCCAGACCGTGCGGAACGTGCACATGGCGCCCGAGGTGCGGCGGTACGCGGTGGACATCGCGGCGGCGACCCGGCAGGTGCCGGAGATCCGGCTCGGGGCCTCCCCGCGCGCCACGCTGCAGCTGGTGCGCTCGGCGCGCGCGCAGGCGGCGTTGTCCGGCCGCGAGTACGTCGTCCCGGACGACCTGCACGCGGTCGCGGTCCCGGTGCTCGCCCACCGGCTCGTGCTGACCACCGAGGCGCACGCGGCCCGGCGCTCGGCGACCGACGTCGTCCGCGCGGTGCTGCACCGGGTCCCGGTGCCGCAGGGGCAGAACCACCGCTGAGCCACGAAACCAGGCGCTAGTAGAGAGAACCGCATGCTGCGTGCCCTGTCCGGCCTGACCACCCGTGGCCGCTGCCTCCTCGCCGCGGGGCTCGCCGCGGCGGCCTGTTCGTTCGTGCTCAACGAGCGGGATCTGCTGCGGGTGGCCGTCTTCGTGGTCGCGCTCCCGGTGCTGGTCACCGTGTTCATCTCCGCCTCGCGGCTGCGGATCGGCGCCGCCCGCTCGCTGCACCCGCAGCGGGTCTCGGTGGGCTCGACCGGCGAGGTCCAGCTGGAACTGTGGCGCAGCGGCAGGCTTCCGGCGGGTGAGGTGCTACTCGAGGACGGCGTCCCGTATGCGCTGGGCGCGCGGCCGCGGTTCGTCGTCGAGCGCCTGCCGCACGACCGCCGCGTCGCGCTGCGCTACCCGTTGCAGCCGGTGCTGCGCGGCATCCAGCAGGTCGGGCCGCTGCGCGCGACGATCACCGACCCGTTCGGGCTGTGCGAGTTCGAACGGGAGCTGATCGCGCACTCCCGGCTCGTCGTCGTGCCGCAGGTGTTCCCGTTGTGGGGGCTGCCCAGCGGCGCCGGCATCGGGGCCGGGGACGACGGCACCATCCGGCTGCACGCCGGGCAGGGCGAGCCGGACGTCATCGTGCGGCAGTACCGGATGGGCGACGACCTGCGCAAGGTGCACTGGCGGTCCACCGCGCGCCGGGACGAGATCATGGTGCGCGTCGAGGAACGGCCGTGGCGCGGCGGGACGACCGTCCTGCTCGATCACCGCGCGGCCGCGCATCACGGCGCGGGGCCGGCGGCGAGCCTGGAGTGGGCGGTGTCGTTCGCCGCGTCCGTCGCGCTGCACCTGCGCCGCTCCGGCCACCACGTCCGGCTCGTCAGCGAGCACGGGACCACCATCGCGGACACCCCCGCCGAGGGCGGCGACCACTACGACCACGTCGTGCTGGACGCGCTGGCCGCGCTGCAGCCCGCGCACCAGCGCGACATCACCCTCGGCCACGATCCGGCCGAGGGCCAGGAACTCGTGGCAGTGCTCGGCACGGTGAGCGCCGAATCGGTGCACGAGCTGGCCCGGTACCGCCCGCGCGGGATCCGCAGCCTCGCCGTCCTGCTGGACACACCGGGCTGGTCGGCGGGAGTCAACGGATCGCAGCAGCGCTCCGCCGCCACCGAGGACGCCGCCGAGCTGTTGCGCGCCGCGGGCTGGGGCGTCGTCGTCGCCGGTCCCGCCTCGCCGATGCCGCAGGTGTGGAGCGAGCTGTGCCGGGCGGGCGCGAGCCGCGGCACGCTGATCGGGGGCCCCCGGTGACCGCCGCCGCGCCGCCGCGCCCGCGTCCCACCGCGCCTCCACCAGGACCGAACCGGATGTCCGCCTGGGCGGGCAGCGTCGTCGCGCCGGTCGCGGCCGGGCTCGCGACGTTGTGCGCGGCCACGTCGCTGACCAGTGTCGTCGCGGGCTGGGCGTGGTTCGGCTACCTGCTCGTCGCGGTCGTGCTGATCGCCGCCACCGGGCTCGCGCTGCGCTCGCTGCGGGCGCCGACGATCGTGGTCGGGCTCAGCCAGCTGCTCGTACTGCTGTTCCTGATCACCGGTTCGTTCACCTCGCACGGCATCCTCAAGATCATTCCCGGCGCGCGGGCGCTCGACGAGCTGAGCCAGACACTCGCGGCGTCGGCGGAGCAGATCCGGACCGGGCTGGCCCCGGTGGACGGGACGCCGCCGATCCTCTGCCTGGTGACGATCGCGATCGGTCTCGTCGCGGTCCTCGTCGACACCCTCGCCGTCGCCGCCGCGGCTCCCGCGGCGACCGGGCTGGTGCTGCTGTGCGTGTACGCCGTGCCCGCGGCACTGGCCGACGACATGCTGCCGTGGTGGACCTTCGTGCTCGGCGCGGCGGCGTTCGCCGGGCTGCTCGCGGTCGACGGCAATCACCGGCACCGCCGCTGGCGCACCCGGGAGGCACCGGGCGCGGGCGGCTCCGCGAGCGTGCTGCCGATCCCGATCGCCGTCGTCAGCACCGCGATCGTGCTCGGCCTGCTCGGCGGGACGGTGACCTGGGTCGGCACCGTCGGCAAGATCCCGTTCGGCGGCAACGGCGCGGGTGGCAGGGGCACCAGCCCCGGCGGCTTCGGCGTCGAGCCCTTCACCGAACTGCGCGGACTGCTGGACCAGGGCGAGAACACCGAGCTGTTCAAGGTGCGCGGGCTCAACACGGACCGGCAGCTGCTGCGCGCGTTCACCCTCGACACGTACACCCCCAACAAGGGCTGGGGGCTGCGCAACGGCGGCCAGGCCCAGCAGGGCGTGCAGGCGAACAGGACGCTGCCGATGGCGCCGGGCGACGACGGTTCCGGTCCCACCCGGCAGATCCAGATCGAGCCGACCGGCTGGGTCGACAACTGGCTGCCGATCTACGGCGCGCCGCGCGAACTGCGCGGCGTCGCCGACAACTGGCTCTACGACCGGGTCACCGGGGCGGTGTTCACGACGCGGAAGGAAAGCGCGCCGACGTACACCGAGGCCGCGTCGCTCAAGCAGCCCACGCAGGACGAGCTGCGCACGGTCGACGTGAACCCCGCCGACCTGCCGCCCTACTACACCCAGGTCGACCGGGTGGACCCGCGTGTGCGGGCCAAGACCGAGCAGCTCACCGCGGGCAAGTCCACGAACTTCGACAAGGCCACCGCGCTGTGGCAGTTCTTCACCGCGCAGAACGGGTTCGTCTACGACACGAGGACAGCGGACGCGACCGACGCGGACGCGCTCGCCGACTTCGTCCTCGTCGGCAAACGGGGTTTCTGCGAGCAGTTCGCCTCGGCGATGGCCGTGATGGCGCGGGTGGCGGGGCTGCCGTCCCGGGTCGCGATCGGCTTCACCCCCGGCGTCCGCAAGGGCGACTACCAGTCGATCAGCTCGCAGGACGCGCACGCCTGGGTCGAGGTGTACTTCGGGGACCGGGGCTGGGTGAGCTTCGATCCGACGCCGCTGGCCGACGGGCGCGGGGTCGTCCCGCCGTATCTGCAGCAGAACGGTCCGACCGGGGGCAAGACGACCGACACCCAGGTGGCGCCGAGCGCTCCGACGTCGAGCGCGCCCGCCACCGGCACCTCGCGTGACCCGGCCAAGGACCAGGCCCAGGCACCGGCCGAAGCGCCGAAGCCGGACGACACCGACTGGGAGGGCATCCTCGCCGCCGTGTTCTGGGCGCTGGGTGTCCTCGTCATCCTCGCCGCGGTGTTCTTCCGCAAACGCCTCGGAACACGGTTGCGGGGTGGTCCGGCGACGTCGCCCGCGGACAGCCGGCCCGGGCAGGGATCCGAGCCCACGCGCGACGAAGGAGCCGTGGCGCTCGCGACACGGCCTCGTACACAGGCGGTGGGCGACGAACGCGCCCGGATGGTGCTGGCCTGGGTCCCCCTGGTGGTCGCCGGGCTGTGGACGGCCGGGATCGCCTTCCTCGCGGCCTGGGCTTCGTGGTGGCTCGGCCTGATCGTCCTGGTCCTGCTCGCCGTGCTCGCCGGACCCGCCGCGGTGCGGGACTTCCAGCGGCGACGGCGGTTGAGCGTCGTCGCGAGCCATCGTCCCGGCGCCGCGGACGCGGCCTGGCGGGAGCTGCTGGCCGAATGCGCCGACCGCGGGCTGCCGATCCCGGACAGCGACACCGTGCGCGTGGCCGGGCAGAAACTGGCGCAGAAACACCATCTCGACGAGGAAGGCCGCGAAGGCCTGCGCGCGGTGATCGGCGCGGTCGAGCGTTCGTGGTACAGCGGCCGGGAGGACACCGATCCGGAACTGAGCCGGTCGTTCGGCGAGGTGCGGCACAGCCTGCGCCGGAACGCGCCGACGTCGTGGCGCGGCAAGCTCTTCCCGAAGTCCTTGTTCACCCGCAGGAACTGAGCGAAACCCCCGCCCGAGTTACCCCACCCGTTCGCGGGACCGGTCCGGCCGCGGTGGCCGGGGATCCGACGATCGGCCGACCGCGCGAACACGCCGCCAAGGCGGGCACCTTGGCGGCGTGGCTCGATACGGGAGTTACTGCTCTTCGAAGCGCTGGCGGAAACGTTCTTCCATGCGCTGGGTGAACGAGCTGCGGCGGCCGGCCTGCTTCCCGCTGCCGCCGCGGTCGCCCGGCCCCGCTCGCTGGCCGTCGCCGTCGGCACCCTGCTTGATCGATGTCACGGCCATCACGACCCCGAAGAACATCACGAGGAACCCGAGCACGCTGATCAGCGGGATGTCGGCAACCCGGAACAGCGGCACCACCACGCCGAGCACCAGTAGTGCGACACCCACCACGAACAACGCGATCCCCTGGATGCGCCTTCGACGGGCGGGGCGCCGCAACCGGGTGCCGCGCACCGTGGATGCGAACTTGGGGTCCTCGGCATAGAGCTCGCGCTCGATCTGATCGAGCAGCCGCTGCTCATGCTCGGAGAGTGGCATCTTTCCTCCTCCGGCACAGCTGTCGCGGGCGCCGGGCCGCGCAACGTCCTGGACCCAACAGCCAACCCCAGGTGGGGTGGCACTGTCCAGGATACGAGTCCCGCGCGCTGCCGACTACCCGATCTCGCATCCTGTCGGGATCGAATCGGGCGAATTCCCGGGCGACGTGGGTTGACGCTGCGTCACCGCGATGGAACTCACTCTTCACCCGGCGTCAGCAGTGACGCCGGGCGCACCGCGGCGGCACCGAACCGGGACCTCGCGACGTCGGCGGCGACCTCCGCATCACGCCAGCGGGGCTCCGGGGAGTCGAAGACGAGCTGCTCCCCCGACTCGCCGGTGACAAGCCCTTCGACCCGCACGCCGATCAGCCGGACCGCCCCGGACGGGGCGTGTTCGGTGAGCAGCTCGACCGCGATGCGGTGGATCTCGCGGGCGACGTCGGTCGGGGTGAGCAGGGTGCGGGCGCGGGTGATGGTGCGGAAGTCCGCGAACCGGACCTTGATCGACACAGTGCGGCCGCGCAGCCCGCGCTCCCGCAGTGTCGCGCCGACGCGTTCGGCGAGCCGGAGCAGCCGCAGTGCCAGCTCGGCGCGGTCGTGGCGGTCGACGTCGAAGGTGTGCTCGGCGCCGATCGACTTCTCCGCCGAGTCCGGGACCACCGCGCGATCGTCGTGGCCGTTGGCGAGCGCGTACAGATGCTCACCGGCGGCGGTGCCGAGCGACCGCCGGAGCCGGGCGAGCGGCGCGGCCGCGACGTCGGCGATCGTGGTCAGTCCCATCTGGAGCAGCTGCTCCTCGGTGCGCTTGCCGACGCCCCACAGCGCCGAAACCGGCAGCTGGTGGAGGAAGCCGAGGGTCTCCGCCGCCGGGACGACCACCATCCCGTCGGGTTTCGCCATCCCGGAGGCGAGCTTGGCGACGAACTTGACCTTGGCGACCCCCACCGAGCACGTGATCGCGTGCTCGGCCTCGACCCTGGCCCGGATCAGCGCCCCCAGCTCGGCCGGTGTCGCGCCGAGACGGCGCAGCGCCCCGCTGACGTCGAGGAACGCCTCGTCGAGGCTCAGCGGCTCCACCAGCGGGGTGAGCTCGCGGAAAATCCCCATCACACCGCGGGAAACCTCGCCGTACAGCCCGAAGGTCGGCGTGATGCACACCAGCTGCGGGCACAGCCGCTTCGCCACGGCGAACGGCATCGCGGAGCGCACCCCGAACGTGCGCGCCGGATAGTTCGCGGCCGACACCACCGCGCGCGGGCCGTTCCCGGACACCACCACCGGCTTGTCCACCAGCTCCGGCCGCGTCCGCAGCTCGACCGACACGTAGAACGCGTCCATGTCGACGTGCAGGATCCCGCAGCCGGTGTCGTCCGGCGGGCTCGTGGCACCCGCGGTGACCCGGAACCGGGCCATTCCCCCAGGCAGTTCAGCGTTTCTTCCCATCGAGGCGAACGCTACCCGCCACCCCCGACAATTCCGTTGCGTCGGGCAAAGGTGCTGAAGGACGCTTTCAGTGCGTTGGCCGCGCTGAAGGACGCCTTCAGTGCACTGGATGCACTAAAGGCGTCCTTCAGCACAAGTAACGAAACCCGACCGGAGAACCCGCGGTTACGGGTGGCGGGCCAGTGCGTGGAGGCGGCCGGCGACGTCGCGGAACGCCGGGACGGCGGACGCGGCCTGTTCGAACTCGGCCAGTTCCTCTTCGCGAACCCCGCCCGGCACGACGTCGGCGACGATCCGGTCGCCCCGCAACAGGGTCACCTCGAGACCGGCGGCGACGAGCTGCGCCCGCAGGCCCTCGCTGTCGAAGCGCCGCAGCACGGTGTCCCGCCCGTCCGGCACGACCCCGTCGGCGCTCGCCAGCAAGGCCTGCGCCTCGGCGATCCGGCCGGCCAGCGCGCGGTGCAGCACGGCGGCGTGCCGGTTCGCGACCAGGATCGACACGGCCCCGCCGGGCGCCGCGGCGGCGGCCAGCGCGCCGAGCACCGCCGCGGGATCGTCGACGACTTCGAGCAGGCCGTGGGCCAGCACCAGGTCCGCCGAGCCGGCGGGCACGTGGGTGGCCAGCGCGTCCGAATCGTCCGCGATCACCGTGATGCGGTGCGAGACGCCTTCCTCCTCGGCACGCACCCGGAGCGTCGCCAGCGCGTTCGGGTTCGGCTCGACCACGGTGACCAGGCACCCCGCCGAGGCGAACGGAACGGCCCAGCCGCCGCTGCCACCGCCGACGTCGACGACGCTCGGCTGCTCCACGCCCCGCGCGCGGGCGGCCTTCAGCTCCGCCTCGAGCACCCGGCGAACCACCCCCGAACCTCGGGCGGCCACGGTGTCGGTCTTCATAGCGGCACAGCGTAGTGCCCGCCATCCGCTCACCCGCGCCTCACCCGCGTCTCGCGGTTAGGCTGCACACCGTGCCCACCATCGCGGTACTCAGTCTCAAGGGCGGCGTCGGGAAGACGACCGTCGTGCTCGGCCTCGCCTCCGCCGCGCTGGGCCGCGGGATCCGCACGCTGGTCGCCGATCTCGACCCGCAGTGCAACGCCACCGCCGCGCTCGACCCCGGTCAGGTCAAGAACACGATGGCCGACGTCCTCGCCACCCCGCGCCGCCACGTGGTGACCTCCGCGATCACCCGCAGCGCCTGGGGCGAAGGCGTCGACGTGCTGGTCGGCTCCGAACAGGCCGAAGCCTTCAACGACCCCGAGCCCGGCTCACGCCGTCTCGGCAGGTTGGCGACCGCCCTCGCCGAACTGCCCGACCCGTACCCGCTCACGCTGCTGGACTGCCCGCCGTCGCTGGGCAGGCTGACCCGCTCCGCGCTCGTCGCCGCCGACGCCGCCCTGCTGGTCACCGAGCCTTCGCTGTTCGCGGTTTCCGGCGTGCAGCGCGCCGCCGAGGCCGTCGAAGCCGAGCGCGAGCAGCACAATCCGCGGCTGCGGCCGCTCGGCGTGATCGTCAACCGGGTGAAACCGCGGTCCACCGAGCACACCTTCCGGGTGAACGAGCTGCGCGAGACGTTCGACGGCCTCGTGCTCGACCCGGTGCTGCCGGACCGTGCCGCCGTCGCGCAGGCCCAAGGTGCCTGCGCCCCGCTGCACCGGCTGCGCACCGCGGGCGCCCGCGATCTCGCTGCGGCGTTCGACACCTTGCTGGGCAAGGCCACCCCGGTCGGCCCGTAGGCTGTATCGAGTGCACACGGTCGCCGTTCTCAGCCTCAAGGGAGGCGTCGGCAAAACGACGGTCGCTCTCGGTGTAGCTTCCGCTGCGCTCCGTAGGGGAACGAGGACTCTCGTCGCGGACCTCGACCCGCAGGGCAACGCCACCACCTCGCTCGATCCGCCGTTCACCGACGCCACACTGGCCGACGTCCTCGAGACCCCGCAGCGCGCGGTGCTCGAACGCGCCATCGCGCCGAGCGTCTGGAGCGACGAGGTCGACGTCCTCGTCGGCGCCGAGGAGCTGGAGCAGCTCAACGAACCCGACGCCGACCCCCGCAGGCTGGAGAACCTCTCCCGCGCGCTCGACGAGCTGCACCGCGCGCCGATCAGGGAGACCCCGTACGACCTGGTGATCATCGACTGCCCGCCGTCGCTGGGCAGGCTCACCAAGTCCGCGCTCGTCGCCGCCGACAGCGCGCTGATCGTCACCGAGCCGACCATGTACGCCGTCGCCGGGGCCCAGCGCGCGCTCGAAGCGATCGAGAAGATCCGCAAGGAGAACAATCCCGACCTGCGCCCGATCGGCGTACTGGTCAACCGGCTGCGCGTCCGCTCGTACGAGCACCAGTTCCGGATCGCCGAGCTGCGCGAGAACTTCGGCCCGCTGGTGATGCCGACCGCGATCACCGACCGGCTCGCCGTGCAGCAGGCGCAGGGCGCGTGCAGTCCCATCCACGAGTGGCACTCCCCCGGCGCGCAGGAGATCGCGCTGACCTTCAACATGGTGCTGGCGAAGATCCTGCGGTCGAGCCGGGCGGGCCGCCACCGCGTCAAGGGCGAGGACGACGTCGAGGAGACCGGCGCGGGCGAAGCGGCGGAAGTCACCGGCAACGCGGGGTGAACCGTGCCCGAAGGTGACACCGTCTTCCTCGCCGGAAAGCTGCTCGACAAGGCGCTCGCCGGGAAGACGTTGGTACGCGGGGAATTCCGTCATCCCGCACTGGCCACTGTGGACCTTTCGGGCCGGGACGTGCTGGGCACCGGGACCGTCGGGAAACATCTGTTCACCCGGTTCTCCGGGGACCTGACGCTGCACAGCCACCTGCGCATGGACGGCACGTGGGACATCTACCCCGCCGGGGCGAAGTGGCGTCATCCCGGCCACCACGCCCGCGTGATCCTGGCGGCGAAGGACGTCCAGGCGATCGGGTTCCGGGTACACGACCTCGAACTCGTGCCCACCGCCGAGGAACGCTCCCTGGTGGCTCATCTCGGCCCGGATCTGCTCGATCCACAATGGACGGACGAGCACGCGCGGCGCGCGGCGGAGGCACTCGCCGCCGACCCGGGCAGGGAACTCGGGCTCGTGCTGCTCGACCAGCGAGTCATGGCCGGTGTCGGAAATCTGTACAAGGTCGAGATCTGCTTCCTGCTCAAGGTGACGCCGTGGACCCTGGTGTCCGAAGTGGACACCACGAAGGTCGTGGCGCTCGCACGGAAACTGTTGCTGGCCAACGCCTGGCGGCATGAGCAGAGCACCACCGGCGAGCTCGCCCGAGGCCGCCGGAACTGGGTCTACGAACGCACCCGCCAGGGCTGTTTCCGCTGCGGCGGCCGGGTCCTCGTGGCCCAGCAGGGCGACGACGTGTACCGCAGGCCCACCTGGTATTGCCCGAAATGCCAGCCAGGACCGGCCCCGAGCCGGTAAGATCGCGACGTGACGACGTTCAAGCTCCCGCTCTACGGGGCCGACACCGAACGCGGCGACCTCGCTCCCTGAGCCCGCCCTTTCTTCCGCACGTCACCTCACTTCCATTCTCAGGGAGCTTTGTCATGCCCGAAATCCTGACCGGGCAGGCGCTGCGCGCGTACGTGCAGGCCCTGCCCAAGGCCGAACTCCACGTCCACCTGGTCGGCTCGGCGAGCCTGCCGACCGTGCTCGAACTGGCCCGGCGGCGGCCCGCCGCGGGCGTCCCGACGGACGCGGCCGAACTGGCCGAGTTCTTCACCTTCCGCGACTTCGCGCATTTCCTGAAGGTGTACCTGGCGGTCACCTCGCTGGTGCGCGACCGGCACGACATCCACACCCTGGTCACCGGACTCGCCGCCGACCTCGCGGCGCACAACGCGCGCTACGCCGAGGTCACCGTGACGCCGTACAACCATCTGCTCGACGGGATGTCCGCCGACGACCTGTTGACCGGGCTGGAGACCGGCCGGGCCGCCGCGGCGGCGGACCACGGCGTCGAACTGGCCTGGTGCTTCGACATTCCCGGAGAGAAGGGTGTCAAGGCCGGGCGGGAAACCCTCACGTTCGCGTTGCGCGAACGGCCCGACGGGCTCGTGTCGTTCGGCCTCGGCGGGCCGGAGATCGGCGTCGGGCGCGCGCAGTTCGAACCGTTCTTCACCGCGGCGCGGGAGTCCGGGCTGCACAGCGTCCCGCACGCCGGGGAGACCACCGGGCCCGCGACGATCTGGTCGGCGATCCACGACCTCGGCGCCGAGCGGATCGGCCACGGGACCAGCTGCGCCGGCGATCCGGCGCTACTGGAATACCTTGCGGCACACCGGATTCCGCTCGAGGTGTGCCCGACGTCCAACGTCCGCACCGGGCAGGTCGGTTCGATCGAGGCCCATCCCGTGCGCCGCATGCTCGATCACGGCGTCGTGGTCACGATCAACACCGACGACCCGCCGATGTTCGGGGCCACGCTCACCGGCGAATACCTCGCCGTGGCCCGGACTTTGCGGCTGAGCACGCCCGAAATCGCCCGGCTCGCCCGGAGCGCGGTCGAGGTGTCGTTCCTGGCCCCGGACCGGAAGACCGCGCTGGTGAAGGAGATCAACGAAATCACGTTGCCGGAACCCGAGGACTTCGCATAGCGTGGCGGTACACGAGAAAGGAGGTGGTCCTAAGTTGTATTCCCAAAGGACTCGTGAGGTGGCTGTCCGCTAGCGGATGGCACACGATAGGACCTTGAGCAGCGATACAACGCGAGCCACCTTCGGCTCATCGCCTGCTTCGTGTGCTGCCTGCTATCGGTCACGTTCCGCGTGACCTCTGCGAATACCAGGCAGTCACCGGGCCCCCGGCGTACCCGAGCTCCAGTCCGGCTCGGGCCCGAACGTTTGACGGCGTTCGGGAGGCACGCCGGGGGTTACCCATATCTGGAGTCATCATCGTGTGGCCGCCCATCCGGCCGCGACGACCGTCCGGCGATCGGAGTTCGGCCTTGGGCGAAGAGGGGTTTACGCGATTACCCCGAACGGACCTCGCGTGACTAGCCTGAACGGCATGCTGAGGCCTGACTATCCGATCACCACGGACCGTCTGCTGCTGCGCCCGTTCAGGCCCGAAGATCTCGACGCGCTGAACAGTTTCCAGTCACGGGCCGACGTCGCCCGCTACCTCTACTGGGGTCCGCGCAGCCGCGCCGAATCGGCCGCCGCGCTGGCCAAACGCGTGCACAGCTCGACGCTGTCCGCCGAGGGCCAGCTTCTCGCCGTCGCGGTCGAACTCGCGTCGACGGGGCAGCTCATCGGCGACCTCAACCTGAAGTACCTCAGCGCCGAACACCAGCAGGGCGAAATCGGTTTCGTGTTCCACCCCGATCACCACGGCAAGGGGCTGGCCGCCGAGGCGGCGACCGAGCTGCTGCGGCTCGGGTTCGAGGATCTCGGCCTGCACCGGATCATCGGCCGCTGCGACGGCCGCAACACCCGGTCGGCGGCGTTGATGGAGCGGCTCGGCATGCGCAAGGAAGCCCACCTGCGGGAGAACGAGGTGGTCAAGGGCGAGTGGACCGACGAGTTCGTCTTCGCGATGCTCGACCACGAGTGGAAGGCCCGCCGCTGAGGGCTGGTTCACGCCGGGTACCACCTGTGCCGAGCGCCGGCGCGGCGATGAGGCAGCATGGACGCCGTGCTCTTCGAGAAGATCGTCCGTCCGGCGCTGTACCGGATGGCCTACCACGACCCCGAGCTGGTGCATGAACGGACGGTCGCCGCGCTCGCCAGGCTGAGCCGCGTCTCGCCCGCGCTGAAGGCACTCGAAAAGGTCTACCGCACCGACGACCCGGTGACGGTGCTCGGCCTGCGCTTCCCCAACCGGGTCGGCCTCGCGGCCGGGATGGACAAGAACGGCCGCGCGCTGGCGGCGTGGCCCGCGCTGGGGTTCGGATTCGTCGAGGTCGGCACGGTGACCCGGCACGCGCAGCCGGGCAATCCGAAGCCGCGGCTGTTCAGCCTTCCGGTGACCGACGCGGTGATCAACCGGATGGGCTTCAACAACGAAGGCGCGCAGGCGCTGGCCACGCGGCTCGCCGCGAGCGGCAAGCCCGGTGTCCCGCTGGGGATCAGCATCGGCAAGTCGAAGGTGACCCCGCTCGACGAGGCTGTCGAGGACTACCGCTTCTCGCTGCGCGCGCTGCACCCGTACGCGGACTACTTCGCGATCAACGTCAGCTCCCCGAACACCCCCGGCCTGCGCGCGCTGCAGGACCGCGCCGCGCTCGCGGAGCTGCTCACCGAACTGCGGCTCACCTCCGGTGCGCTCGCCGAAGAAGCAGGACGGCCGCCGACGCCCTTGCTGGTCAAGGTCGCACCGGACCTGACCGACGAGGCGCTGGCCGAGCTTCTCGAGGTCTGCCTCGAGCACGGCGTCGCGGGCGTCATCGCCACCAACACCACGCTCGGCCGCGACGGGATCGTCCCGGCCGAGGCCGGGCTCAGTGCGGAGACGGGCGGGCTGTCCGGCAGCCCGCTGACCGCCCGCGCGCTGGAGGTCGTCCGGTTCGTGCAGGACCGGACCGAGGGCAGGCTGCCGATCATCGGCGTCGGGGGCATCCTCGGCGCCGGTGACGCCGCCCGCATGCTCGACGCCGGAGCGAGCCTCGTCCAGCTCTACACCGGGTTCGCCTTGCACGGCCCGGGTCTGGTGCGACGGGTCACCCGGGGTCTCGCGGACCGGCGGTACTGACGAACCGCAGATAGCCGCGCCACGACTCGTAGCGCGCCAGGTCTTCGGCGCCGTCGGCCGCCACGGCCTCGCACAGCACAGCCTGCGGACAGGTGCCGTCTTCCAGCTCGATCCGGCCGAGTACGAACGGTTCAGGCAGTTCGGCGGCGAAGCGGCTCAGCGCCGCCGGCGAGAGTCGCCACCGTTCGCCGTCGAGCCCGCTGGCCCCCGCGGGCAGGACGCCCGGTTGCGGGGGTTCGGTCGGCAGCAACACCATGCGATACCGCTCGACCGTCCTAACCGGACTCGCGAACCGCGCGCCCAGTGCGATGAGCCGGTCGTTGAGCGGCTGCCCGCGCAGATGGGCCCCGAACACCACCAGGTCGGCACCGGGCGCCGAGCAGAGCGACGGCGGCTCACCGGTGAGGACGGCCGCGAGGTCCAGACCGAGCTGATCGTCGAAGGCCCTGGTCACCACGGTGACCCCGGACGGGCCCTGCTCGCCGGGCCGCGACGGCACCCTGACCGCGGCGACACCGGGATGTTCGGGGAGAGTCGGCAACAGCAGCGCGTCGTAGCCCGCAAGCACCCGTTGTTCTCCGGCTTCCCTGAATGCCGCGAGGCTGCACGGCTCGACCACCGCACCGGACGACCGCAGGGCGGCGGCAGCCGTGCCGAGCGCGAGCCGCGCGGGTGCCGCCAGTGACCGGAGCCAGTCGTCGTCCGGCATCGCGAGCCGCGGGTGCTCCCCCACCCCGAACCGGACGTCGGCGGGCCAGGCACGACTGTCCGGACCGGTCATCAGCCCGACCGCGCGCTGCGCCTCGACGAGCCCGCGAGCGAAGACCACAACGCTGTCACAGGCGAGCGTGGACGGGGAAATGCCGGTCGCCGGCACCAAGCCGGGCGTGGGTTTGAGCCCGACGACACCGTTCAGCGCGGCGGGAACACGGCCGGCCCCGATGAGATCGGTACCCAGCGACAGATCGACGATCCCGAGCGAGACGGCCACCGCCACCCCGCTGGCGACGTCGAGCGGGTCGGCCGCGAGCTGCTCCGGATCGGTCTTGCCGAGCACGACGGCGCCCGCGGCGGCGAGCCGCGAGACCGCGGTGGCACTCATCTCGGGCAGGTACGAAGAGGACGGACAAGCCGCCACGGTGGACAGACCGGCGACGTCGATACCCTCCTTCACCGCGAGCAGCGAGCCCGCGAGCGGAAGCTCCTCACCTGCGCGAATGCGCTCGTCGACGGCCTTCGCGTCGACGAGGACGTCTTCCTGGGCGCGGAGGGTGGTCCAGATTTCCGGGCGGTCCAGTTCGGCGATGCGCTCGAACGCCGCCAGGACTCGCTGGTGCGCGCTGGGCGGCGGGGACGGTACGGGTTCGGGATCCGGCGGAATCGTGTTCACGGGGCGTCCTTTCCTCGGCGTGATCGAGAAAGCGTCCACTGTGTACGGTCGGCGCCGGTGAACCTCTAGTGCATCGCGCACTTCCGTTCTGGTGCCACCAGTCCAGGCATGACGGAAACGTTACGCATCACGCGTTTCCGTAGCCAGACGATTCTGATTACGCGAGTGTTTCGGTACCGCACGATGAACAGGCGGTGACGCCGGGGTGAAACGCGACCCTGCTCGCGGGGCGCCCCGGTTCCGGGGAACGGAAAAGTGTTTCAGGAAGACAGTTCGCGCAGTGCCAGCGCGAGCCCGGCGAGCCGATCCGTGGCGTCGGTGAGCGCGTCCTTCGAAGCGCCGAGCCCGCCGTCACCACTCGCGGCGACCGCGCGACCGGCGGCGGCGAGCAGCGCGCCGTAGCCGTCGAGACCGTCGTCGAGCTGTTCGCGCATCTTCCGCACGGCGGCTTCGAGCGCCGACTTCTCCCGTGCCGGGGCGGCGTCGCGGCCGCGTTCGAGTGCCTGGATGCGGTCGGCGAGGCCGCGCAACGCCTTGGCCGCCTCGTCGGCGGTGTTGCGGGCGTCGGCGACGGAGATGTCCGGCACGGCGGCGACCCCGGCCGCCGACGGCGTCGAGAGCTGACGCAGCAGCTCGGCCAGCGACGCCTCGCTTTCGGCCAGCCGCTCCATCGGCTGCCGCGCCATCGACCCGGCGGGCGGCAGCGGCGGCGGACCGGCGGGCGCCGCCGGAAGCTCGACGCGGTTGAGGGACCGCAGCCGCATTCCCGACCGGACGCCGAAGGTGCCGAACACGACGACCCCGGCCAGTGCCGCGATCGCCTGCGGGAGCTGTGCGGTTCCGGCGGCGTTGAGCACGCCGGTCCCGGCCGCGACCATGTAGATCCCGCACAGGATGGTGAGCAGGATCCACAGTGTCATCGCGCGCGAGGCGCGCCGCTTCCGGCGTTCCAGCTTGGCCGCCGGCTGGTTCCAGCGGTCCCATTTGGCCTTGGCGTCGGCCACCACCGGGACCTGCTCGGCCATCGAGGACAACGACATCCCGGCCAGCCGCTGTACCGGAGGCATGGCGGGGCGCCGGGGGATCGGCGGGCGGGCAGGCATCGGGGGCCGCTGCGCGGGCTTCCCGCCGGACTGCTCGTCCGGCGGGAAGTACCGTTGCAGCTTCTCCTGGGCGCGCTGGGCGTAGTCGGGCAACCGCTCGATGTGCTTCTCGAGCTTGGCGCTGAGGTCGTTGTACTCCCCGCGCCAGTCCCTTCTCCTGCGGTCTCCCATGCCCAGCCCCCTGTGTGATGGTCTGCCCGGCGCGTCAGGCCGGGTTCTTGCCCTGCTCGGCCTGGACGCGGGCCTGGATCTCACGCTGGATGTCCGCCGAGCTGCCCGCGGCGGGCTTGGGCGCGGCGGCGGACTTGCCGCCGTCGGTCACCTGGGCCACCGAATCGCCGCGCATGGAGGCGCGGATCTGCTCGAGCCGCGAGTGCCCGGCCAGCTGCGTCGTCGAGGCCTGGACCTCCATCATGCGGCCCTGCACCGAGTTCTGGGCGAGCTCCGCCTGGCCCAGCGCCGTGGTGTAGCGCTTCTCGATCTTGTCGCGGACCTCTTCCAGCGACGGCGTGTTGCCCGGCGCGGCGAGTTCGCTCATCTGGTTCAGCGAGGCGGAGACCTGCTCCTGCATCTTCGCCTGCTCCAGCTGGGACAGCAGCTTGGTGCGCTCGGCCAGCTTCTGCTGCAGCATCGTGGCGTTGCGCTCGACGGCCTGCTTGGCCTGGGCGGCGGCCTGCAGCGACTGGTCGTGCAGCGTCTTCAGGTCCTCGATGCTCTGCTCGGCGGTGACCAGCTGCGCGGCGAAGCTCTCGGCGGCGTTCTCGAACTCGACCGCCTTCTGCTCGTCGCCCTTCGCGCGGGCCTCGTCGGCGAGCACCAGCGCCTGGCGCGTCGAGGACTGCAGCTTCTCGACGTCGCCGAGCTGCCGGTTGAGCTTCATCTCCAGCTGCCGCTGGTTGCCGATCACGGAAGCGGCCTGCTGGGTCAGCGCCTGGTGGTTGCGCTGAGCCTCCTCGATGGCCTGCTGGATCTGTACCTTCGGGTCGGCGTGCTCGTCGATCTTCGACGAGAACGCCGCCATCATGTACTTCCAGAACTTCACGAACGGGTTGGCCATCTCCTCCGCCTGCCTTCTTGCGTCCCACTGGCTTGAGTTACCGGTCGGTGGGGCGTCACTCCCCTGCTCATGCAACGTCCCGACCCCGGTGTTGGGTTCCATCGTGTCAGGTCATCCCCCGGCGTTCTAGCCGACCCGGCGTAAATCAGGGCTAACCCTGACTCTGCGTGGTCGCCGGACCCGCTCCGGCGGCACCTCGGCATACTGCGCAGCGGGACGCTCCGAACGCGTTGCGTGAGGTCAGCAAGGCTATCCCGGCGCCCAGGGCGTCGCGACCTCGTGACGTGCGAGGACGTTCCCGGCCCGTTCGCCCGGCCGCCACGTGCCGAGGGACGCCCCCGGCCCCTCCGGTACACCGAAGGGGGCCTTCGTCACACCCACCGCACAGAAGGCGTCCTCACGGCGGCGCGCGGGGGGGGGCGTGCCCCGCCCGCCGCCCCCCCCCCACCCCCCCCCGCCGCCCCCGGGGGGGGGGGGGGGGGGCCGCCCCCCCCCGCGGGGCCTGGGGGTTGCACCCCCAGAAAACACGACGAGCGAGGCACGTTCGCGCTTTCCGCGAACACACCTCGCCCACTCGCGAGTCCTGCGATTACGCGGCGATGATCGACGCGAGCTTCGGCGCGCCGATCGTCGTGCGCAGCGTCGGGCTCATCCGCTGGGCCGGCGACATCTGCAGGTCGGCCAGGTCGTTGCCGATCAGCTCGGACATCAACCTGCCACCCTCGAAGCCACCGGCCACCGACGCCTCCGCAGCGGCGCCGCGCTCCGGCACGGTCTCCCGCGGCACGGTCTCTCGCGGCACAGCCTCGGCACGCTCGTCGACCTGCGCGACCTCGACCGTGTCGAGGGCCGACACATCGGCCGCGACGTTGTAGAGCAGCTCACCGAGCGGAAGGTCCAAAGCCTCGCAGATGGACGCCAGCAGCTCGCTGGACGCCTCCTTCTGCCCGCGCTCCACCTCGGAGAGGTACCCGAGGCTGACCTTGGCGGCGCGGGAGATGTCGCGCAGCGTACGACGCTGATTGGTGCGGGCATGACGGAGCCGATCACCGATCGCCTCACGCAACAGCACGGTCATCACGCGCCTCCCTTCCGAACTGGTACCCCCTACGTTACCCAGAGCGGCGCCCTGGATGCAGGAGTTGACACGTCCGTACGCCAAGGGCGAACGCGCGATTCAGCGCAGATGTTCCCCGAGCAGCGCGAACACCGCACGCACGGCTTCGGTCCTGATCCGTTCGCGGCCGCCGTCGAGGCCGAGGGTACGCACAGTCCGTGTTCCCCGCCCGGCGAGCGCGACATACACGGTGCCCGGCGCGACGCCGTCCTGCGAGGCCGGTCCGGCGACCCCGGTGAGGCCGAGTCCCCAGGTCGCGCCGCAGCGATCGCGGGCGCCCTCGGCCAGCTGGGCAGCCACTTCGGGGTGGACGGCGCCGTGCTCGGCCAGCAGCGCCCTGTCGACCCCGGCCAGTTCGGCCTTGAGGTCGGTGGCGTACACGATCAGCCCGCCGCGGACCACCGCGCTGGAACCGGGAACACCGGTCAGCGTCGCGCACACGAGACCGGCGGTGAGGGATTCCGCTGTGGCGACCGTCTCACCGCGTTCGATGAGCGAGGTCACGAGTTCCGCGGCTTCCACCGGTCAGGCTCCGGTGGCCCGGCGGCCGGCGGCACGCAGCCGGACGGCGCGGACGAGGTAGTCGAGCCCGGTCACCACCGTCAGCGCCACCGCGAGCCCCATCAGCACCCAGCGCACCGGCGCGGCGCCCGCGGACAGCGGCAGGAGGTACGCGACGATCGCGACGATCTGGGTCATCGTCTTCGCCTTGCCGCCGCGGCTGGCCGGGATGACGCCGTGCCGGATCACCCAGAACCGCAGCAGGGTCACGCCGATCTCGCGGACGGCGATCACGATCGTCACCCACCACGACAGCTCGCCGAGCAGGCTCAGCCCGATCAGCGCGGCCCCGATCAGCGCCTTGTCCGCGATCGGGTCGGCGATCTTGCCGAAGTCGGTGATCAGCCCGTAGCGGCGGGCGACCCAGCCGTCCACCTGGTCGGTGGCCGAGGCGACGACGAACAGCCCGGTCGCGATCGCGCGCCAGAGGATGTCGGTGCCGTCACCGGTGAACAGCGCGACGACGAACAGCGGCACCAGCACCAGCCGCGACAACGTCAGCAGGTTCGCGATGTTGAGCGTCGGGACCGGGGTCGGCTCCGGGACGTGGGCGGGGGCGTCGTGGCCGTGCGGCGTACTGCCCTCGCCCGCGTCGCTCGGCAGCGCACTCACCGGTCGGCGTCCGGTACCGGCCGGACGATGAGGTCGACACCCGCGGAGTCGACCACCTCGCAGCGGATCAGGTCACCGACCTCGAGCGCGGAAGGCGCGTCCAGCACGACGCATTCGCCGTCGACCTCGGGCGCCTGGTGCGCGGCACGGCCGGTCGGGTCGTCGCCGTCCTCGCCGGTCTGCTCGACGAGCACCTCGACGAAGTCGCCGATGCGATCCTCGGCCCGCTGCGCGGTCAGCTCCTCGACCAGCGCGGAGATCCGCGAGACCCGCTCGGCGACCTCGGCGGGGTCGAGCTTGCCGTCGAACGTCTCGGCCTCGGTGCCGTCCTCGTCGGAGTAGCCGAAGACGCCGACCGCGTCGAGCCGGGCACCGGTGAGGAAGCGCTCCAGCTCGGCGAGGTCCTCCTCGGTCTCGCCGGGGAACCCGACGATGACGTTGGTGCGGATGCCCGCGGCCGGCGCGTACTCGCGGATCTGCTCGGTGAGCGCGAGGAACGAGTCGGTCGAGCCGAAGCGGCGCATCCGGCGCAGCACCTGCTCGCTGGAGTGCTGGAAGGACAGGTCGAAGTAGTCCGCGACGCCCGGCGTGGTGGCGATGGCCTTGACCAGCTGCGGGCGGGTCTCGGCGGGCTGGAGGTAGGACACGCGGACGCGGTCGATGCCCTCGATCTCGGCAAGCCGCGGCAGCAGCAGTTCCAGCGCGCGGGCGCCGTCCCTGCCGAAGTCCTTGCCGTATGAGGTCGAGTTCTCGCTGACCAGGAACAGCTCCTTGACGCCCTGCTCGGCGAGCCACCGCGCCTCGGCGATGATCTCCTCCGGTTGCCGGGACACGAAGGAGCCGCGGAAGGAGGGGATCGCGCAGAACGAGCAGCGCCGGTCGCAGCCGGAGGCGATCTTCAGCGCCGCCACCGGCGAGGTGTCCAGCCGGGTGCGCAGCACGCGCGGGCCCCAGCCGTGCTGGGCGTGGCCCGGCACCTCGACCGTCTCGGCCGCGGCGGGCCGCTGCACCGGGCTGATCGGCAGCAGCTTGCGCCGGTCCGACGGCGTGTGCGCGGCGATCTTGCGCCCGGCCACGACGTCGCCGAGCCGCTCGGAGAGATCGGCGTAGTGGTCGAAGCCCAGTACGGCGTCGGCCTCGGGCAGGCTCTCGGCGAGTTCGTGGCCGTAACGCTCGGCCATGCAGCCGACGGCGACGACCTTCTTGCCGGTGTCGGACGCGGCGAGCAGTGTGTCGACCGAGTCCTTTTTGGCCGATTCGACGAACCCGCAGGTGTTGACCACCACGACGTCGGAGTCCTCGGGATCCGCGGTCAGCTCCCAGCCACCGGCGGCGAGACGGCCGGCGAGCTCCTCGGAGTCGACCTCGTTGCGGGCGCAGCCCAGGGTCAGCAAGGAGACGCGTCGGCCGCTGTCGGGCTCTGTGGTGGGAGAAGGCACGACGTTCAGGGTAGCTGGCGTGGCAGATCGCCCATCGTCAGCAGGGTCAGGTCGTCGTCGGCCAGTTGTTCGAGATCCACTTCGGGCCCGGCGAGCCGCATCGCCTGCGCGCTGATCGCCTGTTCGAGCAGCCCGCGCGCGGACCGGCCGTTCGCGAACCCGGCGCCCCGGTCGATCCCGGCCATCACCTGCGGCAACGCCGTCGCGAGGTCGGACGCGAGCCGGTAGCCCTGCTTGGCCGCCATCGCGGTGAAGATCCCCGCGAGCTCGTCGTCGGTGTAGTCGGCGAACTCGACGGTGCCCCCGAACCGCGAGCGCAGCCCGGCGTTGCTGTCGAGGAAGCGGTCCATGTCGGCCGGGTAGCCCGCCGCGATGACGATCAGGTCGTCGCGATGGTTCTCCATCTGCACCAGCAGCTCGGCGACGGCTTCCTTGCCGAAGTCGTTCCCGTAGTCCTGGACGAGGTTGTAGGCCTCGTCGATGAACAGCAGGCCGCCGACCGCGCGCTCGCACACCTCGCGGGTCTTCGGCGCGGTCCGTCCGATGTACTCGCCGATCATGTCCGGGCTGGTCACCTCGACCAGATGCCCGGACGGCAGCACGCCCAGCTCCCGGTAGATCTGCCCCATCAGCCGGGCCACTGTGGTCTTCGCGGTGCCGGGATTGCCGGTGAACACGAGGTGCCTGCTGCGTGGCGACACCGGCAGGCCCGCGGTGCGGCGCCGCGCGTCCAGCCGGGTTTCGGCGACCAGCGAACGCACCCGCTGCTTGACGCCGTCGAGGCCGATCATGCCGTCGAGCTCGGCCATCAGCTCCTGGAGGCCGCGCCGGGGCCCGGCGTCGTCGGCGACCGCGACCCCGGCCTCGCCCGAGCCCGGCAGGTCCGCGGCGACGAGCTGGTCCAGCTCCGCGCCGTCGGCGCCGCTGACCCGGCTCGACTGCTTGGCGATGGCGGCCTCCAGCAGCCCGCGGGCGGACCGGCCGTTCGCGAAGCCTCTCCCCCGCGGAATGCGGCGGACCGCTTCCGGCAACGCTGTGGTCATGTCCTCGGCGAGGCGGTAGCCCTGCTTGGCCGCCATGAGGCGGAAGATTCCTTCGAGTTCCTCGTTCGCATAGTCCGGGAATTCGACCCGCCCGGCGAACCGCGACCGCAGGCCCGGGTTGGTCTCCAGAAAGTTGTCCATCTCCTTCGGATACCCGGCCGTGATCACCACCAGGTCGTCACGGTGGTTTTCCATCTGCACCAGCAACTCCGCGACGGCCTCACCGCCGAAGTCGGAGTCAGTCCCCTTCGCGCCCGCGAGGTTGTACGCCTCGTCGATGAACAGGACACCACCGACCGCGCGCTCACACACCTCACGCGTCTTCGGAGACGTTTCGCCCACATACCGCCCGATCATGTCCGGGCTGGTGACCTCGACCAGGTGCCCGGACGGCAGCACGCCGAGTTCCCGGTAGATCTGGCCGATCAACCGCGCCACCGTCGTCTTCGCCGTGCCAGGGTTCCCGGTGAACACCAGGTGCCGGGTCCTGGTGGTGACGGCCATCCCGGCCTCGCGACGGCGTTTGTCCACCGCCATCTCGTCGACCAGCGAACGGACCCGGTGCTTCACCGGCGCCAGCCCGATCATTCCGTCCAATTCGGACAGCAGCTCGTCCAGACTCCGCCGCGGACCACCATCGTCCGCGACCCCGACGCCGGATTCGCCCGCCTCCGGCAGATCCGCGGCCACCAGGACGTCCAGTTCGGCGTCCGGCTGCGTCGCGAGACGGCCGGACTGCCGGGCGATCGCCGCCTCCAGCAGCACCCGCGCGGAGCGGCCGTTGGCGAAACCCTTCCCCCGAGGGATGCGCCGGACCGCCTCGGGCAACGCGTTCGCCATGTCCTCGGCGAGCCGGTACTTCTGGTTCCCCGCCATCAGACGGAAGATGGCGGCCAGTTCCTCGTTGGAGTAGTCCGGGAACTCCACCCGGCCCGCGAACCGCGACCGCAGGCCAGGGTTCGTCTCCAGGAAAGTATCCATCTCCTTCGGGTAACCGGCCGTGATCACCACCAGGTCGTCACGGTGATTTTCCATCTGTACCAACAACTCCGCGACGACGTCGTTGCCCGCGGCCTTTTCGGCGAGGTTGTACGCCTCGTCGATGAACAGCAGGCCGCCGACCGCACGCTCACACACGTCACGCGTCGTCTGCGCGGCGTCGTCGTAGTACTGGCCCAGCAGGTCCGGGCTGGTGACCTCCACCAGATGCCCGGACGGCAGCACGCCGAGTTCCCGGTAGATCTGCCCGATCAACCGCGCCACCGTCGTCTTCGCCGTCCCCGGGTTACCCGTGAACACCAAGTGGCGGCTGCGGGCCGATACCGGCAAACCCGCCTCGCGACGGCGTTTGTCGATCGCCATCTCGTCCACCAGCGAACGAACCCTGTGCTTCACCGGCGCCAGCCCGATCATTCCGTCCAATTCGGACAACAGCTCGTCCAGATTCCGCCGCGGGCCACCGTCGTCCGCCATACCGACACCGGACTCCCCCGCACCCGGAAGATCCGCGGCGACCAAGACGTCCAGCTCCGCGTCGGGTTGCCCCACCAAGCGGCTCGACTGCCGCGCGGTCGCCGCCTCCAGCAGGCCCCGCGCCGAGCGGCCGTTCGCGAAGCCCCGGCCCCGCGGAATCCGGCGGACCGCCTCGGAGAGCGCGCCTTCGAGGTCCTCACCCAGTCGATAGCCCTGTTTCTCCGCCATGACACGGAAAATGCCTTCGAGTTCCTCGTTGGAGTAATCCGGGAACTCCACGCGGTTCGCGAACCGGGACCGCAGGCCGGGGTTCGTCTCGAGGAAGTTGTCCATCTCCTTCGGGTAACCGGCCGCGATCACCACCAGATCGTCGCGGTGGTTTTCCATCTGCACCAGCAACTCCGCGACGGCCTCACCGCCGAAATCCGAGTCAGTCCCCTTCGCGCCCGCGAGGTTGTACGCCTCGTCGATGAACAACACCCCACCGACCGCGCGCTCACACACCTCACGCGTCTTCGGGGAGGTGGTGCCGACATACTGCCCGATCAAGTCCGGGCTGGTGACCTCGACCAGGTGACCCGAGGAGAGGACACCGAGTTCGCGGTAGATCTGCCCGATCAGCCGGGCCACCGTGGTCTTCGCGGTCCCCGGGTTTCCGGTGAACACGAGATGCCTGGTGCGGGCACCGACCCGCATCCCGGCCTCACGGCGGCGTTTGTCGATGGCCATCTCGTCGACCAGCGAACGGATCCGCTGCTTCACCGACGCGAGCCCGATCATTCCGTCCAATTCGGACAGCAGGTCGTCGAGGCTTCGCCGCGGGCCACCACCGTCGGTCATCGCGACGCCGGACTCGCCCGCCCCCGGCAGGTCGGCCGCGACCAGGACTTCCAGTTCGGCGGCATCGGTGTCCGGCGCGGCGGCCAGGCGCGAGGACTGCTTGGCGATCGCCGCCTCCAGCAGCACCCGTGCCGACCGGCCGTTCGCGAAACCCCGGCCGCGCGGGATCGTCCGGACGGCGTCCGGCAGCGCCGCCGCCGCGTCGTCGGCCAGCCGGTAGCCCTGGCTCTCGGCGATCACCCGGAAGATGCCGGCGAGTTCCTCGTTCGAGTAATCCGGGAACTCCACCCTGCCCGCGAACCGCGAGCGCAGGCCCGGGTTGCTCTCCAGGAAATCGTCCATCTCCTTCGGGTAACCCGCCGCGAACACGACGAAGCCGTCCCGGTTGTTCTCCATCTGCAGCAACAGCTCGGTGACCGCCTCGCGGCCGAACTCGTCGTCCTTGTCGCTGACGAGGTTGTACGCCTCGTCGAGGAACAGCACGCCGCCCATCGCCCGCTCGCACACCTCGCGGGTCTTCGGCGCGGTGTGGCCGAGGAACTCGCCGACGAGGTCGGTGCGAGCCACCTCGACGACGTGTCCCTTCGACAGCACGCCGAGCGCCTGGTAGATCTGGCCGACGAGCCGCGCCACCGTCGTCTTCGCGGTGCCCGGGTTACCGGTGAAGAGCAGATGACGGCTGCGAGTGGCCACCCGCAGTCCCGCCTCGCGACGCCGGGCGTCGATCGCCATCTCGTCGACCAAGGACCGCACCCGCTGCTTCACCGAAGCGAGCCCGATCATCCCGTCCAGCTCGGCGAGCAGCTCCTCGATCGTCTTGCCGCCCTTGGCCCGCACCGACTGCGCGAGCTGCTCGACGTCGGCCGGTTCGATGTGCACGGGGCCGCCCGGTGTCGCGCCCCGGCCGATGGCGTGCTGGCTGGCCGCCGCGAGCAACGCCTCGACGTCCCTCGCGTTCTCCGTCGTGCGGCCCGCCTGCGCGAGCCCGGCGAGCCGCTCCCGCACCGGGGGCGCCATGACGATCGACCGCTCCGCGGTGAAGATGTCGAGCAGCGCGGACACCGTCGCGGGCTGGGACAGGTCCGGCATCGGATGGACGAGCAGCCTCGGGATCAGCTCCGGCGCCTCGGCCTTGAGCAGCGACAGCATGGCCTCGGTCCCGGCGAACGCGACGACCCGGCAGCTGTTCTGGTCGTGCGCGAGATCGCGGAGGTAGCGGATGACACCACCGGGCGCGCCGTCGAAGAGCACGTCGGCTTCTTCCACCAGTACCGACGGGGGCACCTCGGCGTCGTCGTAGCGCTCGATCGTGCGCCGCAACTCCGCTTCCGCGGACGGATTCTCCTTGCCACCGAGCAGTTCCGGCCCGGTGACGTTGGCGGGCGCGCTGACGCTCACACCCGCGGCGTACAGCGCTTCGGACACAGCACGGAACAGCCGTCGCTGCCCGGTGTGTGGTTTGCCGACGAACAGGATCAGCGGGTTCGGCTGTTCCTGTCCCGCCGTGCGCAGCTCCGCCTCACGCTGCCGCCGCTCCCACTCCTGGTAGTCGAGCTGCCACTGCTGATACGCGCGCTCGTAGTCCTCCTGCTGCTTCCGCTGCTGACTCGACCGCCGGAAACGGTTTCCGGCGGCGAGCAGGTCGAGGGTCACGGATCGGCTGTGCGCGGCCATGTTGTCGAGCAGGCCGTACTGGCTGCCACCCTCCGGCGGCTCCGGTTCGGGCGGCGGCGGATCGGCCGGGCCCGACTGCTCCGCGTGCCGGGTCCCGTCCGCCCAGCCGATGATGCGGACGGCGCGGTCGATGAACGCGAGCGCCGACTCCGGCCCGGCCACGAAACGGGTCCCGCCGCGGAGGTTCTCCACCACGACGGCCGGGCGGGCGGGTGGCGCGGGTGGGGCGGCGGCCACGGGCGCGGGCAGCGGCGGCGGTGTGTTCGGCAGGGGCGGCGGGCCCACGGGCGCCGGGCCGGTGGGCAGCGGGGGCGGGACGGCCCTGGCCTGTGGTCCGGACGGCGGCCCCGGCGGCGCGACCGGCACCTGACCGGACGACGGCCCGTACGCGGGCGGAGGCACCGGCGGCGGAGCCGACGGCGCGGGTCCTGGCGGTGGCACCAGCCGGGTGGCGCCCCGGTATCCCGGATCGGCGGGCGGCTGCCCGAACTGCCACGCGCCCCCACGGGCGCTCCACTGCCACGGCCGTCCCGGGACGAGCAGCCACGACACCCCGTCCGGCGCGGCCAGCATCGTCGTCCTCCCGGCCGACGCCTGGGCCTCCGCGGCCTGGAACGGGTCCCATCCGGCGCGCGTCAAAGCTCCCCCTCTTTGTCGAATCCTCTGCGTGAGCAGCTGATCACCTGCGCCGAAGCAGCATACGGGGAACCGTCGAACACACGGAACCCACCGCAGCGGAGACCTCGCGCGCCGGATACGGTCGATCCGTGCCCCCAGATTCGCCCGGTGAGGCGGCGATCCGCCGCGCCCGCATCGCCGACGTCCGCAAGATCAAGACACTGGTCGATTCGGACGCCGGCCGCGTGCTGCTGGAAAAGGACCTGGTCACGCTGTACGAAGCCGTCCAGGAGTTCTGGGTCGCCGACGCGGCGGACGAGGTGCTCGGCTGCGCGGCGCTGCACGTGCTGTGGGAGGACATCGCCGAGCTGCGCACCGTGGCGGTCGACAAGGCCGCGCGTGGACGTGGGATCGGCCACGCGCTGGTCGACCGGCTCGTCGGGGAAGCACGGGAACTGGGCCTGAGACGGCTGTTCGTCCTGACCTTCGAGACCCATTTCTTCGCCGGGCACGGCTTCGTCGAGATCGACGGCGCGCCGGTGACGCAGGAGGTCTACGACGAGATGCGGCGGTCGCTCGACCCCGGTGTCGCGGAGTTCCTCGATCTGCCCTACGTCAAGCCGAACACCCTGGGCAACAGCAGGATGCTGCTGGAGCTGGAGTCCTGATCGGACGGTCGGCCCGAGGGGCTAGTGTCGGCTGTGGACGATCATGGAACACCGGGGAGGCCGGGGATGGACACCTCGATCACCGATCATTTGCTGAGCACGACCCGCTCGGTGCGGCGGAAACTCGACCTCGACCGGCCGGTCGAAGCCGACGTGCTCCGCGAGTGCCTGCAACTGGCACTTCAGGCGCCGACACCGGGCAACGCGCAAGCGTGGCGCTGGCTCGTCATTCGCGACCAGAACGTCAAGGACCGCCTGGCCACGTTGTTCCGGCGCGTCGGCACGGCGTACCTGGAAGCGGCGATCGAGTCCGCCGGTGACACGGTGAAGCAGCTGCCAGTGGCCCGCGCGATCGCTTCGGGCAAGCACCTGATCGACGTCATCGACCGCGTCCCGGTGTACGTGATCCCCTGTCTGCGAGGCCGTCCGCACGGGGACAACGCCCTGGATTCGGCGTTCTACGGCGGGATTTTCCCCGCGGTCTGGAACTTCCAGCTCGCGCTGCGTTCGCGAGGTCTCGGCTCGACGCTGACGACATACCACCTGCAGCACGAGGCCGAAGCCGCCGAGATCCTCGGCATTCCCGAGGGTTACACGCAGGTCGGGCTGCTGCCGGTGGCCTACACGACCGTGTCGGATTTCGCGCCCGCACGGCGGATCCCGCTGGACGAGGTCGCCTACCTCGACGGCTGGGGCCACGCGCTCGGAGACTGAGTGCCGGCCCGGTGGGCACACGGCCGGGTCGCCCTGTGCCCACCGAGTCCGCTGTCAGCACCCCTTGCCGGTTGCCTCCAGTGCGAAGTCCTGGACCTGGTTGAAGTTCACGACGAAGCTGTAGTTCGCCGCCGGGTTTCCGGGCGCGGACGCCCGGTAGATCCAGTCCATCTGGCTGTCCTGCGTGAGGTCCGGGTACGCCTCACGCAGGTCGTCAAGCGTCGAGCCGCGCCAGATCTCCTGCGGCGTGCGCATCTTCGACGTGCCGCCGATAACGGTGACTCCATCGGTCTTCGAGATGAACACACCACTGCTGCGCGGCATGCTGCCCTCGCTGGGCACGAAGTAGTAGGCGGCGCATTTCCCCGGCTCCCCCGCGGTGAGCAGCCCCGTGGCCACAGCGTCCGCCTCGGACATGCCCAGCTTCAGCTGCCCGTAGCCGAACGAGTCGAGTATCCGGGCCTGGGTCTGGCCTGCCGCCTGGGCCGGGCCCGCCATGAGCCCCGCCCCCACGACCGCCGCCACCAGCGCGAGCAGCAGTCTCGACACGACCTTGTGCATAGGTGTTCCCCCTCGAATTGAGATCCCCAACGCGACCGCCCTCCGCGGTCGCCACCCGGTAGACGTGCCGGGTGCGAGGGAGGTTGCCACGATGATCCACGAGATCTGCTGAGCGGGACTTTCCTTTTATGCCTTGGAGATTCGCAAGGTCACCGCGTCCCCGGCCTGGTTCACCGCGATCAGGTCGATCCGGCAGGCGGCGAACTCCGTCCGGCTCGCCCCGCCCTGCCCGGTGTGCAGCTCGGCCGTGGTGCGCTCACCCCGGCCCGGTTCGGCGATGCTGACCGCGACGACCGCCTCGCCCGCCCAGAAACACTGCATGCCGGGACGGCAGCGCGAATCGTCGACCAGGTCCGTGAACCGCACGACGAGGTCCTTGTCGTCCAGTGCCGCCGCCTGCCCGGTCCTGAGCGTGAACTGCTGATCGAGCTTGACCCCGACCGGTTCAGTCGAGGGTTGCTCCGTTCTCGGCTGGCCGGGCCCCGGCTGGCCGGCAGGCGCGACCGGCCGCGAGTGCTGCCCGGCCGCGAGCGAGCTGCCCGCCCCGAGGGCGACCCCGGCGAGCACGATGACTCCGATGACCAGCTGCTTCCCATCCACGCCCTTACGACGGAACGGGCGCCGTCCGGGGTTGCACGGCTTCACCGGATCTTCTCGACCAAAGCCCAGACCCCACTGGACGGGTTGTGGTTGTGCTCCTCGCCATGAGTAGCTCCGCGTGACTTGCCGCGTTCGACGGCATCCGCGACGCCGTCGGCGTAGTCCGTGAACTTGAGAGCTGTCTTGTCATAGCCGAGCACGTACTTGCGTAGCCGCTTATCGACCTCCGCGTAGCAGGTCAGCGGTGCGGAACAATCCTGGAAGTGCAGCAGCAGCCAGTACTCGAAACAGGGGTTCGAGATCGCCAGGTTGATGCGTGACCGCCGTGCAAGAGCCGCCGTTTTCGCCAGGTCGAACTCGTCGACGTCGACGACACACCAAACTTCGTCGTACACCCCGTCAGCCTGCCGACGCGCGGCCGCCGCGTACCTCACGACAGCCTCCGGGTCGGCTGCCTTCTTCTTGATGGTGACAGTGATCGCCGGATTGCGACGAGCACGCTTGAGGCCATCGAAATATGCGGGCTCGGTCACCTTTGCGCCACAGACAATCAGCGTGGACACACGAGGTTCTCTAAGCGGTGAGCGACGACGTCCGTTGTTCTCCCGCCGGATCATTTGCCCAGCACCGCGTCTGCGAACGAGGAGTCGGCCAGTACCGGCACCGCACCGTAGCTGCCCGCGAGGTAGCGACGCTCGGTGTTTTGCTCCTTACGTGGTTTGAAGTCGGTCAGCGGATAAAGCTGACTCGCTCCCTCGGCGCCCTTCTCGACAAACCAGACCTGATCCCGATCCAGTACCTGGTCACCCAGCATCGTGCCGAGCAAGCTGGTGTCGTGGGTGGTGAAGATCAACTGCGCCGCGTGGGGGTTCGTTTCCGGAGTCCGGAAAAGCCCGACCAATTTAGCAGTCAGCATCGGGTGCAAGCTGGTGTCGATCTCGTCGACGACGAAGGCCTGTCCACGGTCCAGCACTTCGAGAACCGTCGGCAGCAACTCGAGCCAGTTCAGGGTTCCGGCGGATTCAGCATAGAGGTCGAATGGTTCCGCACCAGGTCCGTGCCGGAGTTTGAGAACCCAGTGCGTTTGCCTCGGCGCGCCGCCTTGCGGCGAGGGTGGCCGAGACCAGCGACGAACCGGCAAGGGGCCTTCGACCTGTTCCACCAAGACATCGGTGATACCGACGTCGGCGGCAGCCAGCAACGACGACAGCTTCCGCGCATTGTCCGGGCTTCGCCGTATAAAGGCACCGACACGATCACCCACCTCCCGAACGGACCGAGAGGCGGTCCGGGTCCGTATCCGCAATCCGTGCTCGAACCAGCGATAAACGGGCATCAGGGGGCCGAGTTCCAGCCGGTCGCACACTCCGAGAAACAAGGTGTCCCGCCGGATCAACTCCTCCAAAGCAGCGAACTTACCCTTCAGGTCCGCGACGGTGCTTCCGAACCTGACTTCGCCATCCTGTCGTTCGAAAATCACCCGCTTGCGCTTCTCCGGGTAGGCGTACAGCCATTCCTCCAGCACCTGCTCGTCATCGACGCTGAAGCCGTATGTATAGCGGATTCCCTCGGCGATGATCTCCACGACATAGACCGACGGACGTGTCGCCCCGGCATCGTCCAACAGAAAAAAGTCGCGGTCCCCCGCACCCAGCACAAGGGGTCCGACGACCGCCCCGCGCATTTGCCACAAACCATCGAGCAGATTGGACTTACCGGAGGCATTGGCACCGTAGATCGCCGCCGCGGGTACGACGGCGCGGTCATCGCCGGGGAGTGCGGGCATCAGCAGAAGCTCGTGCTCGTCACGGAACGAGCTGTGGTTCGCCAGCCGAAAGCTTCGCAGCACCATGAACACCTCTCTGACGAAGTTTCGGGTCGTTCTGTACCAGTAAACCGCACAGAACGCCCCGAAGCATCGTCCGAGGCTACTCCTCGTCGTCCGCGGGCGGTGCGTCGCCGCCGCGGATCATGAACAGCACCGACTCCAGTTCTTCCGGCTTGATCAGCACGTCGCGGGCCTTCGAGCCCTCCGACGGGCCCACCACGCCCCGGCTCTCCAGCAGGTCCATCAGCCGGCCGGCCTTCGCGAACCCGACCCGCAGCTTCCGCTGCAGCATCGACGTCGAGCCGAACTGCGAGGTCACGATCAGCTCCGCGGCCTGCAGCAGGACGTCGAGGTCGTCGCCGATGTCCGGGTCGATCTCCTTCTTCTCTCCCGCCTTCGCCGAGGTCACGCCGTCGTTGTAGTCGGGCTGCGCCTGCTCCTTCGAGAAGTTCACGACGGCGGAGATCTCGTCGTCGCCGACGAACGCGCCCTGGATGCGGACCGGTTTGCCCGCGCCCATCGGCAGGTACAGCGCGTCGCCCATACCGATGAGCTTCTCGGCACCGGGCTGGTCGAGGATGACCCGCGAGTCGGTGAGCGACGAGGTCGCGAACGCCAGCCGCGAGGGTACGTTGGTCTTGATCAGGCCGGTCACGACGTCGACCGAGGGCCGCTGGGTGGCCAGCACCAGGTGGATCCCGGCGGCACGGGCCTTCTGCGTGATCCGGACGATCGCGTCCTCGACGTCGCGCGGCGCGGTCATCATCAGGTCGGCCAGCTCGTCGACGATCGCCATGATGTACGGATAGGGCCGGTACTCGCGCTCGCTGCCCGGCGGCGCGGTGATCTCCCCCGACTTCACCTTCTTGTTGAAGTCGTCGATGTGCCGGACCCGGTTGGCCTGCATGTCCTGGTAACGCTGCTCCATCTCCTCCACCAGCCAGGCCAGCGCCGCGGCGGCCTTCTTCGGCTGGGTGATGATGGGCGTGATCAGGTGCGGGATGCCCTCGTACGGCGTCAGCTCGACCATCTTCGGGTCGATGAGGATCATCCGGCACTCGTCCGGGGTCGCCCGCGCCAGCAGCGACACCAGCATCGAGTTGACGAAGCTCGACTTACCGGAACCGGTGGACCCCGCCACCAGCAGGTGCGGCATCTTCGTCAGGTTCGCGGTGACGAAGTGGCCCTCGATGTCCTTGCCCAGCCCGATCACCATCGGGTGGTTGTCCTTGACGGTCCCCGGGGCGCGCAGGACGTCGCCGAGGCGCACCATCTCGCGGTCGGAGTTCGGCACCTCGATGCCCACGGCGGACTTGCCGGGGATGGGCGCGAGCAGCCGGACATTGTCGGTGGCGACGGCGTAGGCGATGTTCTTGGTCAGCGCGGTGATCTTCTCGACCTTCACGCCGGGGCCCAGCTCGACCTCGTACCGGGTGACCGTCGGGCCACGGGTGAAGCCGGTGACCTGGGCGTCCACGTTGAACTGCTCCAGGACGCCGGTGATGGCCTCGATCATCGCGTCGTTGGCCTTGCTGCGGGACTTCGGCGCGTCGCCGAGCTGCAGCAGGTCCGGCGGCGGGAGCTCGTAGTCGCCTTCGACGGTCCGCGTGACGGCCATCGGCGGTTCGGCGGCCTTCTTCGGCTTCTTCTCCGGGACTTCCGCGGCGACGGCCTTCGCGGGCTTCGGCGGGCGCAACGGTGTCGGCGGCTCCGCCAGCGCGGCCTCGATGTCGAGCTGCTCGCCCTCGGCGCCGCTGGACTGCCTGCGCCGCGACGGCTTGCGCAGGCGCACCGACTTCGGGTCCGCCTCGGTGACGGCCTCGCGTTCGGCCGCGATCGCCTGGCGCTCGGCCTCGGCGTCGGCGAGTTCCTCCTCGTCCATGCCCCAGGTGCGCAGCCGGTGCGGGATCTCGCGGACCGGCGTGCCGGTGAACACGAGGATCCCGAACACCAGCACCAGGACGAGCAGCGGGACCGCGACCCAGGTCGTCACGCCCTTGGTGAGCAGCCCACCGGAGAACACGCCGATGATGCCGCCGGCGTACATCCGCCCGTCGTTCGTCTCCGGCAGCCCGGTGAAGATGTGCAGCATCCCCAGCACGGCCAGGATGACCAGCAGGGTGCCGATGACCATGCGCGGCCGGGTCTCCGGTCTGGGCTCGGAGCGCATGAGCGCGACGGCGATCACGACCAGCGCGAGCGGCAGCGTCACCGCGCCGGCGCCGAGGATCGCGCGGGTGCCGAACTCGACGCCCTCGCCGATCGGCCCCGCCGCACGCCACCAGACGCCGACCGCCGCGACCAGCGCGACGGCGATGAGGCCCAGCGCGAGCCCGTCCCGGCGGTGTTCCGGCTCCAGCTCCCTGGTCCGGCCGACCGTCCTCGCCACCGTCCCGAGGCCCTTGGCCAGCAGGTTCCAGGTGCCGCGGACGCCACGGGCGAACGAGCCCGAGGACCGGCTGGAGCGGCGAGGGGCGGGTTTGCGGGCAGGGGTCCTGCGTGCGGACGAGCCCCGCGCGGACGAACTACGCGTACCGGACGAACGCGGCTTCGCCTGGGTACGTGGCTTCCGCGCCGACCCCTTGCCGCCGCTTCCCGTGCTCCGCTTCCTCGTCGCCGACCCGCTAGCCATGCCCTCTACGGTAACCGGCGAGCACCGTTCGCCCCATGTGCCACTCGCGGCACGTCCACAACATTTTCCCCGTGACCTCGGACATGAGCGGCCGTTCGGGTGAAATCGGCGTCATGACATGCTCTCGGCATGTTCACCCTGCGCCAGGACGACGAATCGCCCCGCCGTGCCCCCGCCCTCTGGCGGACGATGCTGAACATCGACCGCGGCCTGGTCAACCTGGTCGGACGGCTCACGGTGTCCGGCAGCGTGCCCGCGCACCTGCGGCACCGGCCGCTGCTGATGGCCGCCAACCACATCGGGGTGTTCGACGCGTTCGTGCTGATGGCCGCGTGCAAGCGGATCGGCATCAACCCGCGGTTCATGCTGGCCGGGGGCATCCTGGACGCGCCGGTGATCGGGCCCGCGCTGCGGGTCAGCGGGCACCTGCGGGTCGACCGCAAGCAGGCCGCGACCGCGGTCGGGCAGTTCACCGAGGCCGTCGAGGCGCTGAAGACCACGCGCGAGCCGATCATCGTCTACCCCGAGGGCCGGATCAGCCACGACCCCGGGCTCTGGCCCGAACGCGGCAAGACGGGCGCGGCGCGGCTGGCGCTCGCCGCGGACGTCCCGGTGATCCCGATCAGCCAGTGGGGCGCGCACGAGGCCGTCTACTGGGGCACCGAGACCGTCAACGGCCCGGCCGACCTGGTCCCGCTGGCCCGCTCGGGCCTTTCCGCGCCGCTGCGGCGTCCGCGGTTCCGCGTCCATTTCGGCGCGCCGGTGGATCTCTCCGGTGTCGAGCCGGAGCGGCCCGGTGCCGGGGTGCGGGCGCACGCCAGGATCATGCAGGCCATCACCGACGGACTCGTCCCGCTGCGCCGCGGCGAACCGGACGTGCCACGCTTCCACGACCCGACGCGGCCCACCGACACGCGCAGCCCGTGGCGGCCGAATTCCGGATCATGAGACGGCGTCCGCGGTTCGCCTTACCAATCCGACCGAAAGCAGGCGGATACGGTCCGCGGCCGACCTGCTCGTAGGTACCTGTTTCCGCCGTGACTGCCGTCGGATTGGTAACAAACGGCACAGTAGAGTCGCGGGACGTGAGCACACGCATTCTCGTCGCCTACTACAGCGCCACCGGCAACACCGCGAAGCTGGCCACCGCGCTCGCCGACGGCGCGGCCGAGACCGGCGCCGACGTCCGGCTGCGGACCGTTCCCGAGACGGTGCCGCCGGACGCCATCGCGCGCAACCCCCGCTGGCAGGCGTGGGTCGATTCCGGCCCGCACCACGACCTCGCCACGCTGGACGACCTGGAGTGGGCGGACGGCCTCGCGGTCGGCAGCCCGACCCGCTTCGGCGGGCCCGCCGCGCAGCTCAAGTCCTATTTGGACAGCACGGGTGGCTTGTGGGCACAGGGAAAGCTCGCCGACAAGGTCGCGACGTCGTTCACCACCGCGTCCACTTCGCACGGTGGCCTGGAGTCGACCGTGCTGGCGATCAACAACGTCTTCTACCACTGGGGCGCGATCGTCCTGCCGCTCGGCTACACCGATCCGCACCTGCACGAGTCCGGGAACCCGTACGGCGGCTCGTTCGTCTCGCGGAAGTCCGCCGAGCCCGACGACCTGGCGCTCGGCGCTCTCCGGGTGCAGGGCCGCCGCCTCGCCACGGTCACCGGCAAGCTGAAGGGGACTTTCCTCTCGTAACACGCGCTGAAGGGGACTTTCCTCGCATCGCATGCGGGGAAAGTCCCCTTCAGCTCACGGCGCGAAAATGAGTTGATCGGTCCGTTTAGCCTCGCGACGTGACCACTGAACTCCCCGTCCTCGCCCCGCCCGGTGTCGCGCATCGCGGCCGGGGCACCGTCCTGATCCTGCTCGCCGCGTTGTGCTTCGGGATGTCGGGAGCGCTGGCCAAATCGGCCATGCACGCCGGGATGTCCCCCGAGCAGGTCGCCACCGCGCGCATCGGCCTCGCCGCGCTGGTGCTCCTCGCCGGGACCGCGCTCGTCCAGCCGAAACGTCTTCGGGTGCGCCGCGGGGACTGGCCGGTGCTCGTCGCATACGGCCTCCTCGGCGTCGCCGGTGTCCAGCTCATGTACTTCGTCTCCGCGGGACGTCTCCCGGTGGGCATCGCGATCCTGATGGAGTTCATCTCGCCGGTGCTGATCGCGCTGTGGGTGCGCTGCGTCCGCAAGGTCCGGCTGCCGCGGGCGATCTGGGGCGGGATCGCGCTCGCCATGCTCGGCCTCGCGCTGGTCGCGCAGGTGTGGCAGGGACTGCGCCTCGACGGGATCGGCCTGCTCGCCGGGTTCGGCGCCGCGCTCTGTTCGGCGAGCTACTTCCTGCTGGGCGAACGCGCGGTCGCCCAGCAGGACCCGCTCGGGCTGACCACCTGGGGCATGGTGATCGGCGCGATCGCGGTTTCGGTGGTCGCCCCGCCCTGGACGCTCCCGTGGCAGGTCATCACCGCCGAGGCACGGCTCGGCCCGTGGCAGCCGCCGGTGTGGCTGCTGCTGCTCGCGCTCGTGCTGATCTCGACGGTGTTCGCCTACCTCGCGGGGATCTCCGCACTGCGCTATCTGCCCGCGTCGGTCGCCAGCGTGCTGGGCCTGGCGGAACCGGTGTACACGACGGCCATCGCCTGGGCGCTGCTGGGCGAGACGCTGTCCTGGGTGCAGGGACTGGGCGCGGCCGTCCTGCTCGGCGGCGCGCTCGTCGTCCAGCTCAACTCCCGCACCATCACTCCCGGAACATCCACAAAGGACCCGCGAAGGAATGAACGGAAGCTTCAGGACACCCTGAAGCCCCCTTGCCATACATCCTAGGGGCGGGCCCCGACAGCCCGGGTTCCCCTCGGCGGACAAGCGCCGTCAAGGCCACCTTACGGGCACCGGACGCCCGCAAGGTGGCCTTGACGGCATCTCGCCGGGGCATCTCGGCCGTGTATGCGCAAAGTCTTGGCGGGATCTGCGCGCGGTGCGACAATCCCCCATCCTGAGGGGGTTCTGGGAGGTGGCATCGTGACGAGCACGAAGACCGAGGCCGAAGGACTGCGCCCGAACCTGCGGCAGCGGCACGTCCGGATGATCGCGCTCGGCGGGATCATCGGGGCCAGCCTGTTCATCGGCAGCGGCGCGGTGATCCACACGGTGGGACCGGCGGCCGTGCTGTCCTACGCGTTCGGCGGCCTGCTCGTCGTACTGGTCATGCGCATGCTCGGCGAGATGGCGACGGCGGCGCCGACGCTGGGCTCGTTCATGGAGTACGCCCGCGAATCGCTCGGCGGCTGGGCCGGGTTCACGATCGGCTGGCTGTACTGGTACTTCTGGGTCGGCGTGGTCGCGTTCGAGGCCGTCGCCGGCGCGAAGATCCTCGCGAGCTGGGTGCCCTCGGTCCCGCAGTGGGTGTTCTCGCTCGCGCTCATGCTGCTGCTCACCGCGACGAACCTGGCATCGGCGCGTTCGTTCGGCGAGACGGAGTTCTGGCTGGCCTCGATCAAGATCGCGACGATCGTGGTGTTCCTGGTGATCGGCGTACTGTTCGTCCTCGGGCTCTGGCCGCACGCGACGTTCTCGATCGGCAATATCGGCCGCGACGGGTTCGTCGCCAACGGCTGGTTCGCCGTGCTCCACGGCGTCGTGATCGTGATCTTCTCCTACTTCGGCACGGAAATCGTCACCATCGCCGCCGCCGAGTCCAGCGAACCCGCGACGGCGGTGCGCAAGGCGACCTCGACGATCGTCTGGCGGGTCATCATCTTCTTCGTCGGCTCGGTCGCGCTCCTGGTGATGATCACGCCGTGGCGCGACATCCCGAGCGAAACCAGCCCGTTCGCCGCGGCGTTCGGCCGCTTCGGGATACCGGCCGCGGAGACCATCGTGAGCGTCGTGGTGCTCACCGCGGCGCTGTCCGTGCTGAACTCCGGCCTCTACACCGCGTCCCGGATGCTCTTCGCGCTGCGCCGCCACGGCTGGGCACCCCGCTGGATCGCGGACACGAATTCCCGTGGTGTGCCGTGGAAAGCCATCCTGGTGTCCACTGTGGTCGGTTACGTCGCCGTCGCGATGAACTACGTCTCCCCGGACAAGATCTTCTACTTCATCATCAACTCCGCGGGCGCCGTGGCGATGTTCGTCTACGCCATCATCGCCGGTTCCCAGCTGCGGATGCGGCGACGGCTCGAAGCCGAAGCACCGGAGAAGCTCGGACTCCGGATGTGGGGCTACCCGTGGCTCAGCTGGTTCACCCTGGCCTGCACGCTCGCGGTCGTCGCCTCGATGCTCTTCGTCGACGCCGACGCCCGCGCACAGCTGTACCTGAGCCTGATCAGCCTCGCGGTGATCCTCGGCGTCTACTTCCTGCAGCGCCGCCGCGCCCCTGCCCCCTAGGGACAGGTTCATACCCGGGTGGGACCCACCTGGCACCTCGGCGGGATGTGCCACCCCCGGCAGATCGCCGACGATGGGGCGACACACCAAGGGGGTAACCGTGAACCGTCCCAGCCGAGCCGACCAGCGCCGTGCCCGGCGCGCACTCGCCCGTCAGCTGCTCACCGTGGCGTTCGCCCTGTCCGTGGCGGCCGCCCGGCGCTGAAACCCGCGTTCCCGAAATGCCGTGAAGGCCTCCTTCACAGCGTTGAACGCTGTGAAGGAGGCCTTCACGGCCTTGGAGTCTACAAAGGACAGACGACTCAGACCGGGATGACGGTCGGGACGATCATCGGGCGGCGCCGGTAGGTGTCGGCCACCCAGCGGCCGACGACCCGGCGCACCGCCTGCGCGATCCGGTGCGTGTCGGTGATGCCCTCGGCCTCCGTGCGCGCCAGTTCCATCTCCACCAGCGGGACGACGGCGTCGAGTGCCTTGGGATCGTCGGAGAACCCGCGACCGGACACCTTCGGGCTGCTCATCGCGCGGCCGGTGCTGGAGTCCACGGCGACGGTGATCGCGATGAACCCGCCCTCACCGAGCACGAGCCGGTCCGAAAGCGTCGACTCGCCGACGTCGCCGACCGAAAGCCCGTCGACGTAGACGTGCCCGACCTCGACGCGGCCGGTGCGCGAAGCCTTGCCGTCCACCAGGTCGACGACGACACCGTCCTCGGCGATGACGACGTTGTCGGGCGCCACGCCGGTGCGCACGGCCAGTTCCCCGTTGGCCCGCAGGTGTTTCCACTCGCCGTGCACCGGCATCACGTTGCTCGGCCGCACCGCGTTGTAGAGGTACAGCAGTTCCCCCGCCGACGCGTGTCCCGAGACGTGCACCTTCGCGTTGCCCTGGTGCACCACGTTCGCACCGAGCCGGGTGAGGCCGTTGACGACACCGAACACGGCGGTCTCGTTGCCCGGGATCATCGAGCTCGCCAGCACGACGGTGTCCCCGGCACGGATGGAGATCTGGCGGTGCTCGCCACGGGCCATCCGCGACAGCGCCGAGAGCGGCTCGCCCTGCGAACCGGTCGACACGAACAGCACCTTGCTCTCCGGCAGGGTGCTGGCCTGGTCCAGGTCGACGAGCAGGCCCTCGGGGACGTCGAGCAGGCCGAGCTCGGCCGCGATCCCCATGTTGCGGACCATCGACCGGCCGACGAACGCGATCTTGCGGCCGTGCCGCTGCGCGACCTCCAGCACCTGCTGCACGCGGTGCACGTGACTGGCGAAGCACGCCACGATCACCCGCTGCTGGGCCCGCCGGATGACGTCGTCGATGACCGGGCCGATGTCCCGCTCGGGCATGACGAACCCGGGCACCTCGGCGTTGGTGGAGTCGACGCAGAACAGGTCGACACCCTCGTCGCCGAGCCGGGAGAACCCGGCGAGGTCGGTCAGCCGCCCGTCCAGCGGCAGCTGGTCGAGCTTGATGTCCCCGGTGTGCAGCACGACCCCGGCCGGGGTGCGGATGGCGACCGCGAGCGCGTCCGGGATGGAGTGGTTGACCGCGAAGAACTCGAGGTTGAAGACGCCGACGTCGCGCCGCTCGCCCTCGCGGACCTCGATCAGGTTGGGCCGCTGGCGATGCTCCTTGGCCTTCGCCGCGAGCAGCGCGTTGGTGAACTTCGAGCCGTAGATCGGCAGATCGGGCCGCAGCCGGAGGAGGAACGGCACCGCGCCGATGTGGTCCTCGTGCCCGTGCGTGAGCACCAGGCCGTCGATGTCGTCGAGCCGGTCCTCGATCGCCCGGAAGTCGGGCAGGATGAGATCGACGCCGGGCTGGTCGTCCTCGGGGAAGAGCACCCCGCAGTCGACGATGAGCAGCCGCCCGCCGAACTCGAAAACGGTCATATTGCGGCCGACCTCGCCGATCCCGCCCAGCGCGACCACGCGCAAGGCGCCTTCGGGGAGAGCGGGCGGGGCGTTGGTCGGGCCGGGTCCGGTCGCGAGAGAAGTCACCGGGGCATGGTCCCAACGCTGGTGTGTGAAGTGGGCGCGACGTAGGCCGCCCGCGAGTCTGCTTGTGCCACCTGTGCACCATGCCAGTCCTGGGCCGCGCCCTCGTCGAGGGGCACGCCCGCCTGGGCGAGATCGGCGGCGATGAGCCTGTTCTGCTCCTCCGACACGCCCACGATCGGCAGCCGGGGGTCGCCGATGCCGAACCCGCGCAGGCGCAGCGCGGCCTTGACGAACATGACGCCGCCGACCCGCGACATCGCGCGCAGCACCGGGAGCATGCCGCGGTGGTTCGTGCGCGCGGTGGAGGTGTCGCCGTTCTCGTAGGCGTCGATCATCGCGCGGATCCGGCCCGCCACGACGTGCCCGATGACGCTGACCACGCCGACGCCGCCGACCGAGATCCACGGCAGGTTCAGGCCGTCGTCGCCGGAGTAGTAGGCGAGGTGGGTGTTCGCGATGACCTCGCTGCCCGCGATCAGATCGCCCTTGGCGTCCTTGACCGCGAGGATGCGCGGGTGCTCGGCGAGCCGCTGCAGCGTGTCGACCTCGATCGGCACGATGGACCGGGGCGGGATGTCGTAGAGCAGCACCGGCAGCCCGGTCGCGTCGGCGACCGTGGTGAAGTGCGCGTAGATCCCGGCCTGGCTGGGCCGCGAGTAGTACGGGGTGACGACGAGAAGCCCGTGCGCGCCCGCCTTTTCGGCCTCGCGCGCCTGCTCGATGCTGTGCGCGGTGTTGTTCGTGCCCGCCCCGGCGACGACGGTCGCCCGGTCGCCGACGGCCTCGACCACCGCGCGGATCAGCTCGGCCTTCTCCTTGTCCGTCGTGGTGGGGCTCTCGCCGGTGGTGCCGTTGACGACGAGGCCGTCGTTGCCCAGCTCCACGAGGTGCTCGGCGAGTTCCTGCGCCCGCTTCAGATCCAGCGCCCCATCGGCGTCGAACGGCGTGGCCATCGCGGTGAGCACGCGCCCGAACGGACGTCCTGGCGCTGCGGTCGGTGGGTTGGACATGACCATGACGGTACCCCCTCGGACCGGCCAACCCGGTCCCGACCTGGCCGGAGTGAAGATTTTGCGCGCCAGGCGGTCCGGCCGCGGAACTTCTACTTCACCTTGGTGTGAATCTGCGCGGACATCTGCCCGCCGTCGGTCCTGGCGAGCAGGCAGTAGAACCCGCGCGAGTACCGCTTCGTCTCGTCGGGCACCCGGTTCCACTCCGCCTCGCTCGGCACGAGCGCGCGATAGGTCAGGCCGTTCCGCTGTGCCTCGGGGACCACAGTGGAGTGGAACGCCAGCCCGCACCGGGCCTCGGCGACGCGGTTGACCGCCTCCGCTCCCGGATACTGCACGGCGACGGCGTCCTTGTCGGTGTAGTTGCTGCCGACCTCGATGAGCTCGCCGAGTTCGTAGACCTCCAGCGTGTGGCTGCGATCGCAGCTCACCTCGTTGTCGTTGCCGATGACCGAGCCCTGCTGCACGGTGACGTTGTAGCAGTCCCTCGACGACGAGCCGATCGCCTGCTTGACCGTGCCGTTGATGCCGTACGTCGCGGTCGGCTGCAGCGCCGGGTCGGCCTCGGGTGCCGTCACGGCGCGGCCGAGGAAGAATCCGCCCACCAGCGCGGCGACGACCAGCACCGCGGCGGCCGAAAGCCACCACGCGCGCCGGTTCGGCTTCGCGTCCGGTGTGGACTGTCCAGGTGCGACGCGGGTCGGCCCGCCGGGCGGCAGCATCGCGGTCCCGCCGTGCGGCGGGGTGTACGCGCCGCCCTGCGCGGCCGCGGTCGCGAACAGGTGACGGGCCTGCGCCGCGTTGAGCCGGGCCTCCGGCTTCGCGACCAGCAGCCCGTGGATGGCGGCGGCGAGCGGGCCGTGCCCCCTGGTCAGATAGGGCACCTCGGTCATGATCGCGTGCAGGGTCGCCGCGGTGGTCGGCCGTTCGAACGGGACGATCCCCTCGACCGCGAAGAACAGCGTGGCGCCGAGCGACCACAGATCGGACTCGGGAAGCGCTTCCCTGCCCTCGACGCGTTCCGGCGCCATGAACGCGGGCGAGCCGACGATCATGCCGCTGGTGGTGATGCGCGGATCGTCCACCGCGTGCGCGATGCCGAAGTCGGTGAGCTTCACCCGCCCGTCCGGGGCGACCATGATGTTCGCCGGTTTGACGTCGCGGTGCACGATCCCGGCGGCGTGCGCGGCCTGCAGCGCGGAGAGCACGCGCTCGCCGATCTGGGCGATCTGGACCTCGGGCAGCGGTCCGCGCCGGCGCACGAGATCGGCCAGCGTCGGCGCCTCGACCAGCTCCATCACGATGAACGTCGCGCCGCTGTCGGTGATCACGTCGAACACGGTGACCACGGCCGGATCGTTGAGCCGCCCGCCCGCGCGGACCTCGCGCAGCACGCGTTCGGAGAACACGGCGTGGCCCTCCGAATCCGGCAGCCGCACCTCCTTGATCGCGACCTGGCGGCCGATGACCTGGTCCTGCGCCCGCCAGACGACGCCCATGCCGCCCCGGCCGAGTTCGCCGAGCAGCGCGTAGCGGCCACCGAGAACTCTCCCGCCGGACGCGGCGTGGGCGGACTCGTGCGGGCGCGTGGGTTCTTCGATCACCGGGCAGTACTCCTTCTACGGTCGCGCCGATGCTAGTCGGACCGCTTTGCCCGGTGTGTGGTTCCGGTCAACCCGCGAAGGTGAGATAGATCAGCGCGATGTTGAGCGTGATGATCACCGCGGCGATCACCCAGCCGAGCACCGTGGTGATCCGGTGGTTCGCGTCCTCCCCCATCAGCGCGCGGTCGCCGGTCAGCCGGATCAGCGGCACCAGCGCGAACGGGATCCCGAACGACAGCACCACCTGCGAGACGACCAGCGCGGCGCTCGGATCGGCCCCCAGCGCGAGCACGACCACCGCCGGGACGAGCGTGATCAGCCGGCGCAGCACGATCGGGATTCGCTTGCGCAGCAAGCCTTGCATGATCATCGCGCCCGCGTACGCGCCCACCGACGTCGACGCCAGGCCGGAGGCGAGCAGCCCGATCGCCATCATCAGCGCGATCCCGGGGCCGAGCGCCTGCGCGACAGCGTGGTGCGCGCCCTCGATGCTGTCGACGCCGTCCCGGCCCTGGAGATTGGTGGCGGCGAGCAGCAGCATCCCGAGGTTGACCGCGCCCGCCAGCAGCATCGCGAGCCCGACGTCGGCGCGCGTGGCGCGCAGCAGACCACGCTTGCGCTCGCCCTCGGCCTTGCCGTGCCGGTCGCGGGCGAGGCCGGAGTGGAGGTAGACCGCGTGCGGCATGACCGTCGCGCCGAGCATCGCGGCGGCGATGAGGACGCTTTCCGTGCCGCTGAAGCGCGGCAGGAGCCCGCCGAGCGTCCCCGCGGCCGACGGCGGTTCGACGAAGAGGCTGGCCAGGAAGCCGATCGCGATGATCAGCAACAGACCGGTGATGACCCGCTCGAACGTCCGCTGGCCGCCGCGGTCCTGGACCATCAGCAACGTCAGCGACACGAGCCCGGTGATGAGGCCGCCCGCCAGCAGCGGAAGGTCGAAGAGCAGGTTGAGCGCGATGGCACCGCCGACGACCTCGGCGAGGTCGGTGGCGATCGCGACCACCTCGGCCTGCGCCCAGTACGCCAGCCGCGCGGACCGCGGGAGCCGTTCGCGCAGCGCCTCCGGCAGGGACAGGCCGGTGACGAGCCCCAGCTTGGCGGACAGGTACTGCACCAGCACGGCCATCAGGTTGGCCGCGACGATCACCCAGACCAGCAGGTAGCCGAACTTCGCGCCGGCACTGATGTTGGAGGCGACGTTGCCGGGGTCGACATAGGCGATGGCCGCCACGAACGCCGGGCCGAGCAGCGCCGAACCCGCCCGCAGCCGGGCGAGTCTCGGCCGGACGGCTTCCGCCTCCGCCACTGCCATGCGCCACCCCACCACGAGTTGTCGGACGTCCTAAATCGAAGTTTAGGCATGCCGAACTTTCCCTCGCAAGGGTGACGGTGCCCACGGACCCCGATGGCCCAGAGGTCACCTTCGCCCCCAGGCCAACACGGGCTCAGGAGGCGTAGGCGACCTCGTGGCCCGAATCGCGCAGTGCGGCGACCGCGCGGTCGAGTTCGGCGGCCCGCACCAGGATGTGGTCGGTGTCGAAAGTGGACAGTGAGAACAGCGCGACGCCGGCGGCGGCCAGTTCGCTCGCCAGCGCGGCGATGATGCCGGTGAGGGTGAACTCGAGCGGGCCGCGGACGGTCAGCAGCCGCCACCCGGCTTCCACCGTGCCGCCCTCGGGCGCCAGCCCGGCCGGGCAGATCACCGAAAGCTCGTCCGGCGTCCGGGTCACCGACACCAGCACCGGCTCACCCGGGTCCAGCAGGGACTCCGGCGCGGGCGCGTCGGCGGGCAGGCGTACGACGGCGTATTCGCCGGGGCGTACGTCGATAGCGAGTCGTTTCATCAGCCTTCCAGGACCTTCGGGCTCGACGCGACCTCGGTGCCGTCCGGCAGCGTCGAAATGGTGAAGTCGGCGAACACGTTCCCGGCCGCCTTTTGCAACTGCCGTAAGCATTCCACGGCCAGCTCGCGGAGCTCGACGTCGGCGTGTTCGGTGGCGCGCATCGCGACGAAGTGCCGCCAGGCGCGGTAGTTCCCGGTCACCACGATGCGGGTCTCGGTGGCGTTGGGCAGCACGGCGCGGGCGGCCTGACGGGCCTGCTTGCGGCGCAGCGTCGCGCTCGGCGCGTCGGCGAACTTCTCCTCGAGACCGGCCAGCAGCTCGGCGTAGGCGTCGACGCTCGCGCTCGTCGCGGCGAGGAACTTTTCGTGCAGCACCGGGTCGTTCGCGATGACGTCCGGCTCGACGAAGGCGGCGTCGCGCTCGGGACTGTAGCGCCGCGAAAGCTGGGAGTAGGAGAAGTGCCGGTGGCGGATCAGCTCGTGCGTGAGCGAGCGCGAGATCCCGCTGATGTAGAAGCTCACCGAACCGTGCTCCAGCACCGCAAGGTGCCCGACGTCGATGATGTGCTCCAGGTAGCCCGCGTTGGTCGCGGTCTTCGGGTTCGGCTTCTGCCAGGACTGGTAGCAGGCCCGGCCCGCGAACTCGGCGAGCGCCTCTCCCCCGTCGGCGTCGGTGGACCACGGGACGTCCTCCGGCGGGAAGAACTCCGTCTTCGCGATCAGCTGCACCCGGGGTGCCACGATCTCGGCCACGTCCGCGCTCCTTCTTCCGGCCCCGCCCACGACTCCACCGAAGACTAGCCGCCACCCCGGCGACATCAGTGTGACGCCGCATGATGTCACCACTTCCTTGACTGACATCACGAATGACATCATAGTGGTGTCATGGACCTGACGCCGTATATCGACAACCTCCGCGAGGACCTCGCGAGCACGGCCTCCGCCGGGGACGAGCAGACCCGGCGAACGGCCGCATTGCTGTCCTCGGCACTCGAACCGTCCGTCCGGCTGACCCTGATGAACGCGCTGGCCGACCTCGCCGCCGAAGTGACCGCCGCCCTGCCGGGCCAGGTCGTGGACGTCCGCCTCGACGGCCGGGACGTCCGGGTCGTCGTGACCGGGGCCGGGGACCCGGAATCCCGGGACGAGCCCCGGGCGAGCACGCCACCGCCGCCCCCGCCGCCGGTCGACGGCGGCGACATCGCCCGTATCACGCTGCGGCTGGTCGAGCAGATCAAGGGCCAGGCCGAGCAGGCGGCCGCGGCGCAGGGCGTCTCGCTCAACACGTTCGTGTCCCAAGCCGTCCAGGGCGCGCTGGGCCAGGGGCACCACTGGCAGGGGAAATCGCAGCACCACACAGGACACCGCTCCGACAGCCGGTTGCACGGCTGGGTACAGGGCTGAGGGGAACCGACATGAGCGAAGCTTGCGAGCGAATCGAGGACACCATGCGCCAAAAAGAATTGAACACAGTCTCGCGGAGCGAGGCGATCGCATGAGCGAAGAGAACGTCAACGAGCCGGCCGAGCAGCCCACCGAAACGAACACCGTGCCAACGGCGGACGAGCTGGTCCGGCGCCAGGAGTTCGACGCCGAAGGCCCGCTCGAACTCGACATCGGCGTGACGATCGGCCGCGTCGAACTCGTGCTGGAGGGCGAATCCGGGGCGAGCGTGGAGCTGCGGCACGATGCGGGCGACCAGCCGTTCTGGGTCGACGGCGTGTCGAGCCTGCTTTCGTGGGTCGGCGAACGCTTCGGCGACCAGCTCGGCGTCGACCCCGGCGCCTCGCCGGCGGAGGCCGTGCGCCAGGCCAGGATCGAGTCGGTCGGCAACCGCCTGACCGTGCAGGCGGCCAAGGCGTGGCAGCTGCGCAACGTCCCGCTCGCGGTGAAGGTGCACGCGCCGGCGGGCTCGCACGTCGAGGTCCGCGCGGGCGCGGCCGACGTCACGGTGACCGGTTCGGCGGGACGGACCGACGTGCTGACCGGCTCCGGCAAGGTGTCGCTGGACCGCGCCGACGGCTCGGTCACCGTGCGCACCGGGACCGGCGCCATCAAGCTCGGCCCGACGCTGGCCGGACTCCAGCTGCGCTCCGGCAGCGGCAGCGTCGAGGCGTCCTCGGTCGCGGGGTCGGCGACGCTGACCACCGGCACCGGCGACGTCTGGCTCGGCGCCGTCGCGGGCGATGTCATGGCCCGCACCGGCAGCGGCGATCTGTCCGTGGCCGAGGCCGCGTCCGGCTCGCTCGAACTCATCACCGGCTCGGGCGAGGTACGGGTCGGCATCCGCGGCGGTACCGCCGCCGAGGTCGACCTCACCTCCAGCGCCGGGAAGGTGTCGAGCGAACTCGACGTCGCCGACAGCGCGCCCGAAGGCGGCGTGCAGCTGCGGGTGCGTGCCCGCACGGGCTCCGGCAACGCGGTGGTGACCCGCGCGGCCCACTAAGGGGGAACAAGGGGAAGAAGGAGGGGACGGGCGGGCCTTCGATCCGGGGGTGGCATCGAAGGCCCGCCCGCGCACGCCAGGATCCCTCAGCGGACGAGGCGCTTGAGTGCGGGCGCGAGATCACCCCGCTTCCCCACCACGACGCCGTCGAGACCAAGCCATTCGGCCATGTGCGCGAGTTCCGCCGCCAGTTCGACGGTCACCCTGCCATGGTCCACAGTGGACTCCGCGAACGCGCCCTGCACCCGCAGGACCCCGGCGGCGCGGTCGGCCTTGAGATCGACGCGGCCGACGAGTTCGCCGTCGAGCAGGAACGGGAACACGTAGTAGCCGTGGACCCGTTTCGCCTCGGGGACGTAGATCTCGATGCGGTAGTGGAAGCCGAAAAGCCGTTCGGTGCGGGCCCGTTCCCAGATCAGCGGGTCGAACGGGCACAGCAGCGCCCGCCCGGCGACCGCCCGCGGGGTACGGGCTTCGACGTGCCGGTACGCGACGGCCTTCCAGCCGCGCACCTGCACCGGCTCCAGCCGCCCCGCTTCGACCAGTTCGGACACCGCCTGCCGGGCCACCGCCGGGCCCAGGCGGTAGTAGTCGCGCAGATCCGTCTCGGTCGCGACGCCCAGCGCGCGGGCCGAGCGGTCGATCAGCCGCCGCGCGCCCTCGTCGGCGCTCATCCGGCGGGCCAGGATCTCCGGCGGCACCACGCGTTCGGTCAGGTCGTACAGCCGCTCGAACGACTTCCGGGTGCCGGTGGTCAGCTGCGCGACACCGAACAGGTACTCGCACACCTTCTTCACCTCGGACCGCTCCCACCACGACCCCGGCGGCCGTGCCGCGGCTCCGGTTTCCAGCTCGCGCTCGATGCCCCCGGCGCCGATCGGGCCGAGCTCCTTGACCACCGCGAGGATGTCGTCCACCAGGCCGGGTGACCGCTCGATGATCGGGCCGTAGTGCTTCCACCAGCCGTCCCGTTTCGCGCCGGACCGCAGCAACGGCCAGTCCTCCACCGGCAGCAGGCTCGCCTCGTGGGCCCAGGTTTCGAGCAGCAGCCGAGGTTTGCGCGCGGAATGCGTCCACGCGGCCTCGTCCACCAACGCCGGCTCGTACGCGCCGAGCCGGGAGAACACCGGCATGTAGTGCGCCCGGACCGCGACGTTCACCGAGTCCAGCTGCAGCAGCTGGACCCGGGAGAGGACACGGTTGAGATGGCGCCGGGTCGGTGTGGTGTCCGGGCGCGGGTCGGCGAAGCCCTGTGCGGCCAGCGCGGTGCGCCGGGCCACCGGAATACTGATCGTCTGCATGGTGAGGCCATGGTGCCAGCCACCCCCGACAGTTTTCGCCGGGCGCGCTATCTTGCCGGGATGAGCGACGCCGCAGTCCGCCCCGCGACCGCCGGGGACGTCGGGGAGATCGCCCGGATCCAGCGCGAGACGTGGCGCGCCGCGTACACCGAGATCCTCGGCGAGCACGCGATCAGCACCCTCGTCGGCGCGGATCTCGAAGGGACGTGGCGAGAGACGATCGGCTACCCCGGCACCCGCGTCCACCTGGCCACGGAAGGGAATTTCACGGTCGGGTTCTGCGTCTCGGGCCTGGCCCCGGAAAGTGAAGTCGCCGCGGCCGACGGCACGCTGCCCGAGGACGCCGCCACCACCGGCCTCATCGCGACCCTGCTGGTCGAACCCCGCTGGGGACGTCGGGGGCACGCGGGCCGGCTGCTCGCGACGGCGGCGTCGGGCCTGCGTGAGGACGGTGCCGAGCGCGGCATCGCCTGGGTCGCGCAGTCCGATCACGCCTCGCTGGGGTTCTACCGCCGCGCCGGCTGGGCACCGGACGGCACGGTCCGCACGCTCGACACCGGCGAGACCATGGTGCGCGAGATCAGGCTGACCGGCACGCTGGACCTCCGGCTGAGCTGAGCGGCCCCCCGTCCGCTCCGAAGACGGCCCGAGATCCCGGTGGTCGAGCGCCCCAATGTGGCATTGGGTGGGTGGAATCAAGGCTGGACGCGCAGCGTCTCCGTTGAGGGCGGCGGCGGGGGCAAGGGCGGAGCACCGAACGCCACATTGGGTGCGTTGAACGCAGCGAACGCCACATTCGGGCGTATGTCCCCCGGCGTCCCGACCAGCTTCCGGCCACGAGGGTCAGGGGCGGGTGTCCGCGGCGGAGGCGGGTGACGGGGCGCGGGCCGGTACCGGCTCGGCGCGGTTCGCGAACACGACCCAGCGCATCACCGAGTACATGAAGACGCCTTCGCACGCGCCCGCGATGATCCGCGAAAGGTGGTACTGCACGCCGAGCGCCGCCAGTCCGGCACCGACGCCGAGCAGGAACGCGGCGTAGTTGACCCCGATGGCGATCACGTAGAGCACCACCTGACGGCCGACCGGCGCGTGCGAGCGGAAGTTGAAGGCCCGGTTGAGCACGAAGCTGAGCCCGAACGCGCCGAGGTAGCCCAGCGAGATCGACAGCCACAGCGGCCAGCCCAGCCAGCCGTGGAACGTCGTGAGCAGCAGCAGGTCCACCCCGAAGGTGAACCCGTTGATCAGCGCGAACCCCAGGAAACTCGGCGCAACCACCCGGGAAAGCCCGAACGGCAGACGGCGCACGACGGCCGCGCAGAAGGCGGCGAAACGGTCGGAGTGGTCATCGGCCACCCGGTCAGCCTCCCAGCGTCAGGTGTCCGGGAGCCGACCAGGAGGTGATCTTCTGGTGCGGTCCACCGCGGGAACCCGGGGGTTAACCCCAGTGTGCGCGCGAATTCTGCTGCTAACTTGGACTGACGTCCCATCCCCGGAGGCATGATGATCGGCTGGCTGCTCGTGACGCTCGGCGTCGCGTTCGGCTCGGCGATCGTCCCGCTGATCAACGTCGAGGTGTTCCTGCTCGGCCTGGTCGCGAGCCATCCGGACCTGCACTGGCTGGCGCTGGGCGCGGTCGTCGCGGTCGGCCAGATCGCCGGGAAGCTGCTGTACTTCCTCGCCGCGCGCGGTTCGATCAAATTGCCCCGGTTCCTGCACGACCGGCTGCACCGCGAACGCCCGCCCTCACCGCGGCGCGACCGCTGGCGGATGCGCACGAAGCGGATCCGCGGCTGGCTCGACGCGCTGCGCGAACGCTGTCACCGGCATCCGCACTGGATGGCCGGGACCTACGGGGTGAGTTCGATCGTCGGGCTGCCGCCGTTCATGGCGACGAGCGTGCTGGCCGGGCTGGTCCGGATGCGGCTGGCGACGTTCCTCACCGCCGGGATCGCCGGTCGCTGGATCCGGTTCAGCCTGCTGGCCGCCTCCCCCGCGCTGTTCACGGGAATCTTCCACTTCTGACGCCGGGCTACTCTTGTCGGCGCGGGAGCCGGTCCGCCGACCATCGGATGTTCGCGAGAACCCTTTCCCGCTCGGGATTACCGGCCTCGAGCGAGGTGACCGCGGCCGCGATGCTGTCCTCGTGCCTGCCGAGCCGGGCGAGGCAGACGCTCAGGTAGTCCCACGGCCGCCACCCGTAATCGGGCGGGGAGACAAAACCCGCGACAGGTGTTTCCGCGGTTGACGCGGCAGCGTAGAAGGGCAGCGCTTTCGCCCATTCCCCACGTTCGAAGTGCGGCAGCCCGAGCCGGAGGAATACCTCCGCCCGTGAGGGATCCAACCGCAACGCCGCGTGCAGATGCTCGGCAGCGTCGCCGGTGCGCCCAAGCTTTTCGGCGCATTCGGCGGCGCTGAGCAGGGCCGTGTACTCCTCCCACTCCTTGCCGGGGTTTCGGAGGTATGCCGCGTACGCGTCGAGAGCGTCGGCGTAGCGTCCGGCATCGCGAAGTTCGCAGGCGTGGTAATACCGCGTACGTGACGAGTGGTCGCCCTCGCGCACCATTCGCTCGATGATGCGGAGATTCCGGCCGCTCTTCGCGGCGCGCTTCGCCGGGTCCGGGCGGTGTTCGACGGCGAGATCCGCTCGGTGCAGCACGCGATTCCCCGGTATGTCGAGGAATTCGTGCACCGCGCCCGTCCACTGCAGACCCGCCACTCTGCGGGCGAGCCGCTCACGAGGGAAAGTGTGGAGACAAGCACCGGTGTCCGCGTCGAAAGCGTAGTGGTACGGCGTGGTGACGGCGTCCAGTTCCTCGGTCAGGATTTCCCGTTTCGCGGTACGCAGCGCCGCTTGCACATCGGGCGATACGACGTCGTCGGCGTCGAGCCACAGCACCCAATCGCCGGTGCAGGCATCGAGGGAAAAGTTCCGGGCGGCCGCGAAGTCGTCCTCCCAGCCGACGTCGAGGACCCGGGCGCCCGCTTCCCGCGCGACCCGGCGGGTCCGATCCCGCGAGCCGGTGTCCACGACAACCAGTTCGTCGCAGAACCCGGCCGCATCGCGCAGGACACGCCCGAGCAGGGGCTCCTCGTCCCGCACGATCATCGTGAGCGACAGACGCGCGGCCATCCGGGCTACCCGCCACCGCCGGATCCCCCCGGAGGACCAGGAGGACCGGAAGGTCCGGCCGGGCCGCGCGGTCCCGCGGGCCCCGGTGGCCCAGCGGGCCCCGGTGGCCCAGCGGGGCCCGGGGGTCCGGCCGGGCCCGTGGCGCCGGTCGCGCCGGGAGGTGCCGACGGCCCGGTCGCACCCGGAACACCCGAAGGCCCGGTGCGCCCGGACTGTCCGGTGGCACCGGCCGGACCGGACTGTCCGGTCGCTCCGGGCAACGCCGACGGCCCGGCCGGCCCAGGTGCCCCGCGTGACGCCGACGGTCCGGCCGGGCCGGCGGCCCCCGGTGCGCCCGAGGTTCCGGGAGGTCCGGCCGGTCCCTGCCGGTCGGCGGCCGGATCGTGCCGCCCGCGTTCGTAGCCGATGTTGCCGCCCAGCAGTCCTCCGGCGGCGCCGCCGACAGCGCCGCCGCCGAGTGCGATGACGGCAGCGGTGACCGCCGACAGGGGTATCACCCGCGGGCTGCCCATCGTCGCCCCGCCGTGGCGAACCGATTCCGTGCGGCGCTCGGCGGGCGGTGCGTTCGAGACGGCGCCGTCATCGTTGTCCCGCAAGGGAAGCGCAGGACGATAGGTGGCGTCGAACTCGGTCTCGCCGACCTGGCCGAGCAGATCGACGACCTTGAGCTTGACGGTGGCGAGCTTCAGGGACGTGGCCTGCTCGGTGCCGCCGGTGAGCAAGGCCTTTGCCGTGGTCACCGTCGCCGCCGGTCCGTGACCGTGCTTGAGCCTGGCGCCGTTGTCCGTCCGCCACACGTAGTCGTAGGGCGGTTCGGTCGAGTTCGCGAGCGTGGCGTCGAGGTGGACGGCGACGGGTGCGCCCGGCGCGGTCTGCTGGGGCACGATCGGCTGGACGATCCGGGGTTTCGGCTTCGCGTCGTCGATGGTGAGCAGGGAACGTTGATCGTCCAGCGGCGTGTCGTAGAGGGCGACGAGGTGCCTGTCCTTGACCGCGACGGCCACGACGGGCGCGTCGACGGCGATGTCCGTACCCGGGACCCGGAACCGTTGCCGGAGTTCTGGTGCGGGCCCCGCGAAGACGCGGCCGAGCAGCTCGGCCGTGGCCCCGGCGAGGAGTTCGGACTCCGCCGAGGACGCCGCCAGGGTGCGGAAGCGGACGGACAGCCGCTTGGCCGCGGTCAGCGAGCACACCGCCGTGGCGTCGACCGGGAGCGTCCGCCCGCCACACCGCACCTCGCCGGCGAGGTGCACGTGCTCGTGTGCGGTCAAGGCGACCTTGAGCCAGGTCCAGCGCCAGGAAACCAGGTCCTCGCCGAGGATTGTGGTGCCGCTCGCGAGCTCCCGCTCGCACAACCTGCTGAGCACGTCGTTCAGCCCTGCCTCGCTGTAGGCCACCGCGAGGTTCGCCGTCGGGTCGGACAGAAAACTCCCCCGCGGCGCGGGACCGGCGTCGCCCAGGGTGAGCGAAAGTGCTTCCGCGTGCGGATCGACCGCGACGGTCGCGGCCCCCTGCCGCGGCGGAACCGAGTCCGGCAGATAGGTCAGGGGCAGGCCGGCCAGGTGTTTCATCAGCTTCCTGCCGAGCACGGGACGCAGGAGCGTCCGCTCGATCCTGGCGTCGAGCCAGGACAGTGCTTCCTCGTCCCCGGGGTAGCTGAGCTTCAGGTCGGCCAGGCGGAGGGCGGACGCGGCCGGTGCCGTCAACCGCGCCACCGGCCTGCCGTCCTTCGCGAAGACGACTTCGGGGCGGCAGTCGGCGTTGACCGCGCCTTCCATGATCAGGTTGATGCCTTTCAGGGAATGCCGTGCGCCGCCGCGGACTTTCACGGACAGCCGCAGGCATTCGCCCGCGACGGCGAGCTCCGGACTCTCCCAGTGCGCTTTCGCCTGAAACGGCGGAATTCTGTGCGCGACGACGCGGGTCACCGGCGTGGCCAGCGCGAGGTTGTCCCGCAGCGACTCGTTCACGGCACGTTTCTGCACGTCACGAACGAGGTTGTGGCGAAATTGGACGATCAGGTCGTGATGATGCCGCACGGACTTCTCCGATCACCGTGAAGTCTCCACATCCGCCCTACCCCAACGCTTTCGCTGTAGCCCTCACCGAGCGGAGCGCTGCCGACTATGCCCGCGTCCCGACTGTGTGAAAACGCCTCGAAGCGGTTTTCACCCGGTCGGATCAGCAACTGTACTTTTACCTGACACCACGCTGATGATTAGCAATTTATCACGCGCAAACGGTGAGGTATTCACATTTCCAGCGATCGCATTATTCGTCGGCGAATCCCGTTTTCGGCAAGCCCCTGCCGCCGGTGACGCCGACGCGCTCGACCAGGGTCGCGCACACCCCGGCTCCCGTCCACCGGATTTTGCCGGTGCGGGGCGGTAGTGTTCCCGACTGCCGATGCGGCTCGCCTCCGACACGAAAGGGTTCCTCGTGGACTGGACACTCGAAGTGGTCATCCTGCCGGTCAGCGACATCGACCGCGCGGTCGCCTTCTACCGGGACCAGGTCGGTTTCGCGCTCGACCACGACGTGACGAACGAGCACATGCACATCGTGCAGCTGACGCCGGCGGGGTCCGGTTGTTCGATCGTGCTCGGCGACCTGCCCGCACACAAGGAAATGAAGCCCGGATCGCTTCGCGGCCTTCAACTGTGCGTCGCCGACGCCGAAGCCGCGCGGGCCGAGCTGATCTCACGGGGCGTCGAGGCCGGTGAAATCACGAGGCTCGACGAACGGGACGGCAGCACGTTCTTCGGGTTCAGCGATCCGGACGGCAACACGTGGACCGTGCAGGAACTGAAGGCACGCGGCGAGAACCCGCTCATCCCGCACGAGGCACGGGACCGCTCCGACGCCTGACCGGCCAGGTCGCCTACCCGAGCGGACGACACGCGTATTCGGAGGGACGACACGGAGGTTCGCAGCCCATTCGCCGTGTGAATTACCGGTGTATCTACCGTGTGACACCGGGGCTCGGGGTGCGAGGATGATGCGCGATGACGGACACTGGGAGTTCGAAGAAGCGCTTCGCGGGGCTGGCGGTGCTGGGCAGCCTGCCCGTGGTGGGTCTCGGCGTGTGGTGGGGCACGGTCGCCGAGGACCGGGTGCTCACCGTGGTGCTGAGCGTCTCCTATCTCGCACTCCTCGCCATGGGCGGGTTCTTCCGGGACGTGTGGCGCGAACTCCGGCAACGCTGGACGGGCCGGGTGGCCGACCGGACCGACCAGGCCGTCCGCATGCGGCTTTCGCGCTACGCCCGGCGGTACCGGCGAGTGCTGGCCGCCTCCCTGCGGTACGTCGATCTGCGCGGGCTCGCGGTCGTCGGGTTCTACACCCCCGAACTGGACGAGGTCTACGTCGACGTCAGCCTGATGTACCAGGCGCCGGACCGCGTTCCCGCCGGATTGCTCACGGACGACACCGGGACGGGACGGCTCAAGCTGGGCACGCTCATCGGCGAGCCCAAGCCGGTGGTGCTCGCGGTGCTCGGCGCGCCCGGCAGCGGCAAGACGACCCTGCTCCGGCACACCGCCCGGCACCTGTGCCGTTCCCGGCGGGGCAGGCGCCCGATCCCGGTTCTGCTCTTCCTGCGCGACCACGCCGCCGCGATCGTGGCGAACCCGCAGGTGGCCCTGTCCGAACTGATCGGGCGGCAAGTCAAGCAGTACGGCATCGACGGCGCCGCCGGATGGTTCGAGCTACAGCTGTCCTCCGGACGCTGCGTCGTGCAGCTGGACGGTTTCGACGAAGTCGCGGACCAGCGGGACCGCACCGAGGTGGCCCGCTGGGTCGAGCGGCAGTGCACCCGCTACGCGCGCAACGACTTCGTGATCACCTCCCGGCCGCAGGGCTATCGGTCCGCGCGGGTCGAGGGCGCCGTCGTGCTCCAGGTGCGCCCGTTCACCGACGAGCAGGTCGACGCGTTCGTCCGGGCCTGGTACCTGGCCGTGGAGAGCCGGGCCTCGGCGGGCGACGGCCGCGCGGCCGCGAAGGCCCGGTCGCTGGATCTGCTGGACCGGCTGAAGCGATCGCCGGAACTGTACGAACTCACGGTCAATCCCTTGCTGCTCACCATGATCGCCAACGTGCACCGGGAATCCGGCGCACTACCTGGCAGCCGGGCCGAGCTGTACGGCGAAATCTGCCGGGTCGTGCTGCGCACGCGTCAGGAGGCCAAGGACCTGCCGGTGCTCGGCGCCGACGTCAAGGAGTCCCTGCTCCAGCGACTGGCGTTCGACATGATGCAAAGACGCTCTCGGGACGTCTCACGCGACGGCCTGCTCTCGGCGCTGCGGCGTCGAGGCCCACAGCGCACCGAAGCCCTCACCGCCGAAGACCTGCTCGCCGATCTCACGTCCAACGGCCTGCTGATCGAGCGTGAGCCCGACGCGTACTCCTTCGCCCACCAGACTCTGCAGGAATACCTGGCGGCCGAGCACGTCCGCACCGAACGCCTGGAACGCGTTCTGGTGGAGAACGTCACGGAACCGTGGTGGCGTGAGACGACGCTGCTGTATGCGGCCCGCACGCCGGCTGACGCGATCGTCCGCGCGTGCCTGGAGTCGACCGACAGCGCTGCACTCCTGCTCGCCGTCGATTGCGCCGAGCAAGGCACAGGCCTGTCACAAGACTTACACGCGCAGGTGGAGCAATGGCTCGAAGCCGCTCACTCGTCAACGGCCCCGCCCGACCTTCGAAAACAGGTCGCCGGCTCGCTGGTCACCCGCGAACTGCGCGGCCGGATCCGGATCGGCGACACCGCGGCGGTCTGCCGCTCGCCGGTGAGTGTAAGCACGTACTCGCTGTACCGCGATTTTCCCGGTGGAGGCATCTCGACTACACAACCGGCTTCGGGGCTGGGCGCGAAGGACGCGACGGGGCTCGTCCGCTGGGTCAACAAGGCGACGACCGGTGGTCCGTCCTACCGGCTTCCGTCGTTCGACGAAGTGGAGACGCCGTCGGTGCGGGCGATGATCCGGGAAGCTGGGATCGGCAGTCTCTGGATCACGGGCGAGGACGGTCCCGAGCTGTGGACCTACCGGCGAGGCGGCGATCCGTACGAGATCGACGCGGAAACCGTGCGACGGCGAGTGGACGCCGACCTTCGCCGGCCGGAACTGCCGCAGACCCGGCTGATGCTGCTGTGGCTCGCCTTGGCGATCAGCAAGGCGGACGGCGGTTATGCCAGGAAACTCCTCGGGAGAATCCATTCCGGGAACGGTTTCGCAGCCCCGGTGACCCGGCTGGACGAAGCACTCGGGCTTCAGGTCTACCCCGGGAACCTGTTGCACGCAGGGAAAAGCGCTCTCGGCGAGTTCGACTGGGTCACCGACGACATCCAGGCCGTGCGCCGGGGCGGGGAGCCGATCGGTTACGACGAGGCCGTCCACCTCATGTCCACAGTGGAATCGCAGCTGGTCGGTGGTGGTGGTAGCTTCCACCCGCACTCGTGGACCGACTCAGCGCTCCGGAAGGATCCGGTCGGGATCTTGGAACGCCTGCGCGAGATGATCGGGACCGTGCTGGGGCAGGCCGTGGAGCAGGTGCGGCGTGAAGCACACCAAACGGTCGAAGCCGCCCCTGACTTCCCCACCGCGTTCCTGGCGCAGGTGCCGGAACAGACGGAGTTCCAGTACCTGATCCCGCCCGGTGTCCTCCGCGAGAAGATCGACGAGGTGTGCGCCGCGGCTTCATCGTCGGAGCCCGGTACCTGGCGGCACGAAGTGACCGGCACCGTCCGGGAGTTCGGCGAGGGGCTGCCCGCGCGCACCGAAGTCCCCCGGGAAACCTTCACGGCGACTCGCCTCGCCGCGCTGTGCCTGGCCGGGGAGCCGTCGCTCAGCGCCCATCAGGCGATGTTCTGGGAGATCGTCGCCGGGCTGACCGCGCTCGAGCAGAGCCAGGAGAACGGGCTGCTCAGCGGGGCGATCGTGCTCGCCGTCGGGTGAGCGTCAGCGGTCCGCCGATTCCAGCTGGACCGCCTTGCGCATGGTCGCCCGTGCGCGGCGCCGGTCGCCCGCGATGTCGTAGGCGTAGGCCAGCTTGTACCAGGCACGCCAGTCTTCCTGGTTCGCCTCGACCTCGGCGCGCCGCGCGTCGAACCACGCGTCGGCGGCGTCCCGGTCCACGCGTCCGGACGGGCGGCGCGGGAGGTCCGAGACGTCCGGCAACGCGTCCTCGGACTCCAGGCGCCGCGCGAGACGCTGGATCTGGACGCCGGAACGCCAGGTCACCACCGCGACCCAGATCCCGAGCAGCGGCAGCAGCAACACACCGGCGCCGAGCAGGATCCCGACCGGCTCCCCGGTCGCGAACAACGCGAACGCGCGTCCGGCCAGCAGCACCAGGTACACCACCAGCGCGGCGGTCATCACCAGCGCGAAATTGCGGGCTTTCACAGGTCGAGCACGTTCTCCAGGCCGACCGTCAGGCCGGGCTTGGCGACCACCGAACGCACGCCGAGCAGCACGCCGGGCATGAACGACGTCCGGTCCATCGAATCGTGCCGGATGGTCAGTGTCTCCCCCTGACCGCCGAACAGGATCTCCTCGTGCGCGACCAGGCCGGGCAGCCGGACCGAGTGCACTCGGACGTCGAAGATGACCGCACCACGCGCACCGTCCACTTCGGACGTCGTCGCGTCCTCGCCGGGGGTGATCCCCGCCTGGACGCGGGCCTTGCCGATCAGCTGCGCGGTGTGCGTCGCGGTGCCGGACGGCGCGTCGGCCTTGCGGTTGTGGTGCAGCTCGATGACTTCGGCGGAGTCGTAGTACTTCGCGGCCTGCTCGGCGAAGCGCATCGCCAGCACCGCGCCGAGGGCGAAGTTCGGCGCGATCAGCACGCCCAGCGACGGCTTGTCCTTCAGCCAGCTGCGCACCTGGGCGATCCGGCCGGACGAGAACCCGGTGGTGCCGACGACGGCGTGGATGTCGTGCTCCACAAGGAAACGCAGGTTGTCCATCACCGCGTCGGGATGGGTGAAGTCGACGACGACCTGTGCCCCGGTGAGCGCCGCCAGATCGTCCCCGGCGTCGACGGCCGCGACGACCTCCATGTCCGGCGCGGCTTCGGCGGCGCTGACCACCTCGGCACCCATCCGGCCACGGGCGCCGAGCACGCCCACGCGAATCGGAGTTCCGGTCATGATGCGATCACCTCGTGCAGATCGTCGGGCAGGTCGTCGGCGTGAGCGTACGGGCCGACGACCGCGGCCGCCGACACCCCGCCGGGGCGGCGCAGCAGAGTGCGAGCGAGCGCACACACGTCCTCGGTGGTGACGGCGTCGATCCGGGCGACCGTGTCGTCCACACCGAGGTACTGGCCGTAGTTCAGTTCGTTCTTGCCGATGCGGGACATCCGCGAGCTGGTGTCCTCCAGCCCGAGCACGATCCCGCCGCGCAGCTGTCCCTTGGCGCGCTTGACCTCGGCGTCGGACAGGCCGTTCAGCGCGACCTGGTCGAGCACCTCGCGGATCACCCCGGCGACCTCGCCGAGCCGCTCCGGCTGGCAACCGGCGTACACGGCCATGTGGCCGGTGTCGGCGTAGCTCGCGACCGAGGAGTACACCTGGTACGCCAGCCCGCGCTTCTCGCGGACCTCCTGGAACAGCCGCGAACTCATCCCGCCACCGAGCGCGGCGTTGAGCACCGACAGCGCGAAGCGGCGTTCGTCGTGCCTCGACAGCGAGTGCAGGCCGAGCATCACGTGGGCCTGCTCGGTGTCGTCGGTGTGCAGGGCGAGCTTCCGCGCGGTGCGGACGCGGGCCTTCCCGGCACGCGGCGCGACGGGCGTCCCGGCGCCGTTCAGCCTGTCGCGCAAAGCCTTGCGTACCAAGCGAAGCACCTGCGCGTGCTCGATGTTCCCGGCGACCGCGAGCACCATCCGCGGCAGGGTGTAGCGGCGCTTGTAGAACCCGCGCAGCGCCGACGCGGACATCTCGATGATGGATTTCTCGGTGCCGAGCACCGGACGTCCCAGCGGGTGATCGCCGAGGATCGCGCCGACGAACGTCTCGTGCAGCAGGTCCTCGGGATCGTCGTCGCGCATGGAGATCTCCTCCAGCACGACGCTGCGCTCGGTCTCGACGTCGCTGTCCGCGCACAGCGCCTCGAACACGACGTCGGTGACCAGGTCCATGGCGACCGGGAGGTCCGCGTCGAGCACCTGCGCGTAGTAGCAGGTGTGTTCCTTGGCGGTGAAGGCGTTGAACTCGCCGCCGACGGCGTCGATCTCCTCGGCTATCGCGGTGGCGTCGCGGTTCGCGGTTCCCTTGAACAGCAGGTGTTCCAGGTAGTGCGCGGCGCCCGCCACCGCGATCGGCTCGTCGCGGGAGCCGATGCCGACCCACAGCCCGACCGTGGCCGAGCGCGACGCCGGGACGTGCTCGGTGATGACCCGCAGGCCGCCGGGGAGCACGCTCCGCTTGACCACCGCACCGTCCGGAGTGGACTCCAGCGTACGGGTACTGCCGACGGGCTGCTCGTGCCCGGAAACCTGCCGTGCCATCGGATCCTTACTCAACGTGCCGTGAAGGCCTCCTTACGGCGTTGAGCGCCGGTAAGGAGGCCTTCACGGACCACTGCTCCTGCGAAACGGGACTGCTACGCGTCGGCCTTCTCGGCGTCGGCGGCGGGCGCGTCACCCTCGGCGGGCTTGGCGGCGTCCTCGTCCTTGACCACGATCAGGCTGATCTTGCCGCGGTTGTCGATGTCGGCGATCTCGACGCGGAGCTTGTCGCCCACGTTGACCACGTCCTCGACCTTGGCGATCCGCTTGCCGTTGCCCAGCTTCGAGATGTGCACCAGGCCGTCCTTGCCCGGCAGCAGCGAGACGAACGCGCCGAATGCGGCGGTCTTCACCACGGTGCCGAGGAAGCGCTCCCCGACCTTGGGCAGCTGCGGGTTGGCGATGGCGTTGATCTTGTCGATCGCCGCCTCCGCCGACGGGCCGTCGGCCGCGCCCACGTAGATCGTGCCGTCGTCCTCGATGGAGATGTCGGCGCCGGTCTCCTCGGTGATCGAGTTGATCATCTTGCCCTTCGGCCCGATGACCTCGCCGATCTTGTCGACCGGGATCTTCACGCTGGTGACGCGCGGGGCGTACGGGCTCATCTCGTCCGGGCCGTCGATCGCCTCGGCGATGACCTCCAGGATGGTGAGCCGCGCGTCCTTCGCCTGGTTCAGCGCGGCGGCGAGCACCTCGGACGGGATGCCGTCGAGCTTGGTGTCCAGCTGCAGCGCGGTGATCAGGTCCTTGGTGCCGGCGACCTTGAAGTCCATGTCGCCCATGGCGTCCTCGGCACCGAGGATGTCGGTCAGCGCGACGTAGCGGGTCTCGCCGTCGACCTCGTCGGAGATCAGGCCCATCGCGATGCCCGCGACCGGCGCCTTCAGCGGCACACCGGCGTTGAACAGGCCCATGGTGGACGCGCAGACCGAGCCCATCGAGGTGGAGCCGTTGGAGCCCAGTGCCTCGGAGACCTGGCGGATCGCGTACGGGAACTCGTCCCGCTTCGGCAGGACCGGGACCAGGGCGCGCTCGGCGAGCATGCCGTGGCCGATCTCGCGCCGCTTCGGCGAACCGACGCGGCCGGTCTCGCCGGTGGAGAACGGCGGGAAGTTGTAGTGGTGCAGGTAGCGCTTCGTCGTCTCCGGGGAGAGCGAGTCGATCTGCTGCTCCATGCGCAGCATGTTCAGCGTGGTGATGCCCAGGATCTGGGTCTCGCCGCGCTCGAACAGCGCCGAGCCGTGCGCCCGCGGGACCACGGCGACCTCGGCCGAGAGCGACCGGATGTCGGTGAGGCCGCGGCCGTCCATGCGGATCTTGTCGGTGAGGACCCGCTTGCGCATGATCTTCTTCGACAGCGCCTTGAACGCGCCGCCGACCTCCTTGTCACGGCCGTGGAAGGCTTCGCCCTCGCCGAGGCCGATCTTCTCCAGCACCGCGGCCTTGACCTCGTCGGTCGCGTGGTCGCGGTCCTGCTTGCCCGCGATCTGCAGCGCGGCGGCCAGGTCGTCGGTCGCGATCGCGGCGACCGCGTCGTAGACGTCCTGCTCGTAGGCCGGGTAGACCGGGAACTCGCCGGTCGGCTTCGCGGCGACCTCGGCGAGACGCTGCTGCGCCTCGCACAGCGCCTTGATGAACGGCTTCGCGGCCTCGAGGCCCTCGGCCACGGTGACCTCGTTCGGGCCCTTGGCGCCGGCGGCGACCAGGTCCAGCGTGTGCTCGGTGCCCTCGGCCTCGACCATCATGATCGCGACGTCGTCACCCACGATGCGGCCGGCGACGACCATGTTGAAGGTGGCCTTCTCCAGCTGCTGCCAGGTCGGGAACCCGACCCACTGGTCCTCGATCAGCGCGACGCGGACGCCGCCGATCGGGCCGGAGAACGGGAGCCCGGCGATCTGGGTCGACGCCGAGGCGGCGTTGATGGCCAGCACGTCGTACGGGTCGTCCGGGTTGAGGCTCTGGACGGTGATGACGACCTGGATCTCGTTGCGGAGGCCGTCGGTGAACGACGGGCGCAGCGGGCGGTCGATCAGGCGGGCGGTGAGGATCGCGTCGGTCGACGGGCGGCCCTCGCGGCGGAAGAACGCGCCGGGGATGCGGCCCGCGGCGTACATGCGCTCCTCGACGTCCACGGTCAGCGGGAAGAAGTCGAAGTGCTCCTTCGGGTGCTTCGACGCGGTGGTCGCCGAGAGCAGCATGGTCTCTTCGTCGAGGTACGCGACCACGGCACCGGCGGCCTGCTTGGCCAGGCGGCCGGTCTCGAAGCGGACGGTGCGGGTGCCGAAACGGCCGTTGTCGAGCACGGCTTCGGTTTCGTGCACGGTGACTCCGGTGGAGTCGGTCATAGGGTGTATCTCCTCTTTAGTTCCTCATGCAACGGCGCGAGTCTCCCATCCTGGGACCCGTTTCGCCTGAGGACGCTCGAGGAGTGAGGCCGGTCTTCGATCGAAGCCCCCGGGAACCGTTTCCCGGGAACCACTACCGAGGACCGGCGGACGGATTCCTCGTGCGCGCTCGCGCCGGTTCTCTTCTTACTGCTTATGCGACCGGGGGGAGCGGCCGTGGCCACTCCCCCCGGTTTCACGCTATCGGCGCAGGCCGAGACGCTGGATCAGCGCACGGTAACGCTCGACGTCCACCTTGTTGACGTAGTTCAGCAGCCGACGACGGCGGCCGACGAGCAGCAGGAGGCCACGACGCGAGTGGTGGTCGTGCTTGTGCTCCTTGAGGTGCTCGGTGAGGCCGATGATGCGCTTGGTCAGCAGCGCGACCTGGGCCTCGGGGGATCCGGTGTCCGAGTCGTGCACGCCGTACTCGGCCAGGATCGACTTCTTCTCTTCGGTGGACAGTGCCACTGGTGGTGCTCCTTGGTTGTGTCAGTGCCGTGCGGCCCGGACGTGATCGACGCCGGGTGAGACGGTCACGGCCGCCACGGACTGCAGCCGGACCCGATTGTCAAGGCTACCAGCAGCGTGATCGCGGCCCTCAGGCGCGCTCCAGCGGGAACCGGTCCGTCACTCGATAGCGTGACCCGTCCGGGGTCCGCTCGCTGCGCATCAGGGCCACCTCGGTGGCCGTCCAGGCGCGGCTCGAGAAGCGGGACAGCCGTGTCTTCCACAGCCGGGCGAGCTCCGGTTCCTCCCGGGGGAAGCGGGCCAGCGTCAGATGCGCCCGGTACGGCCGCGTCTCGGCGTCCGCCCCGGCCGCCAGCGCCAGCGCCGTCAGCCCCTCACCGGCGACAGTCAACCACAGGACGCCGGGGAACGTCCCGGCATTTTCCAGCCGGACGTCGATCGCGGGCCGTCCGGCGAGCCTTTCCCGGAGCCACCCGGCGCGTTCGGCCGCGTCGGCGTGGCCGTAGAAACCCAGTGTGACGTGCCAGTCCTCCTGCGAGGACCAGCGCAGCCGGTTGTCCCCGCGCTCCCCCAGCTCCGCCGCGAGCGCGTCGACGACGTCCGCGGGCGGCACCAGCGCGCTGAACACGTGCACGGGCTAGGTGTGCGCTCCGGCGCGGCGCAGCAGATCGGCCAGCGCGGGGAAGTCGTCGCCGAGCCGTTTGGCGGCCTCGCCGAGGTCCTCGTCCTCGGCGATGTCGCGCAGCGCGGCGAGCACGGCCCGGTCGTCGGCGGTGCCGACCGGCAGGTTGTCCCGGCCGACGGTCGGGCGGGCGTCGCGGACGTCCTCCAGCGCGGCGAGGATCGCCTCGCGGTTGCCCGCGGCGACGTCGGGCACCAGGGTCTTGCGTTCCAGCATGATCATCCGCGCGAGCACGACCGGGTTCCCGATCTTGGCGCGGCGGCCGCTCATCACCTGGCTGAGCATCGGGGCGCTGATACCGAGCACCTCGGCGAGGAAGGCCTGCGAGACGTCGAAGGCGACCACCAGGCGGCGTACCCGATCGCCGAGTGGTTCCCCGTACCACTCGCGCTGCAGCGCGATGTTCCGCTGGACGATCTTGTGGTCCTCCACCAGTTCCGCTCCCGTTAGCCCGCTATTTCGTCGCTCTCGCACCGCCGTGAGCATCTTGCCACCCCGGGGCCGCCGGTGAGGGCGAAACAGACGTTTCATCACCCCGGCTGGCCCGACCGGGGGACGATCAGCTTTCGGACCGCAGTGCTTCCCTGGTGCGGACCACGTCGTCGTCGATCTGCTTCACCAGATCCTCGGAGCGGGAGAACCGGACCTGGTCGCGAAGCCGGGTGACGAAGTCCAGCGCCACGTGCTGGCCGTAGAAGTCCTCTTCGAGGTCGAGCACGAAGGCCTCGACCGTGCGCTCCCGGCCGGAGAAGGTCGGGTTGGTGCCGACCGACACGGCGGCGGCCAGCTTCCGGTCCGGTTCGGACGATCGGGTGAACCAGGCACTGTAGACACCGTCGGCGGGAACGGCCGCGAAGCGCGGGGTGGACAGGTTCGCCGTCGGGTAGCCGAGATCGTGGCCCCGGCCGTCGCCGCGGACCACTATCCCTTCGAGACGGTGCGGCCTGCCCAGCGCCTCGGCGGCGGCGACCACGTCACCGGCGTCGATGCAGGACCGGACGTAGGTCGAGGAGAACGTGATCTGGCTGGCCGCTTTGTCCTTCTCGGACAGTGAGCGGCCCTGCAGTTCGGCGCCGTAGGCGACGAACCCGAACCGCTTGCCGAGCGTGCGCAGCAGGGCGATGTCCCCGGCGGCCTTGGCGCCGAAGGTGAAGTTCTCCCCCACGAACACCTCGGCCACGTGCAGCCGGTCGACCAGGATCTCGTGCACGAACTCGTGCGGCGGGAGCCGGGACAGCTCGAGGGTGAACGGCAGCACCGCGAACACGTCGACGCCGAGACCCTCGATGAGTTCCGCCTTGCGCCGCAACGAAGTCAGCTGCGCGGGATGGCTCCCGGGGCGCAGTACCTCGGACGGGTGCGGGTCGAAGGTCAGCACCACGCTCGGCACGTTCAGTTCGGCGGCCGCGCGCACCGTCCGCTTGATCAGCTCCTGGTGCCCGCGATGCACGCCGTCGAAGATGCCGATGGTGATCACGCACCGGCCCCAGCTGCCGGGAAGGTCCCCCAGACCACGCCAACGCTGCACTTTCGCCTTCTCTCCCACAGCCGTTGTCTTTCGCCGTGCCCCACCCTATGCGGGCAGCAGCACGACCACCGAACGGGCCACGCCCTCCTCGTCGGCGGCCAGCGCGAGCACCCGGCCGTCCGGGGCGAAGAGGCCGTAAGTGCCCTTGATCCCGGCGGCCGGGATGCGCTGCCCGTGCCGGATCGCGCGGGCGGTGGCGGCGTCGAGATCGCGGCGCGGGAAGGCCGCGGCGACGGCGGCGTCGAGATCGAGCGAGAGTTCGGGCTTGTCCTCCAGTTGATCGAGCGTCCGTGCTTTGGCCAGGGTGAACGGGCCGACCGTGGTGCGCCGCAGTGCCTGGAGGTGGCCGCCGGCGCCGAGCCCGGCGCCGAGGTCGCGGGCGAGCGCGCGGACGTAGGTGCCGGACGAGCATTCGACGACCGCGTCCAGTTCGATCCGGTCCTCTTCGCGGCGGGTGGCCAGGAGGTCGAAGCGGTAGACGGACACCGGACGCGGCGGCAGCACGACCTCCTCGCCCGCGCGGACCCTGGCGTAGGCGCGTTTGCCGTCGATCTTGACCGCGGAGACCGCGCTCGGGACCTGCTGGATGTCGCCGGTGAGCTTCGCGATCCCGGCGGCGATGTCCTCGTCGGTGATCTTCGCGAGGGCGGCGGGGTCGGCGTCGGCGAGGATCTCGCCCTCGGCGTCGTCGGTGGTGGTGGACCGGCCCAGCGAGAGCGTCGCGAGGTAGGTCTTGCGGTCCAGCGCGAGGTGGCCCAGCAGTTTGGTGGCCCGTTCGATGCCGAGGACGAGGACGCCGGTGGCCATCGGGTCGAGCGTGCCCGCGTGGCCGACCTTGCGAGTGCCCATGATGCGGCGGGCGCGGGCGACGACGTCGTGCGAGGTCATCCCGGCGGGCTTGTCGACGATGAGCAGACCGGGCGGCGGGGCGGGGCGGGACTGTTTGGGGCGTGACACGGGGCGAACCCTATCGAGCGGGGTTTCGCCGTCCGGAGGCGCCGGTGATCAACTTGCGGCCGCCACAGGGGTTTCGGCCGGTTCGGCGTCCCAGCGGCGCCTGCGGATGCGGACCGGCACGGTCTCGCCGCGGGCTTCGGCGGCGAACAGGTGCGCGCGGGTGCGGCGCCACCACACCAGCATGCGCGAGGTGCCGAGCATCAGGAACGCGACGACCGCCAGCAGCGCGACGCGGAAGTTCCCGCCGGTCCACTGCAGCAGGACGCCGATGGACAGCGCCGCGAGCGTGGTGGCGACGAAACCGCCGACGTTGACGACACCGGTCGCGGTGCCGACGCGTTCGAGCGGGTTGTAGTCACGGGCGAGGGCGAAGCCGATCATCGACGCCGGACCACCGAGCGCGAGGAAGGCGAACGCGGGCACCAGCACGGCCGTCGGGAGCGGGCCGCCCCAGCCGAGCAGCACCGCCCACACCAGCGTGGCGCCGCCGAGGTATCCGCCCACGAGCGGCATCCGCAGCGACGGGTGCCGCCCGATGATCCCGCCGACCAGCGGACCGCCGATCATCGAGCCGAAGACGAACACCGTCAGCAGCGCGCTCGCCGAGGACTTCGGCATGCCCTGTCCCTGGACCAAGAAGGGCATGCCCCACAACAACGTCAGTACGTTCGGCGCGAACATGGTGGTGAAGTGCACCCAGAAGCCGAGCCGCGTCCCCGGCACCTTCCACGCGCGGATCACCTGACGGCCCAATGCCTTGGGGTGCACCCGTTCGCGGACGGGTTCGGGCTCGCCGTGCGGAACGTCGCGCACCCGCAGGACGACCACCGCGGCGTAGGCGACGGTGACGAGCCCGACGGTGAGGAACGTCGGCACCCAGCCGGGTCCTTCGAGCAGGAGTGTCAGCGGGACGGTGGCGGCGAGGTTCCCGACGTAGCCGACCGCGCCGGTGAGCGAGGTCAGGACGGCGTACTGGCGACCGGGGAAGTGCGCCGCGACCAGCCGCAGCACGCTGACGAAGGTGAGCGCGTCGCCGAATCCGAGGATCCCGCGGGCCACGAGGCCGAGCGCGTAGGACTGGGCGATGCCGAGCAGGACCTGGCCGAGGCCGAGGAAGAGCAGGGCGGCGATGAGGATCCGGCGCGGGCCGTAGCGGTCGACGAGCACGCCGGTGGGGATCTGCATCGCCGCGTAGACGCCGACCTGGAGGACGGTGAAAGTGCCCAGCGCGGCCGCGCCGACGCCGAAGCGTTCGGCGGCCTGCAGCCCGGCCACGCCGAAGGAGGTGCGGTGGAAGACCGCGAGCAGGTAGACGGTGACGGCGGCCACCCAGATGAACCAGGCCCGGCTCGTGGCGGTGACTCGGCCGGTGGCGGGCGACACGGGTTCCTCCCAGGGTTCGGTACGGACAGGGCGTCCCCGTTGCCGCCGTATCAGTTGTATCGCCTAAGCAACGCCGAAACCTAGCCGTTACCCGGGTGTCTTTGCCCACACAGTGCGGTCAGTTGCGCTCTCCACAACGACTTCTCCGTCCAATCACGCGAGTTCTCCGTCTGATCACGCGAGTCCGCCGTTCAGGCACGCGAGTTCGCTCTCTCGCCACACCTGCCCGGTGGGTGCCGGGGCGGGGATTCGCGGGTGGCGGGGCTCGACACGTCGCGAACGACGCGTTGCCGACGTTGAACGTCCCGAACGGAGCGTTCGCGACGTGGGCGGCCCCGGGGCGGGCGGCCACGGCGCTGCCCGCGTCAGCGCGGAACCCGGGCGCGCGAACGTGGGACTCGCGGCGGGAACGGGGTCAGGCGGGGCGGGTGGCGCCGGTGACGGCCCAGTGGCCGGAGCGCCAGCGGTACAGCAGCGACACGAGCCGCAGCACCATGAACGCGGACAGGCCCGCCCAGATCCCGGTCAGCCCCCAGCCGAAGGCGAGCGACGCCCACACCATCGGGAGGAACCCGAGCGCCGCGCTGAGCAGCGTCGCGGTGCGCAGGAAGGCCGCGTCGCCGGCACCGAGCAGGACCCCGTCGAGGGCGAACACCACTCCGGCGATCGGTTGCAGCGCCACGAAGAACCACCACGCGTGCGGGATCTCGCCGAGCACACCCGGGTCCGTCGTGAAGGCGTGCGGCAGCAGGCCGGACAGCCCCGCGAACACCACGCCGAGCACGCAGCCGAACACCAGCCCGTACCCGGTGATCTGCCCGGCGACACCCCGGGCCTGACGCGCCACGCCCGCCCCGAGCGCGGCCCCGATCAGCGACTGCGCGGCGATGGCCAGCGAGTCGAGCACGAGGGAGAGGAACGTCCAGAGCTGGAGCACGACCTGGTGCGCGCCCACCGCCTCCGCCGACGTCCGCGCCGCGACGGCGGCCGCGGAGACGAAGCACGCCTGAAACGCGAGGCTGCGCAGCACGAGGTCCCGGCCGAGGCCCAGCTGAGCCCGCATGACCCCGAACTCCGGACGCAGCGAGACCCGCTCCCGCACCAGCGCGGCGACGAACAACCCGGCCGAGATCACCTGCGCGACGACGTTCGCGATCGCGGAACCCTCGAGGCCCCACCCCGCGACATACACCAGCACGGGGCACAGCACCGCCGAGATCCCGTTGCCCGCCAAGACGTAGCGCAGCGGTCTCGTCGCGTCCTGGACCCCACGCATCCAGCCGTTGCCCGCCATCGTGATGAGGATCAGCGGGGCGCCGAACAGGGCGATGCGCAGCCAGGACACCGCCGCGGCGGCGATCTCGTCGTTGCCGGTGAGCACTCGCGCCACCGGCCCGGCCAGCACTTGACCGGCGACCAGCAGGACCAGCCCGACGAGCACGGCGAGCCAGGTGGCCTGCACACCCTCGCGGACGGCGTCCGCGCGCCTGCCCGCGCCGTGCAGCCGCGCGGTGCGGGACGTCGTGCCGTACGACAGGAACGTGAGCTGCGTGGACACCTGTGCGAGGACGACCCCGGCGACGGCGAGCCCGGCCAGCGGCAGCGCGCCGAGGTGGCCGACGACCGCGGTGTCGACCAGTACGTACAGCGGCTCGGCGGCGAGCACCCCCAACGCGGGCACGGCGAGGCCCAGTACCCGCTTGGCGGGGATCCGCTCGGTTTCGGCCCCGGCCTCGGTGTCCAGTTCGGAATCGTTCGGCACGCGCCGAGCGTAACGACCGCCCCCGACAATTCCGCCCTGCGGGAAGCGGGAACTTCCCAGGCCGGATTCCGACGCGCGCACCGAGGGACGCCCCGGGTGCACTGACCGCACCGAGGGACGCCCCCGTCGCACTCAACGCACCAAGGGCGTCCCTCGGCGACCGCGCCACGCGCTTTCCGTCACCCCTACCCCGTAGGCTGTCTATTCGGGGGCGCTCAGAGCGTCCTGAATCTTCCGTTCATTCCTTCGGCGTTCCGTGAATGCCACATTGACGGACTCTGAGTCCCTCAATGTGGCATTCACGGAACGTCCGTCCACAGTGGAGCGGAACGGCTCAGCGCAGCAGTGGGGCGCGGGAGAGAGCGGCGCGGAGGCCGTCGATGACCTCCTCGGCCGCGCCTTCCACCGTGCAGCCCGCGGCCATCCGATGTCCGCCGCCGCCGAATTCGGCAGCCGCCGCGGAGACGTCCATGCCGCCGGTCGAGCGCAGCGAAACCTGCCAGCGGGAGCCGTGGTCCAGCGGCGCGGCCTCCTTGAGCACCGCGGCGACCCCGGCCTCGCTGGTGGCCCGCACGACGTCGATCACGGACTCGACCTCCTCGGGCCGCACGGTCTTCGCGGCGTCGAGACGCACCACGGCGTGCACGAACCCGAGCCCTTGCGCGGCTTCAGGTTCGAGCCGCGCGCCGGCAAGCACCGAGGACAGCATCGGCAGCCACGCGAACGGGTGATCGTCGACGATGCGCCGCGCCACCTGCTCGGGATTCACCCCGGCTTCGAGCAGCCGCGCGGCCATCCGGTGCGTGTCCGGGCGGGCGCGGCGGAAGCCGCTCGTGTCGGTGACCAGCCCGGCGTACAGGGCGCGAGCGGTCGGCTCGTCGAGTTCGAGGCCCATTTCGCAGAGGATCCGGAAGACGAGCACCGCGGTGGCTTCGGCCGTGTCGTCGACGACGTGCCGGGTGCCGTAGTAGGCATTCGTCGCGTGATGGTCGATCACCAGCACGTCGCCGCCGATCTGCCGGGTGGTCGCCACCCGCGAGGCAAGCGAACCGAGCCGCCCCAGCGTCGGCGTGTCCAGCGCCACCAGCAGCCGTTCGGACACGGGCAGCTCGCCGGGTGGGGTGAGCAGGCCGTCGACGTCCAGCCAGCGAAGGGTTTCCGGTGGCTCGGCCGGTTCTGCGAACGAGACGCGGACGCTCGCGCCGCGCTGGTGCAGTACGCGGCCGAGGGCCAGTGCGCTGCCGAGCGCGTCGGCGTCCGGGCGGACGTGCCCGAGCAGGGTCACGTCGGTGGCGGTGGCCAGCAGCGCGGCCGCTTCCTGGATGTCCTGCGCCAAAGTAGCTGTCACAGTGCGTCACGCTACGCTCTGCGGGATGTCCGAGTACGTGATTCTGGTCCACCCGTCGGCCAACCGGGTCTACGCCGCCTCCTCCCCCGCGCTGCTGCGCGCCGAGCTGGCGGTCTTCGGCGACGCGCTGAGCGTCGAGCTGTCCGGGATCGAGGAGGTCGAACTCGGCGGCGTCGGCTATGTGCGCTTCGCCACCTCGACCGCGTTGGGCGAGCGGGACCTGGCCCTGCTGTCGAACCTGTCCTCGCTCTACGCGCTGTTCGAGCTCGGCGACGGCGTGCTGCGCCCGGTCACCGTGCGCCCGCTCGCGACGACGGACTCGGATCTGCTGACGATCCAGAAGTACGCGGGCAAGACGAACGAGCAGTTCACGAAACTGCTGCTCAACGCCACGCTGCTGGCCACCGCGAAGCCGACGTCGTGGCTCGGCAAGCCGGTGCGCCTGCTCGACCCGCTGTGCGGGCGCGGCACGACGCTGAACCAGGCGATGATGTACGGCTTCGACGCGACCGGGCTCGACGTCGACGGCAAGGACTTCGAGGCCTACGAGCAGTTCATCAAGACGTGGCTGCGTACCAAGCGGGTCAAGCACAGCGCCGAATCGGGCCTGCTGCGGCGCAACAAAACACGGCTGGGACGCAGGCTCGACATCGAGTACGCGTTCAGCAAGGAGCAGTACAAGGCGGGCGAGACGCGACAGCTGACGTACTACAACGCCGACACGCTCACCACCGACGAACTGGTGAAGCCCGGCTCGGTCGACGTGATCGTCACCGACGCGCCGTACGGCGTCCAGCACGGTAGCCATCGCACGCAGGACGCGTCGCTCGCACGCAGCCCGCGTGATCTGCTCGCCGCCGCGATTCCCGTGTGGACTCGCGTGCTGCGGCCCGGCGGGGCGATCGGGATTTCCTGGAACACCATGGTTCTCCCGCGCGAGGACCTGGTCGCGGTGCTCGGCCGGGCCGGGCTGGACGTCCGCGAGGGCGGGCCGTACGACGAGTTCTCGCACCGGGTGGACCAGGCGATCGTGCGCGACCTCGTGGTCGCCGCGAAGCCGGTGTCCTAAGAGGACACTGGCGGGAAACCGACGTCACCCTCGCGCGCCACCGAGGTGTCGCGAATTCGCCAGACCGGGCACTCCCGCCGGTGCTGGACTTGCCGCCATGTCCGTACGCACAACGCCTTCCGCCGTCGTCGAAACCCGCGCACCGCTGACCGGCCGGCTCGCCGTGGTCGCGGTGACGCTCGGGATCTTTTCGATCGTCACCACCGAAATCCTGCCGATCGGCCTGCTGACCCCGATCGGTTCCACCTTCGGCCTCTCCGACGGCACCGCGGGGTTGATGATGACCACGCCCGGCATTCTTGCCGCGATCGCCGCCCCCGTCGTCACCGTCGCGACCGCGCGGCTCGACCGGCGGTTCATGCTCGGCGTGCTGATGCTGGTGCTGACGATCGCCGACTTCCTGGCCGCCGTCGCGCCGAACTATCCGGTGCTGATGGTGTCCCGGGTGCTGGTCGGGATCGTGATCGGTGCCTTCTGGTCGATCGCGGCGGGCCTCGCCGAACGCCTCGTGCCCCGGGCGCGGGTGGCGCGGGCGACCGCGGTGATCTTCTCGGCCGTACCGCTGGGGTCGGTGATCGGCGTCCCCGCGGGCACGTTCATCGGCGCGCAGTGGGGCTGGCGGGCCGCGTTCGCCGTCATGGGCGCGCTGACGCTCGGGGTGCTCGCCGCACTGGCGGTGTTCGTCCCGGCCCTTCCTTCCGAGCGGGCGACGCGGCTCGACGTGCTCGGCGGCATGCTGCGCAGCCGCGCGGTCCGCTGGGCGCTGCTGGTGACCGTCCTGATCGTGCTCGCCCACTTCGGCACCTACACCTACGTGACGCCGCTGCTCGAACAGGTCACGCACGCCGGTCCGGCACTGATCACCGTGCTGTTGTTCGGCTACGGGCTCGCCGGGATCACCGGCAACTTCGTCGCGGGCGCCGCGGTGGCCCGGCATCCCAAGGCCACGTTCGCGGTCAGTGCGGTGATGATCGCCTGCGCGACGACGGCTCTCCCGTTCGCCGGTGGCTCGGTGTTCGGCGCGGCGGCGTTGCTCGTCGTCTGGGGACTCGCGTACGGCGCGGTGCCGGTGTGTTCGCAGACGTGGTTCGCCCACGCCGCGCCGCGGAGCCCGGAGGCGGCGTCGGTACTGTTCACCTCCTCGTTCCAGGCGACGTTCTCGCTCGGCGCGCTCGCCGGCGGGATGGTCGTGGACGCGAGTTCGGTGCGTACGGTGATGATCACTGGTGGCGCGGCCGCGTTCGCGATGGCCGCTTGCGTGCCGTTGTCCAGCGAGCGAAGGCGTGCTTCCACGATCTGGAACCAGGGCGGCGAGCGTTGACCCCGGTCCACGCGGGTTCCTAAGGTCGAAACCGTCGGCGAGAAAGCGTTGTCCCGCCGTGGTTTTCCTGATGCCTCCCCATTCCAGACAGGTGCCGTCATGCCCATTTCCGGTCCCCCGCCCGAATCGGTGTGGGTACGGCAGACCGATCCGCGGGTCAAGCCGTTGCTCGCCGATCTCGCCCGTGAGTACTCGAGCCGCTATCACCGGGTGCTCGCGGACGTCCACCACGAGCTGCGGGAATACCCCGTCGAGCGGTTTTCCCCGCCCGACGGCGGTTTGCTGTTGCTGGTGCGGGCCGGGCACGCGGTCGCGGGCGGCGCGTTCCAGCGCTACGACCCCGAAACCGCCGAACTCAAGCGGATCTGGACACACCGGGCGCACCGGCGGTCGGGGCTGGCCCGGCGCGTCGTGGCGGAACTGGAGGCCGAGGCGGAACGTCGGGGCTATCGGCGGGTGTACCTGACCACCGGCCCGAACCAGCCGGAAGCCAGGGAACTCTATCTCGCGTCGGGCTACACCGCGCATTTCGACGTTTCCGCGCCACCAAGGGAAAAACCGTTGCCGTTCAGCAGAATCCTGCCGTCCGCGGTCCCGGCGAGAGCGGTCGGGGCATGACCAGCGACGTCGGCGCGCGGCCCGCCGACCTCGCCCGCCCGGAGCCCGCGCCGGAGGCGTCGCTGAAGATCGTCCCCGCCCGGCACCCGTGGACGTGGGTGGCCGCGGTCGTCGTGGCCGTCCTGGTGGCGATGGCCGGGCACGCCCTCGTCACCAACAAGGCGTGGGACTGGCCGACCTTCGCCTCCTACGTCTTCCAGAAATCCGTGCTCTCGGCTGTTCTGCTCACGTTGGAACTCACGTGCTTCGGTGTGGTCACGGGATTCCTGTTGGGCACCGTGCTGGCGCTCATGCGCGTCTCCGGCAACCCGCTGCTGCGCGCGGTCAGCTGGGCCTACACCTGGGTCTTCCGCTCGGTACCGCTGATCCTGCAGCTGCTGTTCTGGTACAACCTGGCGATCCTCTACAACAAGCTTTCCTTCGGTGTCCCTTTTGGACCATCATTCGTCTCGTTCGACACGATGAGCCTGATCCCGCCGTTCCTCGCCGCCGGATTGGGCCTCGCGCTGCACCAGGCCGCGTACGCCGGGGAGATCGTGCGCGCCGGGTTCCTCGCCGTGGACGCGGGACAGCGCGAAGCCGCGGCAGCACTGGGAATCCCGTCGGGGCGCCAGTTCCGCCGGATCGTTCTGCCCCAGGCGATGCGCTCGATCGTGCCGACCGCGGCGAACGAGATCATCGGCATGGTCAAGGGCACTTCGGTGGTATACGTGATGGCGCTGCCCGAGCTGTTCTACCAGGTCCAGGTCATCTACACCCGCAACGGCCGGGTGATCCCGCTGCTGCTCGTCGCGACCGCGTGGTATCTCGCGCTCACCACCGTGCTTTCGGTCGTGCAGTACTACGTGGAGCGCTACTACGCCCGGGGTACGCGACGATGAAACACATGGTGGACGTGCGTGGTGTGCACAAGAGCTACGGTACACACGAAGTCCTGACCGGCATCGACCTCCAGATCCGCCCCGGCGAGGTGACTGTCCTTCTTGGACCGTCCGGCTCCGGGAAGTCCACGCTGCTGCGGCTGATCAACCATCTCGAACGTGCCGACCGCGGGTTCATCAGCGTCGGCGGCGAACTGATGGGCTACCGGCGCGCGGGCGACCGGCTGTACGAGCTGAAGGAACGCGAAATCCTCAAGCAGCGCACGCGGATCGGGTTCGTGTTCCAGAACTTCAACCTGTTCGGGCATCTCACCGCGCTGGAGAACGTCGTCGAGGCCCCGATTTCCGCACAACGACGGCCCCGTGCGGAGGCTGAGGCGCTCGCACGGGAACTGCTCGCCAGGGTCGGGCTCGCCGGCAAGACGGACGAATACCCGCGGCGGCTGTCCGGCGGCCAGCAGCAGCGGGTCGCGATCGCCCGCGCGCTGGCGCTGCGACCGGACGTGCTGCTGTTCGACGAACCGACCTCCGCGCTCGACCCGGAACTCGTCGGCGAGGTGCTTGCCGTGATCAAGGACCTCGCCGGCACGGGGACCACGATGGTCGTCGTCACCCACGAACTCGGTTTCGCCCGCGAGGTCGCCGACACCGTCGTCTTCCTCGACGGCGGCCGGATCCTCGAACAGGGCCCGCCCGCGGTGGTACTCGACCAGCCGAGCCACGACCGCACCCGCGCCTTCGTCGACAAAGTCCTTTGAGGACACTTCACCGAGGAGTTCCGCGTGAGAAGCACCTTCCTGCGTCCCGTCCTGTTCGCGACGTTGCTGGGCCTGAGCCTGACGGCCTGCGACGCCGGTGACGCGACACCTCAGACCGCGTCGCAGCCCGCCGCGAACGGGATCAACATCACCGCGCAGCAGAACCGGGTCCGCGCGCGGAAGGTGGACGAGATCGCGAACCTCGTGCCCGCCGGCATCCGCGCGCGGGGCACGTTCGTCGTCGGCACGACCGGCAACGGCACACCGCCGCTGTCCTTCCGTGCCGACGACGACAAGACGATCATCGGTGTCGAGCCCGACATCGCCCAGCTCGTCGCCGACGTCCTCGGGCTGAAGCTCGATCTGCAGCCGACGTCGTGGGAGAACCTGTTCCTCTCGGTGGAGAACGGCCAGTACACCGCCGGATTCTCCAACGTCACGGTGACCGAGGAACGCAAGGACAAGTACGACTTCGCGACGTACCGGCGGGACACGCTCGCCTTCGAAGCCCGGTCCGACAAGGACCTGACCGTGCGTGAGCCGAAGGACATCGCCGGGCTCACCGTCGGCGTCAGCTCGGGGACGAACCAGGAGCAGATCCTGCTGCGCTGGGACGAGCAGAACAGGGCCGCCGGGCTGAAACCCGTGAAGTTCCAGTACTACCAGACCACTTCGGACTACTACCTGGCGCTGAAGTCCGGCCGGATCGACGTCTACGTCGGGCCGAACCCGACGGCCACCTACCACGTCGCGGTGGACAAGCAGGCCAAGATCGTCGGCACCGTCTCCGGCGGTGGGCAGATCCCCGCGGACATCGCGGCGATGACGAAGAAGGGCAACGGACTGGCCGACGCGTTGCAGAAGGCCCTGCAGCACGAGATCGCCAACGGCCAGTACGCGGAGGTCCTCAACCGCTGGAACCTCACGAACGAGGCGGTGGCGGCGTCGGAGGTGAACCCGAAAGGCTTGCCGCGCAAGTGAAAGGACTCACCACGGCCGGAGCTTCTCCGGGTTCCGGACCGCCCAGAAATGCGTGATCCGGCCGTCCGCGATGCCGAGCGCGATCACCGCCGAGGTGACGCCGTCCTGCTGGATCACCAGGCCGGGCTGGCCGTTGACCGTGCGTTCCAGGATCGTCCGCCCGGCGAACACGCCGCTGATCGTGACCAGATAACGCGCGAGCTGCTCGGCGCCCACGATCGGGTGAGGCGCGGCGTTGACCAGGCCGCCGCCGTCGGCGATACCGGTGGCGTCGGGGTCGAGCAGACCGATGAGCGCCGGGATGTCCTTGGCCTCCCATGCCTTCTTGAACTCCCTGACGATGTCGGCGCGCGAAGCCACCGATGCAGCGGGAGCCTGGGACGCACTGATGCGGCGACGGGCCGAGGAGGCCAGCTGACGGCACGCCGCCGGAGACCGGCCGACGATCTCGGCCACTTCGGCGAACGGGTACCGGAAGACGTCGTGCAGGACGAACGCCACCCGTTCGGCCGGGGTCATCGATTCGAGCACGACCAGGAACGCCATGGTGACCGACTCGTCGAGGGTGACCCGGTCGGCCGGGTCGGCGCGCCCCTCGCTCCACTCCCGATGATCGGGCAGTGGCTCCGGGATCCACTCGCCCACATAGCTTTCGCGCCGCGCGCGTGCCGAGCCGAGCACGTCCAGACAGATGCGCCCGGCGACCTTCATCAGCCAGGCACCGGGCGAGGCGATGGCCTCCTGCTGCTGCCGGGACAGGGCATACCAGCGGGTGTAGGCCTCCTGCACGACGTCCTCGGCGTCGGCCAGCGAGCCGAGGAGCCGGTACGCGAGATTGATCAGCTGCCGCCGCTCGCTCATGATCGCGCTCAGGCTCGGATCGAGCCGGGGGTCACCTGGTGTCTTCATGAGTTCGCTCCTTGGCCGCGTGCTGCCGTCACCAGTACGACGAGACAGCCCGCCGGAATGTGACCCTCACATCCTGGCGGGCTGTCTCGTCGGTGGGACGTAACGGCGGAACACGAAAGGAAGAACACCATGGACGCCCGACTCGACTTCCACGGTAATCCGGTCGCGGCCAAGTTCCTCAAGCACGTCGTCTCGGCGAGCAGGGCACTAGCGGACTCGGCACTGCCCCGCGCGACGGAGGAACTGGTGGCGCTGCGCGCGAGCCAGATCAACGGCTGCGCGGTCTGCGTCGACATACACACCAAGGAGGCGACGCGCGCCGGGGAGACCCCGACACGCCTGAACCTGGTCGCGACCTGGCGGGAGGCCACGGTGTTCACCGAGGCCGAACGCGCCGCCCTGGAGCTGGCGGAGCAGGGCACCCGCATCGCCGACGCGGCAGGCGGAGTCACCGGCGACGCGTGGGCGCACGCCGCCAAGCACTACGACGAGGATCAGCTGGCCGCACTGGTGGCGACCATCTCCCTCATCAACGCGTTCAACCGCGTGAACGTCATCACGCAGCAGCCCGCGGGCAACTACCAGCCCGGCCAGTTCGGCTGATCCGCGTCACGCAACCAGCTCCCCGACAGTGATCTCGGCACGCTCGCGCCGGGTGTACAGCTCCCAGTACCGTTCGGCCAGCTCCTCCGGCTCCACGCGTTCCGGGTCGAAACCGTGGCGCGCCTCGACACTGCGGTCGAACAACGCCTGCGCGTCGCTGCCCTGGACGAGTTTGCCGATGGTCAGCGCACCGGCGTAGACGCCTTCGGGAGCGAGCACGGTGTGCAGGTTGTGAATGTAGTTGCGCAGGCCCGCCTGCCCCGAGCCCGGAGCGGCGAGGGGCGGTGCGGGCGTCTTCGCGGACAGTCCGAGGCCGTAGAGCAGCGCGCCGTCACCCTTTTCCCGCAGGCCCGGCAAGATCAGCCGGGTCAGCGACATCGGCGCGAGCACCGTGCCACGCAGCACGTCCCGCATCGCCTCGACGTCCAGGTCGAGGATCGGCCGAATGGCTTCGTAGGGCAGAAAACCGTTGATCACCGCGACGTCGATGCCCCCGAACCGCTCGGTGACGGCGTCCACGACCCGGGTATGCGTGTCCAGATCGCCGAGGTCGGCGGTGAAGGCCTCGGCCTCGATCCCCTCCCCCGCCAGTTCCTTCGCGAACGCCGCCACCCGCTCGCCGCTGCGCGCGACCAGCGCGACACGGAACCCTTCACGACCGAACCGGCGTGCCGTCGCGAACCCCGCACCCGGCCCCGCCCCGAAAATCGCCACTGTCTTCACGATGCCTCCCGGCCACAGAACTTGAGGCCCCCCTCAAGTTCTCACTGTAGCCAAAGTTGAGGCTGCTTTCAACTTAGCTATACTCGACCCTGTGAGCACTGATCAGCGCCCGTTGCGCCGGGACGCCCGGCGCAACCGGGAAGCGCTGGTCACCGCCGCCCGCGAAACCTTTGGCACCAAGGGGCTCGACGCTCCACTGGAGGAGATCGCCCGCCGCGCCGGCGTGGCGATCGGCACGCTGTACAACCGCTTTCCCACCCGTGACGCCCTCGTCGAGGCCGCCTTCCTGCCGACATTGCGGACGTCCCTCACGCACACCGAGGAGGCACTGGCCGCCGACGATCCCTGGGACGGTTTCGTGCTCTTCCTGGAACGTTCCATCGCGATGCAGGTCGCCGACCGGGGTTTCACCGAGGTGTGCGTCCGCACCTTCGGGACCGAGTCCGAACTCGGCGCGACCAAGCTCGCGATCGGGGAACGGATGGGCCGGATCATCGCCCGCGCCCAGGAATCCGGCGCCCTGCGCGCCGATTTCCGGCTCGAAGACCTCGGCACGGTGTTCGCGGCGACGACCGGGTCACCGCGGTGGCGGCGTAGCCTCGGCCTGCTGCTCGACGGGTTCCGCGCCGAGGCGGCCCATCCGCTCCCCGAGGACTGATGCTTCGTTGGGCGCTGCGCGGGTGTCCTGAACGACGCGCAGGGGACGCCGATCGTCCCCAACGACGCGTTCGCGACATGCCCGCGTTCTGGCCACGCACTGCCAGGAACACCGAAAGCCGTGAGGGTCCTTCATAGCACTCAACGAACTGAAGAATCCCTTGGGCAACACCAGAGTCCATAAAGGACAGCAATGCGAGACATGAGTTTCCGCGACGAAACGCGAGAACCCCGCTACCTGCAGGGCTTGTGCGAAGATTTTTCCTTCGGCGATGGAAATTTTCGCCGGCTCAGGACAGGCGCTCGCCGACGAAGCGCAGCGCGTCGGGCAGGACCTCGCGCCAGTAGTCGTCGGTGTGCGCGCCGGCCGAGATCTTCCCGCCCGCCGGCTGAACGGCCTTGATGAGCTTGCGGTCCGCGGTCACGAACGGATCCCCGGTTCCGCACCACACCCCGGTGCGGGAGCCGACCAGGCCCTCGGTGTGCAGCAGCGGCTCGTTGTCCTCCCACTGCCGCTGGTCGGCGAACACCTTGCGCGAGCGGGCATCGGGCCAGCTGAGGAACAACGCGGCGCTGCACACGGCGACCGCGCTCAGTTCGCGATGGTCACGGGCGTAACGCAACGCGCCGAAGCCGCCCATCGAAATCCCCAGCGCCCCGGCGATCGGGCGCAACCCGCGCTGGGCGATCCAGCCCGGCATCTCCTCGGTCAGCATCCGCTGCGGATCGTCGCCGGAACCGAGGTCCACCCAGTAGTTGTCCCCGTCCACCGCGGCGATCGCGAACGGCTTCGTTCCACTGTGGACGATCTGCTTCAACGCCTCGGGCAGTCCCAGCTCGAGGAACGTACGCGCGCTCGCGCCCCGGCCGTGCAGCGCGAGGCACACCGGCAGCCCGGTCGTCGGCGTGCCTTCCGGGGCGATGAGCACGAGGTCGACGTCTCTGCCGCGGGCTTTGGACCGCACGCGCTCCACCGTCACCGGGCTGCTCAGCGGCGTCGGGCCCACCGGCGCCGACGACGCGGGCGGGCCCACCACCGGCGTGGTGTCCGGCGAACAGCCCGAGGCGAGCAGTGCCGCGGCACCGCCGAACAGCAGGCCGCGGCGGGAGAGCCCGGAAACCCGGTCAGGCTCGGTGCTCTCCTTCGGCGAACTCGTCATCGTCGACCTCTTCCCGAGGCGCCTTGTACGGGTCGACGTCCCCGGCGTGCCGCGCCCCCGTCGCCCGCCGAGCCACCTCCGCGTCCGCCTCGCGAGCCTTCTCCAAGAGGTCCTCGATGCGCTTCGCGTCCTCGGGAATGCTATCGGCCACGAAGGTCAGCGTGGGCGTATACCGGACACCGGTGCCCTGCCCCACCTTCGACCGCAGCACCCCGCGGGCGGACTCCAGTGCCGCCGCGGCGCCGGCGAGGTCCGGCTTCGCGTCGATGGTTTCGCCCAGCACCGTGTAGTACACCGTGGCGTCGTGCAAATCGGCGGTGATCTTCGTGTCGGTGATGGTCACTGAGTTCAGCCGCGGGTCCTTGACTTCGTGTTCGATCGCGGACGCCACGATCTGCGAGATCCGCTTGGCGAGCTTGCGCGCCCGAGCCGGATCGGCCATGTCTTTCTCCTTGCAGGAAACTTCTGTGCTAATCGTCCGGTCCGAGCAGCCTGCGGTGCGCGGAGAGCAGTTCGAACTCCGGCCTGCCCGCGACGTAACGCTCGCACGAGTCGAGCACGTCACGCACGTGCGTGCCCTCCGCGGCGACCACGGCCACTCCGATCAGGGTCCTGCGGTGCAGGTCGAGATGACCGGCCTCGGCCACCGAAACCGAGAACCGCTTGCGCACCTCGGCGAGCACCGGACGGACCACGGATCGCTTCTGCTTCAGCGAATGGACGTCGCCGAGCAGGATGTCGAGCTCCAAACTGCCTACGAACATGTCTCCTCGAAGGCCGAACGCGACCACAGCGGGGGTCCAGGGGGCTTGCCCCCTGGCGGGGGTTTGGGGGTTCGACCCCCAAAGGACACCGTGACGGCGGGGAGGGGCGAGCGCAGTGTGAGCACGCCCCTCCCCCAAACCAGCCGTCACGCGCGGGGCTTTTCCCGCTGCTCGTAGGTCTCGATCTGGTCGTCGACCTTGATGTCGCTGTACGAGCCCAGCGTCAGACCGCACTCGTACCCGTCGCGAACCTCGACCACGTCGTCCTTGAACCGCCGCAGCGAGCTGACCGGCAGGTTCTCCGCCACGACGGTGCCGTCGCGGAGCAGACGCGCCTTGGCGTTGCGCCGGATCTCGCCCGAGGTGACGAGGCAACCGGCGATGGTGCCGAACTTCGAGGACTTGAAGACCTCGCGGACCTCCGCCCTGCCGAGTTCGACCTCCTCGTACTCCGGCTTGAGCATGCCCTTCAGCGCCTGCTCGATCTCGTCGATCGCCTGGTAGATGACCGTGTAGTAGCGGACGTCGACACCCTCGCGGGCGGCCCGCTCGGTCGCCTTGCCCTGTGCACGGACGTTGAACCCGAGGACGATCGCGTCGGACGCGGTCGCCAGGTCGATGTCCGACTCGGTCACGCCACCGACACCGCGGTGCACCACGTTCAGCTCGACGTCGTCGCCGACGTCCAGCTGGAGCAGCGAGGCCTCCAGCGCCTCGACCGTACCCGAGTTGTCACCCTTGATGATCAGGTTGAGGCTGTTCGTCTCCTTCAAGGCGGAGTCGAGGTCCTCGAGGCTGACCCGCTTGCGGCGCGACGCGTTGAGCGCGTTCCGCGTCCGGGCCGAACGCCGCTCGGCGATCTGCCGGGCGACCCTGTCCTCGTCGACCACCAGGAAGGTGTCGCCCGCGCCGGGCACCGAGGTGAACCCGATGACCTGGACCGGACGCGAGGGCAGTGCCTCGGTGACGTCCACGTTGTGCTCGTCGACCATCCGGCGCACGCGGCCGTAGGCGTCACCCGCCACGACCGAGTCACCGACGCGCAGCGTGCCGCGCTGGACCAGGACGGTGGCCACCGGACCGCGGCCGCGGTCGAGGTGCGCCTCGATCGCGACGCCCTGGGCCTCCATGTTCGGGTTGGCCCGCAGGTCCAGAGCGGCGTCCGCGGTCAGCAGGATCGCCTCGAGCAGACCGTCGATGTTGATGTTCTGCCGCGCGGAGATCTCGACGAACATCGTGTCGCCGCCGTACTCCTCGGCGATCAGGCCGTACTCGGTGAGCTGCTGCCGGATCTTGTCCGGGTTCGCGCCCTCCTTGTCGATCTTGTTGATCGCCACCACGATCGGGGCCTTCGCGGCCTGGGCGTGGTTGATCGCCTCCACCGTCTGCGGCATGACACCGTCGTCGGCCGCCACCACGATCACCGCGATGTCGGTCGAGTTCGCACCGCGGGCACGCATGGCGGTGAACGCCTCGTGACCCGGGGTGTCGATGAAGGTGATCAGGCGCGGGGTGCCCTCGAGCTCGGTCTCGATCTGGTAGGCGCCGATGTGCTGGGTGATGCCACCGGCTTCACTCTCGCGCACCTTCGTCTTCCGGATCGTGTCCAGCAGCCGGGTCTTACCGTGGTCGACGTGACCCATGATGGTCACGACCGGCGGCCGGACCTGCAGGTCCTCCTCGCCACCCTCGTCCTCACCGTAGGTGATGTCGAAGGTCTCCAGCAGCTCGCGGTCCTCCTCCTCGGGGGACACGACCTGGACGACGTAGTTCATCTCGCCGCCGAGCAGCTCGAGGATGTCGTCCGACACCGACTGCGTCGCGGTGACCATCTCGCCGAGGTGGAACAGCACCTGGACCAGGGAGGCCGGGTTCGCGTCGATCTTCTCCGCGAAATCGGTCAGCGAGGCACCACGCGGCAGCCGGATCGTCTCGCCCTGGCCCTTGGGCAGGCGGACGCCGCCGACGCTGGGCGCCTGCATGTTGTCCATGTACTCCTGGCGCTTCTGCCGCTTCGACTTGCGGCCCTTGCGCGAGGGACCACCCGGGCGCCCGAAGGCACCCGCGGTACCGCCACGGCCACCGGGGCCACCACGGCCACCGCCGCCGCCACGGAAACCGCCGCCACCGGCCGGGGCGCCGCCACCGGGGCCACCGCCACCGGGACGGAAACCGCCACCGCCGCCGCCCCCACCGGGACCGCCGCGGAACCCACCGCCGCCGCCACCGCCACCGGGGCCGCCGCGGAAACCGCCGCCGCCACCGGGACGACCGCCGCCACCGGGACCGCCACGAGCGCCGCCACCGGGACCACCACGGCCGCCACCGGGACCGCCGGCCGGACGGGCCGGGCGGCCCGGCATCATGCCGGGGTTCGGGCGCGGGGGCATGTTGCCCGGGCTCGGGCGGTTGCCACCGCCGGAACCGCCACCGGGACGCGGTGCCGGCCGGTCGCCGCCACCGGGACGCTCCGAGCCACCACCCGGACGGGGCGCACGGTCACCGGAGGGACCCGAACCCGGCCGCGGTGCGGGCGGGCGCGGGGCCGGCGCGCCGGAACCGACGCCGAACGGGTTGTTGCCGACCCGCGGCGTGCGCGGACCGGGCTTGGGGCCACCGGGCTTGGGGCCCTGCGGCTTGGGCGGGACGACCGTGCCGGAGGACTGCTGGCCGGACGGCGCGGGGGTGTCCTGCTTGGGCGCGGCGGGCTCGGCCTTCGCGGCCGGGACCTGCTGCTGCGGTTGCTGCTGGGGCGCCGGGCGCGGACCGGGCCGCGGGCCGGGACGGGCACCGCCCGGCTTCGGCGCGGACGGCGCGGGGGCCTGCTGCTTGGCCGCCGGGGCCTGCGGAGCGGGCGCGGCGGGCTTCGGCGACGCGGGGGCCGCGCCGTTGGCCGCGGGCGGCGCGGGACGCGCCGGCGGGCCGGGGGTGGGCGCGGGCTTCTTGGCCGCGCTCTTCGGGGAGTACGCGTCCCGCAACCGGCGGGCGACCGGCGCCTCGACCGTGGAGGACGCGGACTTCACGAACTCGCCCTGCTCCTTGAGCTTGGCGAGAACTTCCTTGCTGGTGATGCCGAGCTCCTTAGCGAGCTCATGTACACGGGCCTTGCCTGGCACAGCTCTCCTCATCTAGGGGAGGCCAGGCGGCGGACCCGCTGACCTCGTCCTTATCGTCGCGCGTTCATGGCTTCAGCTTCACGGCTGACTCATGACGGGTCGACCTGCTTCCTTCATTCCGTGCGGACCCGGGGATGTCCCGGCTCCGTGTCTCGCTCGGTGCGCCGCCTAGGTGCCCGTGAGGTACTCGCGGACCGCTTGGGCGTCGAGCGCCCCAGGATCGCGTAACGCCCTGGGGAAGGCTCGCCGCCGCTCGGCCTTGGCCAGGCAGTCCGGCCCGGGATGCAACCACGCTCCCCGGCCCGGCAGCCGCCGACGTTCGTCGACGACCAGCCGCCCGTCCTTCACGACCACTCGGAACAGCTCACCGATCAAGGCCCGCTGCCGACAACCCACACATGTGCGCACCGGAGATTCCCGGTGCGCCTGGTGCTCGGATGCCCGCCGCGGACTTCGAACCACTCCTGAGTCTAGCGCTTCGACCTTCACTCAGCCGAACCGGTTGTCGCGGCGGGCCGCGGATCTTCGGAGTGGCCTTGATCACCCGCCTCGGCGGGGGCCGCGTCGCTGCGGATGTCGATCCGCCAGCCGGTCAGCCGGGCGGCGAGGCGGGCGTTCTGCCCCTCCTTGCCGATGGCCAGCGACAGCTGGAAATCGGGCACCACGACACGGGCGGCCTTCGCCCGCTCGTCCACGACCGTCACCGACACAACCTTCGCCGGGGACAGGGCATTCCCGACGAACGTGGCGGGGTCGTCCGAGTAGTCGATGATGTCGATCTTCTCGCCTGCCAGCTCGCTCATCACGTTGCGCACGCGCGCGCCCACGGGCCCGATGCAGGCGCCCTTGGCGTTGACGCCCGAAACGGTGGACTTGACCGCGATCTTCGTCCGGTGTCCCGGCTCGCGCGCCACCGCGGCGATCTCGACGGTGCCGTCGGCGATCTCCGGGACCTCCAGCGCGAACAGCTTGCGCACCAGGTTCGGGTGCGAGCGGGACAGGGTGATCTGCGGGCCGCGGTTGCTGCGGGAGACGACGAGGACGTACGCCTTGATGCGGCTGCCGTGCTCGTAGGGCTCCCCCGGCACCTGCTCACCCGAAGGCAGGACGCCCTCGGTGTCGCCCACCTGGACGACGACCATGCCGCGCGCGTTGGCGCGGGCGTCGCGCTGCACGACCCCGGCGACGATCTCGCCCTCCTTCGCGGAGAACTCGCCGAAGGTCTTCTCGTGCTCGGCGTCGCGCAGGCGCTGCAGGATGACCTGGCGCGCGGTGGTCGCGGCGATCCGGCCGAAGCCCTCGGGCGTGTCGTCCCACTCCTCGTCGACCTGGCCGTCGGGAGTGAGGGTGTGCGCGAGGACGCGGACCAGGCCGGTCTTGCGGTCGATGTCGATCCGCGCGTGCGGCTGGTGGCCCTCGGTGTGCTTGTACGCGGTCAGCAGCGCCGTCTCGATGGCCTCGATGACCGTTTCGAAGGGGATGTCCTTGTCCCGCTCGATGGCGCGCAGGGCGGCGATGTCGACGTTCACTTCTGCCCCTCCTCAGGTGCGGTCGGGGCGGGTTCGCCGCCGGTGGCACGGATCATGCCGGACGCGTCCTCCTCCAACAGTTTCAGTTCTTCGGCCGGTGGTTGCTTGAATTCGATCTCGACAACGGCCTTGGCCACCGAGGCGTAGCCGACGTCGGTGAGCTCGCCGCCGACCAGCATCCGCGCGGCCTTCTCGCCCGCGTGGCCGACGCGGCCGACGAACGCGGCGCCCTCGTGCGGCGTGACACGCACCAGGCGGAACCGGGCGCGGCGCCAGTGGCGCGGCAGGGTCAGCGGCCGGTCGAGGCCCGGCGAGGTGACCTCGAGGGTGTAGGCACTGGCCAGTACGTGATCGTTGTCGTCGAGTGCGGCCGACACGGCACGGCTCACCTCGGCGACCTCGTCCAGCCCGACGCCGTCGTCGGAGTCGACGACGACCTTGACCAGCCGGCGGCGGCCGGCCTGCTGCACCTCGAGGGCGTCGAGGTCGAAACCCGCGGTGCTGACGGCTTCGGCCACTATCGGCTCCAGCCGGCTGGCGAGTTCGTTGGGCACGTGGAGCACTCCTGTTCGGCTGGGTGAGCGGGCGGGCTGGTCACGACTGCGGTCGTAGTGGACCAGCTTATCTGGTGGGGCCGCCGTCACGCGCGAGCGGCGGTGCCGTGGGCGGACCTGGCAGGATGGGCCGACGTGACCGCAAGATCGATCGAGTTCAGCCGACGTGCCGCCCTGCGAGCGGGGGCGCTGGCCGCACTGGCCGTGCCGCTGGCCGCCTGTTCGGGGGGCAACGACGAGAGCCCCGATCCGCTGGCCCCGCTGCTCGCCGCCGCCGAGGCGGACGCCGCGGCCGCCAGGGCGCTCGCGACGGACGCCGTCGCCACTCAGGTCGCCGAAGCCCGTGCCGCGCACGCCGCGGCGCTCAAGTCCGAAGTGGACCGATTGAACCGGCCGAAGGCGGCCGCGCCGTCCTCCACGCCGGTCCCGCCGAGCGGTGTCGACGGGTTCCGCGACCGGCTGGCGGAGGCACGCAAGCAGGCCGCGGACCTCGTCGGCGGGCTGCCGAGGTACCGAGCGGGCCTGGTCGCGTCGATCGCGGCGGGCTGCGCGGCGCTCCAGCGTGTCGCCCCGCCGCTGGGCCCCGGTGAGGACGCCCCGGACCCGGCCGCGCCCACCGGCGCGCTCCCGCCGGAGGCGATCGACCCGCTGCAGAAGGCCCTCGCCGCCGAGCACGCGGCGGTCTGGGTGTACGGGCTGGTCAGTGCCTTCCTCCCGGCCGCGTTCGGCGACGCGGAGAAGAGCGGGATGGCCGAGCACGCCGAGCGGCGCGACCTGTGCCGGAAGATGATCTCCGCCGCCGGGACGTCCCCCGTGGCGCCGGAAGCGGCGTACGTGCCGCCGAAGCCGGTCACCGACAGCGGCTCCGCGGCCGTGGTCATCGCCACGGCCGAGTCGGACACGGCGGCGGCCTGGCTGAACGTCCTCACCCGCACCGATGACGCCGCGCTGCGCGGAATGGCACTGGCCGCGATGGTCGCGGCCGCCCGCCGGGGCACGCCGTGGCGAGCCGAAGCGGGCGAGAAACCCACCGCCGTCGCCATGCCGGGCCAAGCCCAGTCACGCTGAGACCGTGTAATGCCGTTAAGGCCACCTTGCGGGCATCTGACGCCCGCAAGGTGGCCTTAACGGCACTCGGGCCCAGGGAGGCGGCGAGGTCGGGCGCTACTGGCGGAGTTGGGTGGAGAGGCGGACGGCGTCGTTCGCGATGCGCTTGAGCAGCGGGGCGTCCTTGTGCCCCGCGAAGAAGTCGGTGAGCACGATGGTCACGTCGGTGCCATCGGCCTTCGACGCGTACGCCGCCTTCTCCGCGCTCACCCGGGGCGCGCCCGGCGCCTTGTACGTGCCGTCCTTCACCAGATCGGTGACGTTCCCGGTGCCGTCGTTCTCGGTCAGCGTCTTGAGCTGGGCAGCCGAGGCGGCGTCCGGCATGGTCACCAGCACGACCGACACGAGCGCCTTCGCCCCGCCGCTTTCGGTGGTGTACAACGCGCGGGACAACGACACACACGGCGTCTGCTGGAAGAGCTTCTGCGTCGTGCCGTAGGACTTCGCCGCGCAGTCACCCGACTTGAGCGGGCCGTTGACGAGGCCGAAGGTGAACTCGCCGGTGTTCGCGGGCGGCTGGGCGACCTGCTCCGGGGCACTCTTGTGCCGGATCAGGAACCAGATCAGCCCGGACACGATCGCGATCGCGACCAGCCCGGCTCCCTTGAGCAGCAACGCGCGCCTGTCCCGCGCGGGAGCGGGCGACGGCCCCGGACGGGCGCCGACCGCGCCCAGCGGGGCGGTGTCCGAAGGTCCGGGGGTAAAGGGTGCACCAACCACGGGCACATACGGTAGTTCACCGCCCCTGCCGGGTTCACTCGAAGGCGCGAAGTACGCGTTCGACGTCGTCAGCGGTGTTGTAGAGGTGGAAGCCGACCCGGACCTTGCCGTCCCGCACGCCGGACACGACTCCCGCCGCGGCCATCCGCCCGGCGTCGGCGGCCAGCGACACGATCGCGGTGTCCCGCGCGGGCAGGCCGAGCGCGCCCAGCAGCGAGTTCGCCAGGCCGACGTTGTGCGCGCGGACCTCGGCGAGGTCGAGCGAGCCGAGGTAGTCCAGTGCCACGGCGGCGCCGACATGGGCCAGCCACACCGGGGAGAGGTCGAACCCGCGCGCGTCCCCGGCCAGGCGCAGCGGCAGGCCGTAGATGCTGTTCCACCGGTCGTCGCCGCCCGCGTACCAGTTCGCCGCGGCGGGGCGGGTCCGTTCGTGTGCCCGCGGGTGCACCGCCATCCACGCCGAGCCACGCGGCGAGAGCAGCCACTTGTACCCGGCGGCGATCACCCAGTCGGCCCACGCGACGTCGAGCGGGAGCCAGCCGGCGGCCTGGGTGGCGTCGAGCAGCACGGCGGCGCCGGTGGCCTCGGCGGCGGCACGCAGGGCGGCGAGGTCGGCGATGCTCCCGTCGGCCGACTGGACGACGCTCACCGCGACGAGGTCGTGTCCCTCGACCCGGCTCGCCAGCTGGTCCGGCTGGACCTCGGTCACGGTGATCCCGCGGTCGGCGTGCGCGGCGAACGGGAAGGTGACGCTGGTGAAATCGCCCGCGGCGACCAGCACCCGCGCGTCGTCCTTCAGCCCGGCGGCGACATTCGCGATCAGCTGGGACACCGACGCGCCGATCGCGACCCGGTCCGCCGGGACGCCGGCCAATCGCGCGAAACCCGCGCGGGAGCTGTCGACGATCGCGTCGAAGTCGTACGGCCGGGCCTCACCGCGACGCCATTTCTCGACGCTTTCGGCGACGGCGTCGGCGGCAGCGGCGGGCGGGACACCGATGCTGGGTGTGTTGAGATATCCGGGCGGGGCGGCGAATTCGGCTCCGAAGGCGTGCATGGCCCCGACCCTAGACAGCCACCCCGCCCGGATTCACCCCCTTATCCCACCAGCGCGGCGATCTCGTCGAAGGTCAGCGGCTTCGCGGGAAGCTCGCCGCCGTCCCGGACCGCGCGCACGGTTTCGAGCGCCGAGACCAGCGCTACCCGGTACGGCAGCGAGCCGACACTCACGCGTGCGACGCCCAGATCTGCCAGCCCGGCGAGCGTGACCGCCCCCGGGATGAACAGCAGGTTCACCGGGACCCCGGCCGCGGAAACCACCCGCTCGACGTCCTCGGGCGCGACGAGCCCGGGGACGAACACGCCGTCCGCGCCCGCACCCGCGTAGGCCCGTACGCGCTCCGCCGCGGTGTCCGCCGAGTGGTCGCCGCCGAGGTGGGTGTCGGTGCGCGCGTTGAGGAACAGGTCCGGCACGCGGTCCTTGACCGCACGGATCAGCGCGCACTGGGCGTCGACGTCGGCCAGCCGCCCGTCCGCCACCCGCCAGTCTTCGAGGTTCACGCCTGCGACGCCGATTCCGGCGAGTTCCTCGACGAGGTCGGCCACCTCCCCGGGATCGGCGCTGAACCCCTCCCCGATGTCGACCGTGAGCAGGACGTCCAGCCTCGCGAGGGTCCGTGCGAGGGCGACCGTGGCCGCACGGCCCGAGGGCACGCTGTCCGGCTCCCCCGCCGCAGCCGCCACCCCGAGACTCGTCGTGGCGATGGCCGGGAACCCTTGCTGGGCAAGGAGAGCGCCGAAGCCGAAGTCCCAGGTGTTCGGCAGCAGCAGCGGGGTGCCGGGAACGTGCAGGTCGCGGAACGCGGTGAAGTCGGTCATGCCCCGAACCTAGAACCTGGACCGTTCGGCGGCGGCCGAACCTTCGGGCGCGGCGAGGAACGGCGTCAGGATGCCGGGAGTGGCGGTGTCCGCGAACTCCAGTGCTTCGTCCGTGGCGGCGTCGAAGACCGAGTACGCGCCGGAGCCCGCCGCCGTCGTCGCGGTCAGCGTCACCAATCCCTTGCGCCGCTGGAAAACGGACTGCTTCACGACGAGGCCGATCACCCCGTCCCGTTCCAGTGCGACGGTGCTGCGCCGGACGGCACCGCTGCGCGCGACCAGATAGCGGCCGGTGATCCCGTGTCCCAGGTTGCGATAGGCCTCGAACGCGAGCAGCACCGCCACCGGGAACGCGACCACGGCCAGCGCCACGCCGATGATCAGCAGGACGTCGGTGAGCAGCAGGCCGAGCACCACGAGCACGAGTACCGGCAGCGCGGCCCCGATCAGCGCCCACCGCAGCCGCCGTCCCCTGGCCGCCACCGGATGCGACCGCAGTCGCACGGTTTCGGTCGGCGACACCGGTTCCCGCAGCACCAGCGCGGCGACGCGGTGGGCCTCCGCGCGCGGCGCCGCGGGCAGCAGTGTGTGGTAGTCGGTCTTGTCGTCGTCGTTCTTCTGCCGCATGCCCGTCGCGACGGCGTCCACCCGCGCGGCCCCGACGAGCCGGTTGCCGAGCGGCTCGACCAGGTCGATCCCGCGCAGCCGCCGCTCCTCGACGGTGATCGACCGCGTGGTCAGCAATCCGCGTCGCACTCGCAGCGTGCCGCCCGGTTCACGCTCCAGCCGGTAGTTCCACCACATCTCGACGAACAGCGCGAGCGCGCCCACGACGCCGACCACCAGCGCGGCCGCGAGCAGGACCAGGATCGTGACCACCAGCGGGAATTCGCGGAACCGCTCGAAAACCCACGCGATGAAGCCCTTCTGCGCGCCGAACCAGTCGGCGACCTTGAACAGCGCGCCGAACGCGGCGAGCCCCAGCGTGGGCGCGAGGAACGACATCGGCGCGTACCGCAGCCACTGCCAGTCGAGCTGTGCGAGGACGTTGTCGTCGGCCACCGCTGCCGGTTTGCTTTCCGTGCGGTGCAACAGTTCCGTGCGCAGGCTTTCGGCGTCGGCGCGGGCGAGCGGGTCGAGCTTGATCCGGCCGTGGCCGGACTTCTCGTGCTGCCCGGTGCCGATGGTGAGCACCGCGACGCCGAGCAGCCGGTGCAGCGGGTTCGCGGTGAGATCGACACTGCGGATCCGTTCGCGCGGCAGGGATTTCCGCGAGTGGATCACCAGGCTGAACACCACTTCGAGGCGTTCGGGCGTACACCGGTAACGGGTCCCGCGCCAGCGCAGGTAGTCGCCGAAGACGATCGCGCCGACGAACACGATCGCCGCGGGCACCACGAACAACAGCGCCAGCCACCACCGCGTGCCGCCGCCGATGATGCCGATGGTGGTCGGGATCGCCGCGCCGAGGGCGACTCCCGCCATGGTCAGGGCGCTGACGCCGAGCGTGCGCCGGTCGAGACGGTGCCAATCGGCGAACTCCTGGCTGTCGAACCGCGCGGTCACGTGGCATCACCCGGCGTCGCCTGGGTGAGCTCGGTGAGCTGCTCGGCCACCCGCGCGGCGACCTCCGCGTCGAGACCGCGGATCTTGATCGCGCCGCGTGCCGAAGCGGTGGTGACGGTGAGCGTGGCGAGACCGAACAGCTGCTCCAGCGGCCCGCGCAGCGTGTCGACGGTCTGGATGCGGGACAGCGGCGCGACCCGCCACTCCTGCCAGACGAACCCGGACCGGGTGTAGACGGCCGTTTCGGTGTTCTCCCACCGGTGCACCCGGTACCACCACAGCGGCAGCGCGATCACCCAGGCCGCCCCGAGCACCGCCAGCACGACACCGGGGACCAGCAGCGGCACCCTGGCGTCCGGGAGCAGAAGGCCCAGTACCACCAGCGCCACCACCGGGATCCCGAAGACCAGCGCGCTCTGGGCACGCCACCAGGCGATGGCCCGCCGGTCCAAGGCGTGCCGCGGTGGCCGCAGCGCGACCCGCTTTTCAAGAGCAGAGTTTGTGTTCACCATTCCCCCCGAAGAGCTGGTTACAATGCGATCGCATCGTAACGGACAGCGGGAAAGCTTCGCAATGCGGTCGCATGGTGAAGCCGGACGGTAACTTTCAAGAGGGCAGGACACACCGTGCCGAAACAGGTGGACCACGACGAGCGGCGGTCGCAGATCGCCGAAGCCTTGCAGCGGCTGACCACCCGGCGCGGGCTCGAGGGCGTGAGCCTGCGTCAGGTCGCGGCCGAGGCCGGGATGTCGATGGGCCTGGTGCAGCACTACTTCAAGAACAAGGACGAGATGCTGTTGTACGCCCTCGAACACCGGGCGAAGCTGCGCGAGGCCCGCATCGCCGAGAAGGTCACCGCCACCGGCGACCCGAGCCCGCGGACCATCCTGCGGACCTGCCTGCTCGAAATGCTCCCGCACGACGAGCGGACCGAGGGCGACTACCTGATCGGGATCGCCTACTTCGTGCGCGCGCTGGCCGACCCCGCGATGGCCGCGGTGTTCAGCGAGGGAGTGCCCGACGTGTTCCGCTTCTTCGCCGACATGATCCGCCAGGGCCAGGCCGCGGGCGACGTCGCACCGTCGATCGATCCCGACCAGGAAGCCGCGATCCTGTGGGCACTGGCGGACTCGCAGGGCTCCAACATCCTCCTCGGCCATCGGACCGCGGCCGAAGCGGTGTCCACAGTGGACTACCACCTCGACCGCGTCTTCACCCCGCCGGGCTAACTTCGCGAGTCCCGCATTCGCGCGCCCGAGTTCAACACTCGCGTGCCGAACCGAACGTCCGCGTACGCCGACTATTCGCGATGTCGCGAACGCTCCGTTGCCGACGATGAGCGTCCCGAACGGAGCGTTCGCGACACACCGGCCGGGCCCACCGCATACTGTGAAGGCCTCCTTCACCGCACCACAACGACCCCGGGAAAGCACCCACCAGCGAAGCCGCACCCCCACCTACCGAGACACCTCAACGTGGAACTCGGGCGCAGGAATGCGGGACTCAGCCGCCGTGGTTCGAGGCGTTGGACACCGCCGCCGCGCGGGCGGCTCGCAGCTCCCGGAACACCTTCCGGAGAGCGGGAACGGCGGCACCGGCCCGCTCCTCCAGCTCGGCGATCCGGGCCCGGTGACGCCGCCGATCGCGGCGGGAGACCACCGTGCGCAGCTCCGCCGCGGCGACGAGCGCGGCCAGCGCCGCGGCCGCCGAGTCCACTTCGGACACTGCTGTCGCGCCACGCACCGCGTCGTCGACGGCGCCGCGAAGCCGGTCCGCCGCACCTCGATCCAACACCAGCGGACGCCGTACCGTGAACAGCCCGAGTGCGCGGGAGACCTTCAGCTCGATCGTGCCCGCCGCGTCCAACTGGGTTTCGAGCGACCGCACCGTATCCCTCGCGCCCCGCCGGACCCACGACCGCCATGAACGCCGCCGATCCCCCGCCACCTCGGCGAGTACGTCGTCGAGGACGAGATCCCCCGTCCCGCGTTCGTCGACGGCGACGGCCTTGCCGTCATCGTCGGCGATCCGGCCACGCTGCACCAGATCCGTGAGCGCGGCTGCGCGGACCAGCAGGCTCACCCGCTGCCGGTCGCGCAACCGCCCGCCCCCGGGATCGCAGGCCAGCAGATAGGCCTTGGCCGGTAACGACAACTCACTCATCGCGTTCCTTCCGTTCACTGCCGTTTCACCGACGGCCAGATCTCCGGCCACGGCACCTTTCTGCCTTCGTACCGCCACACCAGCCCGTCCACGACCGGGGTCACGCGGTCGAAGTACGGCCGTAACAACTCCGGGTCGAATCCCACGAAGACCACACTCGTCACCGATTCCGGCGGCCGGTCGAAGCACCAGTACCCTCGGTGTCCACTGTAGACATCCGGGACGCCGTACTGCCTGCCGTAGTACTCGACGGCCGCCGCCATCGGGTAGATCTCGGCGAACACCGCGGTGTGTTCCCGTTCCCCGGGCGGCAGGCCGGCATACAGCTTCCCGATCTGCTCGCCGAGTTGGGCCTGCGGCAGCTCGCCGGGCGCGAAAACGCTGCCCAGCGGCAGGAAACCGATGCTGGTCTTCGCCATCGTCGCCGGGAAGACCGGAAGAGCGGAGACAGTGATCACGGCCGAGAGCACGAACACCGGCCAGACCACCGCGCGCCACCAGCGCACCAGGTTCCGCCGCGTCAGTTCGGTCGCCGCGGCCGCGAACGGCAACGCGAGCACGCTGAACACGTAGTACGAACGTCCTTGTGCCACAGCGAAAGCGACGATCACCGCGAGCAACGCGACGCCGAGAAACCGATACGCGCGCAAGTCCGGCGAGCGCAGCAGCCGCCAGAAACCGTACAGCAACGCCAGCATCCCGGCGCCGATGCCCGCGCTGGTCAGCACGTCGCGGAAGAAGGCCCCGTAGCCAGGGAATTCGGCGGCCACGACGTCGCTCATCCGCGCGTACGGCCAGCCGTGCGTCGCCTGCCAGAGCAGCGTCGGAATCGTCGCGATCACCGCGATCGCACCACCGAGGTACAGCTTCGGCCGGGTCAGCAGTTCCCGCGGCCCGAACACCGACGCGCTGAGCAGCACCAGCGCCCACAGCGCCGGGATGAGGAACTTCGTCTCCAGCGAAACCGCCGTCACCACACCGGCCCAGACGAGCAGCCCGTCGCGGCGCGTGCGAACCCAGCGGACCAGCAGCCACACGACGACCGTCCACAGGAACGGGTCGAGCGTGTACGTCGCGATCCAGTGGCTGAGGATCACGAGCCCCGATGTCGCGTACGCACCTGCGGCCATCGCTTGCGCGGCCCGTCCCCCGCCGAGCTCCCGCGCGATGAGCGCCGTGACGACGACACCCGCCGCGGCGGCCAGCGTCACCGGCAGCCGCAGCGCGATCAGCGAGCCGGGGAACAGCGCGTCCATTCCGCCTGCCAGCAGCGGGACGAGCGGTGGCTGGTCGAAATACCCCCAGGCAGGATGATCTCGACCGGCCACCAGGAAATACAGCTCGTCGAACCCCCTGGCGTACCGGCTGCTGGTCACCAGCAGCACGCCGCCCGCGAGCGCCGCGATCACCAGCACGGGCACCCGGGCGAATCCGGGCAACGGCGGCGTCCCGAGTCGTGTTCGGACGGTCTGCATCTCCCTGGCCCCTCTCCCTCGCCGGTACCGCCAGTCCACCGCGCCGGGCGGGGTGCGGATAAGCGGGCAAGGAGGGTGATCACGGCGACGAAAGTTGCCGATCCCGTCGCGAGTCGCAACTTTCGTCGGCATCGGGATCGCCGCGGATGCGGATCGGGCGCGCCGGGACACGCCAGCCGTTACCGTGACGACGTGGCGGAGAGAGCGGGGCACCGGCCGTTGTGGCCGAGTCGGAGCGACGGCTTCTGGCTCGTTTTCGCCGCGCTGGCCTTCTGCGGCCTCGACGTCGTGATGTACATCTTCGACCCGCCCACGACGGGCGCGCTCGGCCCGGCGGCGGGGCTGGTCCTCCAGCTGATCTCGGACCTGTCGCTGATCCTGTTGTTCCGGTTCCCGGCGCAGGTCGCGGGATTCGTCGTCGTGGTGGCGCTGCTGATGCTCGCGTCCAACCTCTTCACCCCCGGCCTGCTCGTGCCGGTGGATCCGGTGGTGACGTCGCGGACGGTGCCGACCATCACGCCGGTGGTGCTCAGCCAGCTCGCCAAGGTGCTGGACCGGCGAACCGTGCTGATCGTCGCCGGGATCCTCGCGGTGATCGCGACCCGGCCCTGGCAGCCGAGCTGGAACATCACGCCGTTCGGCCTGCTCAGCACCGCGCTGCCCGCCGTCGTCTCGCTGTACTTCGAGGCGCGGAAGCAGCTGCTGCGTTCCCTGCGCGACCGCGCCGAGCGGGCCGAACGTGAACAGCATCTGCTCGCCGAACAGGCCCGCGCCGAGGAACGGCGACGGCTGGCGAGCGAGATGCACGACGTCGTCACCCATCGCTTGAGCCTGATGGTGCTGCACGCCGGCGCGCTCGGCGTGACCTCGCAGGACGACGCCGTGCGCGGTGCCGCCGAGGACATCCGCCGGGAAGGGGCCCTCGCGCTGGACGAGCTCCGAGATCTCGTCGGCGTGCTGCGCAACGGCGCGAACCTCGACGCGCGCACGCTCAGCCCCGCGCCGACCGGCGATCCGGCGACGCTGGCCGAGGAATCGCGGTCGGTGGGCGTGCCGACGGAGCTTTCGGTGACCGGCGATCCGTCGCAGCTTTCGCCGACCATCGCGCGGACCGCGTACCGGGTCGTGCAGGAGGCGCTGACGAACGTCCGCAAGCACGCGCCCGGCTCGTCCGCGACGGTGGACCTGCGGTATCACACCGGCGGGCTGGAGGTATCGGTCCGGAACACCGCGGCGGCGTCCCCGCCGGATCCGGCGCTGGCGGGCAAAGGCTCCGGCGCGGGTCTCGCCGGGCTCCGCCAGCGGGTCGAGCTCATCGGCGGGCGGTTCGACGCGGGCCCGGTACCCGGCGGCGGGTTCCGGGTCGGTGCGATACTGCCCGCCTACGTCCCGACGACGGAAGGCGCGCACAGTGATCCCGGTGGTCGTGGTCGATGACGAGCCGATGGTCTGTGCGCATCTCCGCTCGATCCTCGGCTCCGCGGACGACATCGACGTCGTGGCACAGGCGCAGGACGGCGCGGAGGCGGTCGAGGCGGTGGTCCGGTACCGGCCGCGCGTGGTGCTGATGGACCTGCGCATGCCCGGTGTCGACGGGTTGACCGCCATCGAACGCATCGCGGCCCTGCCGGACGCGCCCGCGGTGGTGGCGCTGACGACGTTCGACGCCGACACGTACGTGATCCGGGCGCTGCGCGCGGGCGCGGCCGGGTTCCTGGTGAAATCGACGCCGCCGGAGGATCTGATCGGCCTGGTCCGGGTGGCGGCGGACGGGCACACCGTGCTCTCGCCGGAAGCCGCGCGGCGGCTCGTCGCGTTGTCGTCCGACGGCCGCCAGCGCGGTGAGGACGCGCGGCGCAAGACCGCCGGGCTCACCGAACGCGAGACGGATGTGCTGGCGTGCCTGGGCGAAGGACTGTCCAATGCGGACATCGCGGCGCGGCTGCACCTCGCCGAGGCGACCGTGAAGAGCTACGTGTCGCGGATGCTGGTGAAACTCGACTGCACGAACCGCACCCAGGCGGGCCTGCTCGCCCACGAAGCCGGTCTCGTCCCCCGTTGAGAGGCTCAGGCCGAGACCGGGGTGTTTTCGCGGTCGTAGGCGTCGCGGGCGCGTTCGACCTCGCCCATGTGGCTGCGGGCCCAGCGATCCAGCATGTCGAGCGGCTCGGAGAGGTTGCGCCCCAACGGAGTCAGCTCGTACTCGACACGCGGCGGGATGACCGGGTAGGCGGTGCGCGTCAGGATGCCGTCGCGGACCAGGCTGCGCAGCGTCTGGGTGAGGACCTTCTGCGAGATGCCGTCCACCCGCTTGCCGATCTCGGTGAACCGCAGCGGACCGTCGACGAGAGCGCCGACGATGAGCACCGTCCACTGGTCGCCGATGCGGTCGAGCAGCTGGCGGGTCGGGCAGTCCCGGTTGAACGGGTTCGGGCTGAGGTCCACGGCAACCCCTCCTCACTCTCCCAGAGAGAGTAACACCCCCGCGCGCAGGTCAGTGTGACGTCGCGGGTGCCATGAGCGCGGTGAACAGCACCCGCAGGTGCCCGCGCGCCCGGTCCCAGCGTGCCTCCAGCTCGGCCTGGTCCCGCGTGGCCCAGCTCGCGATGAGGATGCCCCGCACGACGTCCATCGCCGTGTACACCGCGTGCAGGAACTCCGGGTGTCCCGAATAGTCCGGCAGCAGCGCCTTCCCGAACTCGATCAGGCTGCTGGTGGCGATCGGTTCGACCAACGCCATCTGCCGCCGCAGTTCGGGGTCGGTGCGCGAAGCCACCCACAGCTCGACGGTCGCGGAGAACACCGGCCCCTGGTGCATCTCCCACAGCAGTTGCAGCGCGTCGCCCACCGGATCGGACGACGCGCGGAGCCGGTCCAGCTCGGCCATCGCGACCTGGGTGCGCTTGGCCGCCAGATGCCGGATCGCGGACGTCACCAGATCGGCCTTCGTCGGGAAATGGTGCACCTGCGCGCCGCGGGTGACCCCGGCCCGGTCCGCGACGCGGGTCGTCGTGGTACCGGAGTAGCCGTACTCGACGAGGCAGTCGACGGTCGCGTCGAGCAGGCGCGTCCGCATCGCGGCGCTGCGTTCCTCCTGGGTCCGTCCGGTCGATCCCCGTCGTGGCGCTGACATGCGCCTACTCTATGGGGCGGGCCGCACCCCGGTCGCGCTGGTCGCCGCGACCAGCCCGTCGACGCACCGCCGGATGAACGACGCGAGCGTCCGCCGGTACAGCCATCCCGTGCCGGGGATCTTCGCCGTGAACGCCGAATGCCAGTGGATTTCGGTGCCGCAGTCGTCCGGCGTCAGGTCGACGTCGGCGCGGTAGCCGCGCAGCGGCAGGCCCGAGCGCAGCGCGTACGAGAACCGGCGAGCCGGCACGAGTTCGACGATCTCCTCGCAGCTCTTGATCCGCCCGGTGCGGAAGAGGCGGAGCGCGCCGAGGCCCTCGGGCGCGTCCTCCCCTTCCCGGGTCAGGCGGAACGAGCCGAGCGGAGACCACTCCGGCCAGCTCGCTCCGTCCCTCAGCAGCGCGTAGACCTCCTCGGGCGACGCCGTCGTGTGACCCCGCACCGATATCCGCTGAATCCCCATCGGACCCTCTCCCTCGCCGTACCACATGGTACACGTACCATGTGGTACATGATTGCGGCAAGCGCCGATCCCCGGGCGAAGCTCCTGGAGGCGGCGATCGAGCACATCGGACGGCACGGCGGCGCGGACCAGAGCCTGCGGACCCTCGCCGGCGCGCTCGGCACGAGCCACCGGATGCTGATCTACCACTTCGGCTCCAAGGAAGGCCTGCTCACAGCGGTCGCGAGCGAGGTCGAGCGGCGTCAGCGCGAGGTGCTCGCCGATCTCCCGGCCGACGTCCCGATCGTCGAACTCGGCCGCCGGTTCTGGCGCCGGCTCACCGACGACACCCTGCGGCGTAACGAAAGACTGTTCTTCCAGCTCTACGGCCACGCGCTCGGCGGCACGCCGGGAACCACCGCATTGCTCGACGGCGTCGTCGACGACTGGCTGCCGCCGCTGACCGAGCTGCTCGCCCGCGCCGGTGTCCCGGAAGGACAGTGCGCGGCGCAGGCCCGGCTCTGCCTGGCCGTGGCGCGAGGCCTCCTGCTCGACCTCGTGACGACCGGTGACCGCCGTGCCGTCGACGAGGCGATGGACCTGTTCGTTTCGACGCATTTCGCGGCGTTCGAACAGGCGCGCTGACCTGCCCCGGCTAGGCTGGCTCGGATGGAGATGCTGCACCTGCGCTACTTCGTGGCCGTGGCCGAGGAGCTGAACTTCTCCGCGGCGGCGCGCAAGCTGCACATGGCCGCGTCCCCGCTGAGCCAGCGCATCAAGGACCTCGAACACGAACTCGGCCGGCAACTGTTCGACCGCAGCACGCACCACGTGACCCTCACCCCCGCCGGGAACGCGCTCCTGCCGATCGCGCGGGACATCCTGGAGCAGGTCAACTCGATCCCGTGGCGGCTGCGGGAGGCAACCAAACCGCAGCGCAGCACGCTGTTCCTCGGCATACCCGCCGGGGTGCACCCGGATCTGCGCGAGCGGGTCAACGAGCTGGCCCGGCGCTGCGGCGACCGCTACGAGCTCAAACGGTGGCCGGGCAGCTCGGCCGATCTCGTCGCCGCCGTCCACGACGGAAAGCTCGCGTTGTCGGTGGTACGGCTGCCGGTCGCGGATCCCGCGCTGGACGTGCTCACGGTCATGTCCGAACGCCTGGGCGCGGTGGTGCCCGCCGACCGGTTCGCCGGGCGGGATTCGGTCAGCCTGGCCGAACTGTCCGAATTCGCCTATGTCGCCTCCCCGGAGGAAACGCGGCCCGCGTATTTCGAACAGCTCGACCACGAGCTGACGTCGCGGGGCATCAAAAAACGTATCCGGCTGACCAACACCGGCTACGGCGGCGTCACCGAAATCATTTCCAGTGAAAAGGCTTTCTCGGTTTCGATGCTCGACGAACGCAGCCCGATGCACGGCTACCGGCTGGAGAACGTGACCGTCCTCCCGTTCACCGACTTCCACCCCCAGCTGGACACCGGGCTGATCTGGCGTGCCGACCGCGCCGACGGCGGCGATCTCGAAGAGCTGATCGGCATCGTCCACGACGTCTTCGGCGACCCCATCGCCCACTGAGATTCGCGCGCACAATTCGCCGAAACTGCGTCCACCAATGGTATGACCGCTGCGATCATACCATTGTTCGCCACTTGATCATTCCGTTTTCCCGAATGCGCCACTAACTTCGAAAGCAGAGAACGAAGCAAGGCGCAGGAGGAGAAATGACGGACGGCACGACGAAGGCGGGCCCGCTCGACGGGGTCCGCGTGATCGACCTCTCCACCGTGGTCATGGGCCCGTACGCGGCGCAGATCCTGGGCGATCTCGGCGCCGACGTGATCAAGATCGAGTCGCCTGCGGACACCGTCCGAAACGGACGGTACCGCACCACACCGGGCATGACCCCGCTCAACCTGAACGTCAACCGCAACAAGCGAAGCGTGGCATTGAACCTCAAGGACGACGCGGAACGCGAGCGCGCACTCGAACTGATCGACGGCGCCGACGTCCTGATCACCAACATGCGCCCCGGCGCACTGGCCCGGCTCGGCATGACCTACGAGGACCTCGCCGATCGCAACCCCGGCCTGGTCTACGCCCACGCCCAGGGTTTCCGCGGCGATTCGGACCGTGCCGGGAACGCCGCCTACGACGAGACCGTGCAGGCCGCGTCCGGGCTGGTCGACATCGCGAACCGCGCGCTCGGCAAGCCGGTCTACCTGCCGACGATCCTCGGCGACAAGGTCTCTTCGCTCACCATCGCCTACAGCGTCCTCGCCGCGCTGGTGCACCGGAACAAGACCGGCGAGGGGCAGTTCGTCGAGATCCCGATGACCGACACGTTGATCGCGTTCAACCTCGTCGAACATCTCGCCGGGCACGTGTTCGAGCCACCGCTGGCCGCCACCGGGTTCCCGCTGTCGATGTCGCCGGGTCACCACGCGGTGCGCACGAAGGACGGCCTCGCCTGCGTGATCCCCTACAACCCGCAGAACTTCCGGGACTTCTTCCACGCCGCCGGGCGCCCCGATCTCGCCGAGGACCCGCGCGTCAACGGTCCCGCCATCGACTCCGCCGACAACGAAGGCCTCGCCGAACTGATCGACGAGTGCGCCCCGGCGCTGACCACCGGGGAATGGGCCGAGGTGTGCGCCAAGCACAGCATCCCGATGGCCCCGGTGCTGGAACTGGATCGCGCGCACGACGACGAGTACGTCCGCGAAGGCCACCTGCTCGACACCGTCGAGCACCCGACCGAGGGTCCGATCCGGACGGTCGGCATCCCGGTGCGGTTCTCCGCGACCCCCGCCTCCGTTCGGCGCCTGGCACCGACGCCGGGCCAGGACACCGAAGAAGTCCTCCGCGAGCTCACCGCTCGCTGAGGTTCGCAGGAAGAAGAAAGCCATGAGCACCAACGAAGTGCGCACCGAACGGATCGGCCCCACCCTGCTGATCACGATCGACCGGCCCCGGGCACGCAACGCGGTCGACGCCGCCGTCGCCGCCGGGCTGGCCGCCGCACTGGACCTGCTGGAAACCGACCCCGGGCTGCGCGCGGGCGTACTGACCGGCGCGGACGGGACGTTCAGCGCCGGGATGGACCTCAAGGCCGCGCTGCGCGGCGAATCGCCGGAGATCCCGGGACGCGGGTTCGGCGGGCTGACCGAGGCCGCGCTGACCAAGCCGCTGATCGCCGCGGTCGAGGGCGCCGCGATGGGCGGCGGGTTCGAACTCGCGCTGGGCTGTGACCTGATCGTCGCCGCCGAGGACGCGACGTTCGGCCTTCCCGAGGTCAAACGCGGGCTGGTCGCGGCGGGCGGCGGCGTCATCCGGCTGCCGAAGCGGGTCCCGCACCACCTGGCGATGGAGTTCCTGCTGACCGGCGAACCGGTGAGCGGCATCCGCGCCGGGGAACTGGGCCTGGTCAACCGGGTGGTCCCGGCGGGCGACGCCGCGGCCGTCGCGCTGAAGCTGGCCGGACAGCTGGCGGGCAACGCGCCGCTGGCGCTGGCCGCGGTGAAGAAGATCGTGCGTGCCGCCGACGGCGTGCCGGACGCCGACGCGTTCGCCGCGCAGCGCGAGGAAATGGGTCACCTGATGGCTTCGGCCGACGTCCGCGAGGGCATGCGGGCGTTCGCCGAGCGCCGCGATCCCGTGTGGACAGGACGGTAGAAACCATGAACCAGCAAGAAGTTCTCCAGCACGTCACCACCCCGTTGGTGAACCCGGCGTACGCACCGGTGGTCCCGCGGTTCACCGACCGCGAGTACCTCAACATCGTCTACCGCACCGACGCCGACGCGCTGCGCGCCGTCGTCCCGGAACCGCTGGAGATCGACGAGCCGCTGGTGCGGTTCGAGGTCATGAAGATGGGCGACGTCTCCGGTTACGGCCCCTACACCGAGTCGGGTCAGGCCATCCCGGTCACCTTCGACGGCGAACGCGGCGAGTACCTGCACGCGATGTACCTCGACAACTTCCCGGCCACCGCGTCCGGCCGCGAGATCAGCGCCTATCCGAAGACCGCCGGGTCGCCGAACCTCTATGTCGACAACGGCGCACTGGTCGGCACGCTCGACTACGGCTCGCTGCGGGTCGCGACCGCGACCATGGGCTACAAGCACTACGAGCTGGACGAGCGGGAAGCCGAGGCACAGATCACCGTGCCGACGTTCATGCTCAAGAAGATCCCGGGCTACGACGGCTCGCCGCGCGTCGCCGAACTGGTCCGCACCGAGATCACCGACGTCGTGGTCAAGGGCGCGTGGACCGGTCCCGCCCGGCTGCAGTTGTTCGAGCACGTGCTCGCCCCGCTGGCCGATCTGCCGGTCCGCGAGATCGTCTCCGCGAGCCACATTCTCACCGACCTGACGCTCGCCCCGGTCAAGCCGGTCCACGACTACCTCACGGGAGCGCGCTCATGAACACCGGATTCCGCACCGCCGCGGTGATCGGCGCCGGGACCATCGGACTCTCGTGGACGGCGTTGTTCGCCGGGCACGGGCTGACCGTGCGGGTCAGCGACCCCCGGCCGGATCTGGCCGAGGCCGTTCAGTCCGCTTTGGACGAATTCGCCCCGCATCTGGCCCAGCAGGGCTTGGCCGTCGAGGGCATCGCCGACCGGGTCGTCATCGCGGACGACGTCGCCGACGCCGTACGGGACGCGGACATCGTGCAGGAGAACGGGCCGGAGAACGTCGACTTCAAAAAGGACCTGTTCGCCACGCTGGTCCGCGAGTCGCCTTCGCACGCGCTGCTGCTGAGCTCGTCGTCGGCGATCCCGGCGACCGCGTTCACCGGCGAGCTGGCCGACGCCTCCCGTGTCCTCATCGGACACCCGTTCAACCCACCACACCTGATCCCGCTGGTCGAGGTCGTGCCCGGTGAACGCACCAGTGACGAATCGGTGGCGGCCGCGGTGGACTTCTACCGCCTGGTCGGCCGCACACCGGTGGTGGAGCGCAAGGAAATCCCGGGCTTCGTCGGCAACCGGCTGCAGAACGCGCTCAGCCGTGAAGCGATCTACCTGGTCGAACAGGGCGTCGTCACGCCGGAGGATCTGGACGAGGTGATGACGAACTCGCTGGGCATCCGCTGGGCCACGGTCGGGCCGTTCCTCGGCTCGCACCTGGGCGGCGGCCCCGGCGGCTACCGGCACATGGCCGAGCACATCGGCAAGTCGATGAAGAAGATGTGGGACGGCCTCGGCAGGCCCTCGCAGAGTCCCGAAGAGCAGGAACGGCTCATCGAAGCCGTCGAAAAGGCTTACGGCTCCTCCACGTACTCGGAACTGGCCGAGGCGCGCGACCGCAGGCAAATCGCCGTTCTGTCCGCTTTGGACAGTGTCCGCAAGGAGGAGAACTGAGATGACCACCACCGTGGAACCGCTCGAAGACCAGCTGACCGCCGACTTCTACGACTACGAAGCGCTGCTCCCGGACGACGAACGCAAGGTGCTGCTCAAGGTCCGCGACTTCATGCGCACCGAGATCAAGCCGCTGGTCAACGAGGCGTGGGCGAAGGGCGAGTTCCCCCGCGAGTTCATCGGCAAGTTCCGCTCGCTCGACCTGGCGGGTCTGGCCTACGAGGGCTACAGCGAGTACAAGCCCGCCGCGAGCAACCTGCTGATCGGCATGACCGCGATGGAGATGTCGCGTGTGGACGCTTCGAGCGCCACCTTCTTCGGTGTCCACAACGGACTCGCGATGTACAGCATCAAGGCGGGCGGGAGCCGGGAGCAGCAGGACCGCTGGCTGCCCGCGATGGCGGCGATGGACAAGATCGGCGCGTTCGCGATGACCGAGCCACTGGGCGGATCGGACGTCGCGGGTGGCATGCGCACCACGGCACGGCGCATATCCAAAGAAGGTGACGGCGACACCTGGATCCTCAACGGTGCCAAGAAATGGATCGGCAACGCGACCTTCGCCGACCTCGTCGTCGTATGGGCACGGGACCTCGACGACAACAACGTCAAGGGATTCGTCGTCGAGCAGGGCACGCCCGGCTTCAGCCCGGTCAAGATCGAGAACAAACTGGGTTACCGGATCGTGGAAAACGCCGAAATCACCCTCACCGATGTGCGGGTTCCGGAGACGAACCGGCTGCAGAACATCAATTCCTTCCGGGACGTCGCGGAGATCCTGCGCGCCACCCGCGGTGGCGTGGCCTGGCAGGCGCTGGGCGTGATGATCGGCGCCTACGAACTGGCGCTGGCCTACGCGAAGGAGCGCAAGCAGTTCGGCCGCCCGATCGCGCGATTCCAGCTGGTGCAGGACAAACTGGTGCGCAGCCTCGGCAACATCACCGCCTCGTGGGGCATGCTGGTCCAGCTCGCGCGGCTGCAGGACGCCGGGATCTTCCGCGACGAACACTCGTCGCTGGCGAAGGCGTTCGTCACCTCGCGGATGCGCGAGGTCGTCGCGTGGAGCCGGGAGATCTTCGGCGGCAACGGAATCGTGCTCGACTACGACATCGCGCGGTTCTTCAACGACGCCGAGGCGATCTACTCCTACGAGGGCACCCGCGAGATGAACACCCTCATCGTCGGGAAGTCGATCACCGGGCAGAGCGCGTTCGTGTGAGCCGTTTCACCGCGAAGCCGCCCCGGATGTCCGGGGCGGCTTCCGGCTTGGGAAATCGGTGTCGCGCGGTGCCGGACCGACCTAGAATGATCTTTGTTCGACCGCGTCACCGAGGAGACCGTATGACCACCCGCCCGTTCCGTTTCGGCGTCAACCTGCTCACCAGCGATTCACGAACCGAGTGGCAGGCCAAGGTACGACAGGCCGAGGATCTGGGCTATCACGTGCTCAACGTTCCCGACCACCTGGGCAGGCCCGCGCCGTTCCCGGCGTTGACGGCGGCCGCGGAGGTCACCACCACGGCACGTCTGGGCACCTATGTACTGAATGCCGGTTTCTACCGTCCGGCCCTGCTCGCGCGGGAAGCCGCCACGGTCGACCTGCTCAGTGACGGCCGCCTCGAAATCGGCCTCGGCGCGGGCTACGTCCAGTCCGAGTTCGAAGCCGCGGGTCTCCCCTTCCCGAGCGCGGGTGAGCGTCTGGACCATCTGGTGCGGACCGTGACCGAGCTGCGCGCCCTGCTCGGCGCGGACCACCAGCCCGCGCCCGTCCAGCGCCCGGCGCCGCCGATCATGATCGCCGGACAGGGAAAGCGGCTGCTGCGCGCCGCCGCCCAGCACGCGGACATCGTCGGCATCGCGGGCGCCCTGCCCCTCGACGACAACGACACCGGACACGGCGCGCTGGCGGAGAAGATCGAACTCGTGCGTTCCGCCGCCGGCCCGCGCGCGGCGGACCTCGAACTGAACCTGCTCGTCAAGGCCGTCGCCCGGGACGCCGCGGCGATCGATTTGTCCTTCCAGCGCAGGTTCGCCCCGGACCTGTCGGACGAACGGCTCCTCGCGCTGCCCGGCGTCCTGTGCGGCAGCCCTTCTGCGATCGTCGAGACCCTGCACGAATACCGGGAGAAGTACGGGATCACGTATTTCACGGTGCTCGAGTTCCACAGGGACGCCTTCGCGGAGGTCATCGCGCAGCTGCGGTGAGCCGGACGGCGCCGGGAAGCCTTCAATCCTCGTCCATTCAGGGCCTTTCGGCCAGTTTTCGATGTCCGGAAAGCCGGTGCCGCACCCTGGGAAGCTGCCTAAGATCGTTCTCGGGGATGTCCGCAGACCAGAGGAGAACGTATGTCCGCCCGTCCATTCCGTTTCGGCGTGAACATGGCCATCTGCGAATCGCGCGCGAAGTGGCGGGACAAGGCACGGCGCGCGGAAGATCTTGGCTACGACGTGATCCAGGTGCCCGACCATCTCGGCCTTCCCGCGCCGTTTCCCGCGCTGGCGGCGGCCGCGGAGGTCACCACCACGGCTCGCTTGGGCACCTATGTGCTGAATGCCGGCTTCTACCGTCCCGCCTTGCTCGCCAGGGAAGTCGCCACCACCGACCTCCTTGTCGACGGACGGCTCGAACTCGGCCTCGGCGCGGGCTACGTCAAGGAAGAATTCGACGCCGTGGGTCTCCCCTTCCCCAACGCGGGGGAACGCGTGGATCACCTGACACACACCGTGACCGAACTGCGCCGCCTGTTCGCCGACCACCAGCCCCCGGTGGCCCAGCAGCCCGGCCCGCCGATCATGATCGCCGGAACAGGCCCCAGGGTGTTGCGCTTCGCCGCCGAGCACGCCGACATCGTCGGCATCGCGGGTGCCCTCCCCCTCGACGACAACGACACCGGGCACGCCGCGCTGGCGAAGAAGATGGAACTCGTGCGCGCCGCGGCTGCTCCGCGCGAGACGGAACCCGAACTGAACCTGCTCATCCAGGGCGCCTTCCCGGACGCCTCGACGGCCGACCTGTCCTTCCAGCGCCAGCTCGCCCCCGGCCTGTCCGACGAGCGGATCCGAAAGCTCCCCGGCATTCTGAGCGGCAGCGCTTCGGCGATCGCCGACACCCTGCGCGAATACCGGGAAACCTATGGACTGACGTATTTCTCGGTGGTCGAGCTCAGCATGGACACCTTCGCGGAGGCCATCGCGCTGCTGCGGTGAGCCGCGGCCCGCTTTCGTGGTCCGTGAATGCCCCATTGAGGGACTCTGAGTCCCTCAATGGGGCATTCACGGTAGGTGTGGGGGTGCGGCTTTGCTGGTGGGCGCTTCCCCGGGGCGCGTGTCGCGAACGCTCCCGTTCGGGACGTTCATCGTCGGCAACGGAGCGTTCGCGACATCGGGCGATGGAGTCGGCTCGTGCGCGGCCAGTCCGAGGGACGCCCTAGGTGCATCCACCGCACCCAGGGACGCCCTTGTCACACCCCAGACCAGCGCACCGAAGGCGTCCTACAACACCTCCGGCAACACACGGCCCCAGCACCCTTAGCGAGAAAACCTCAATGTGGCATTCACGGACTTGGCAATCCGGCTTCGCGGCGTGCGAGGTGCGAGCTGTCTACTGTGGTCGCCGGTACACGAGGACGAGTCTCCTCGAAGGCATCGTGACCGGTCAGCATGTAGTCCTCTGTGGACAGAACCGACCACGGAGCCCACTTCACTCGTTCGTGTCGCACATATGTTCTATCGGCGCGGTATGATGGTGGCGTGTCCGGGAATCTGTCCACTCTGGAACCGTCGCAGGAGCTGTGGCGGCGATCCGGTCGTGAACTCGCCGACGAGGTGCGTACGCGACTGAAGTCCCTGTGGCGCTTGGACGCCGAGCTTGGCCAGTTCCTGATGGAGATCGAGTCGCGTGGTGTGTCCGAGCTGTACGGGTATGGGTCGACAGCGGCATGGTTCGCGCACATGGCACGAATGTCGCGCGGTGAAGCCAAAAAATACCTCGACCGAGCCCACGGACTGAACCCCGGCCGCAACATCGACGGTACCGAACTCCCCGCCACCGCACCAGCAACGCGTGCCGCCGCACTCGACGGTGAGATCGGCCCGCACCACAGCGACCGGATCCTCCACTTCCTGAAGAAGGCCCCCAGCTTTGTGTCCGACGAGGACAGAAGCAGCGCCGAGAAAATCCTCGTCGAACTCGCCCGCCACGCCACACCACAGGAAGTAGTCAAGGCCGCCGACGAGATCCTGGCACGGATGGACCAGGACGGAAAAGAACCAAAAGACCCGGACCCGCCGGAACGGAAGCCCGAGTTACGACTGCGGCAGCGCAAGGACGGCTGGTACGACATCGACGGACAACTCGACCCCATCACCGGCACCCGCCTCAGCACCATCCTCGACCCGCTGGCCACACCACGGCCCGCCGGGGAAGACAGGTGGCCGGATCTGCGGTCACCGTCCCAGCGCTACGGGGAAGCCTTCGGCGAAGCCATCGCCATGCTCGCCAACGTGCCCGACGTCCCCGGCGGCAACCGCGCCCAACTCCTGGTCACGGTCACGCTCGAAGACTTGAAGTCGAAGCTGGGCACCGCGTGCCTGGACATGGTCAGCACCATCACCGCCACCGAAGCCCGCATGCTCGCCTGCGACTGCCACGTCATCCCCGCCGTCCTCAGCACCAAGAGCGAACCCCTCGACCTCGGCAGAGCCAAACGACTCGTCACCCCAGCACTACGAAAAGCACTGGTAATCCGAGATGGCGGCTGCGCCTTCCCCGGCTGTCACCGCAAACCCCGACACTGCGACGCCCACCACATAACCCTGTGGACCCACGGCGGACACACCATCCTCCGGAATCTCGTCCTGCTCTGCGGCGCCCACCACCGACTCCTCCACAAAGCCAACTGGACAGTCCGCATCGCCGAAGACGGACTCCCCGAATTCATCCCGCCCGACTACGTGGATCCGCTACGCACACCCCGAAGAAACAACCTTCACGTCCCCACCATCGTCTAGCGGATGTCTCGTAAAATGAACGATCGTGACGATTGTCTTGTCCGTACCGAACAGCGAGTCCGCGGCCGTCCTGCGGCTGCGCCCGTGGCGGCTGGACGACCTGCCGGCGCTGGTCGCGGCACATCGCGATCCGGCACTGCGTCGTTGGCTGGCCAACTCTCTGGCCGACGAAGCCGAGGCGCGACAGTGGTTGGCTGTACAGGCTGCCGGCTGGGATTCCGCGACGCGGTTCAGTTTCGCGGTGGTGGCCGAGGAGAACGACTACGCACCCGTCGGCCACGTTGTGGTGAAGGTGCGGACCGCCGGTGTGGCTGAAGTCGGCTACTGGACGACGGCCCAGGTCCGGGGGGCCCGGCTCGGCGGGCAACAGGCACGTGCACTCGCCGCCGGGAAGCTGACGAGGACACCAGGTCCTTGAACGACAAGCTCAAAGAAAGAAGCCCTGCACATAAGGATCTGCGAGAGCACGCATCTCGGTAGGTGACCCCGTGGCGACGGTGCGGCCATCACGCAGAAACACCATCTGGTCGGCGACCCCGGTTTCGGTCAGCAGCGTGACGTCGTGAGTTATGGTCAGCACGGCGGCACCGGTATCGGCGTAGGCGCGTAGAGCGGCCCACACCTCCCAGGCGGTGTCCCTGTCGAGGGACGCGCTGGGTTCGTCCACGACAAGGAGGTCGGGGCCGGGTAGCAAGGCAGCGGCCAGCGCGGCCCGCTGGATCTGCCCGCTGGAATGCTGGTGCGGATACAGATCGAGCACCTCCGCCGGGTACGACGCCGCCGCGCAGGCCTCCTCGACACTCCGGCCGCGATGCAGCCGTTGGCGCTCGTGTAGCTGCGCGCCAACGGTTTGCTCGGCCGCGAAGGCCGTGACCCCGAACTGCGGCACGAGGCCGACGGTTCCGGCGCGGAGCTGTCGCCACTGCCGCTCGTCTCGCACGGCCGTGCCGATGATGCGCACGTCCCCGGTGCTGCGCGCGGCCGAGGGAAGCTGACCCGTCAGCGCCGCGGCGACGATCGACTTACCGCACCCGGATTCTCCCAGCAGCGCGGTGATCCGCCCTGCCGGGACCACGAGGCGCACCGAGTCCAGGATCGTCCCGCTCCACCGGCCCGTGTCGACCCGAACGGTCAGATCGCTCAGCTCGGCGATCACACCCGGCTCATCGGTACTCGGCCGGTCGGAAGACTCGATGGACGCCGTCTTTTCCCACCGCGTCAGCGTATTCGGCGAAGTCCAGGTTCACCAAGGAAAGAGTGGCGTCGATCGACGCGAGTTCCGAGACCAGGGCACGGAAGATGCGGCCCGGTTCTTCTTCGTCGTCCAGATCGACGATGGCCACGCTGCGGTCTTGCGGGCGTTTCGCCGCCGACGCCATGGTGAGCCCGTCCGCAACGGCCAGGTAGGCATACTCGCCGCCGCCCGGGACGAGGGTGAGCAGCTGTTGCGTCGTCATGCCTTCGAAGTGCGGATCGTCGACTACCCGCACGTCCGTGAGCAGGCCCTCGGGAGCGTAGCCGCGAAGTAGCGCACACAACTCGCCCCAGGCCTGGGGATGAGTGAAATCGGTGCGGATCACGAGCGCGCCGTCACCGTCCGGGAGCATTTTCACTGGCCTCCGCCCTCCTGGTGACCGGCGCGCTGGTCGGCGCGACCTTAACCCCGCGGAGCGCGGAACCGGCCGATCCAGTGACCTTCGGGCAGCCAGAACTGCCTGACCGTCACCGCCAGGACGTTCAGTTCACGCAGCCCGCCGCGGAGCCGACCCGCGGCGAGGAGAGGGACGGCGGTTCCGCCGGAGTACTGGGCGTGCTGGTGTTGGCCACCGGCCGGACACCACTGCCGCCCTGGCTCCCCGTGCCCGAAGACGCGGTGACCGCCGGGGCGGCGAACGCCGTGCGCACGAATTCGCGCACCTGCGCCGGATCCACCTGGACGGCGTCGCCGTCGTAGGGCGTCGGCAGCGAAAGGCTTTGCACCGGGATGGTGGCGAAGCCGATCGAACCCGAGCTCAGCCCGCGCAGCTGACGGGCGAAGCTCAGCACGTCCCAGCCCTTGTCGAGCACGACCGAGCCTTGCACGGCCGACATCAGCGCATCCAGTTTGGCCGGGTTGGTCAGCGTCCCCGCGCCGAGGACCTTCTTGGCCATGCTGGACAGGAACGCCTGCTGCCGGGCGATCCGGTCGAGATCGCCGTTGGGCAGGTCGTACCGCTGCCGGACGAAGGCGAGTGCCTGCGCGCCGGACAGGGTTTGCGGACCGGCGGAGAAGTCCGCGCCGGAGTGGCTCTCGTGCACCGGCGCGTTGAGGCAAACCTCGACGCCGCCGACGGCGTTGCTCAGCGCGTAGAAGCCGGCGAGGTTCACGGCGGCGTAGTGGTTGATGGTGAGCCCGGTGAACTGTTCGACGGTCTGGATCGCGCTCTTCGCCCCGGCCTCGTTGGCCTGGACTTCCAGCTGTGGCCCGGAAATCCCGCGCGCGCTCAGCGTGGACTTCGCGTTCGCCTTGGCCCGGCTGTACGCCGAATTGATCTTGTGCTTGCCCAGCCCGCCCGCGATGTCCACATAGGAGTCACGCGGGATCGAGATCGCCGTCGCGGCTGCCCCGCCCACCGGGATGTGCACCACGATCATGGTGTCCGTGGTGTCGCCGCCGTCGGTGTTGCTCCCCGCGTGCAGCGCGTCGAGCACGTTCTGCGGCAGCGGTTCGCCGTTCGCGTCGGTGCGCGAGTCCAGCCCGACCAGCAGGATGTTCTGCGCCGTCTGGAGCGGCTGGCCGATCTGCTCGGCCGGCACCCGGCCGGACGGGGAGATGACGTCGGCGGTCACCAACGACGCGTCGAGGCGGCTGAGTTGTGACCACGCGTAACCGGTGGCGCCGAGGACGAGCGTCGACACCACTCCCAGCGCGACGCGGCCACCGATGCGGCGACCCCGAGACGTGAGCAGCACGACGAACTCCCCTTGCCTTCCCTGACGCGGATTCCCGACCCCGCATTCGAGGATCACCGCGTTAGCTGGGAAGAACCTGAGAAACCTGTCGCAAACCCGTGTGGACCGCCCGCACAGCCCAATATCACACAACGCTGGGTAATCGACAAGGCACTCCGTGCCCGGAAACCGCCCGCCGTCAGCGCGGCATGCGGCGCCAGATCGCGCGCGGCAGCAGCCGCAGGACCGCGAACATCGGCCGCAGGATGCCCGGCACCCAGACCGTGCCACGCCCACGGCGAAGGGCGGCGACCGTCGCGTCGGCGACCTGGTCCGGAGTGCTGGAGAACGGCGCGGGCGACATGCCCTCGGTCATCCTGCCGATCACGAATCCGGGTCGCACCACCAGGAGCCGCACCCCGCTGCCATGCAGCGCGTCGCCGAGACCGCTCGCGAAGCCGTCGAGACCGGCCTTCGCCGAACCGTAGACGTAGTTGGCCCGCCGCACCCGCACCCCGGCGACCGAGGAGAACACGACCAGCGTGCCGTTCCCCTGCTCCCGCAGCAGGTTCGCCGCGTGAGTCAGCACACCGACCTGCGCGACGTAGTCGGTGTGGACGATCGCCGCCGCGTGTGCGGCGTCGGCCTCGGCCCTGGCCTGGTCGCCGAGGATGCCGAAGGCCAGCACCACGACGTCGAGCGGGCCGTGCTCGGCCGCGATCTTCGTCAGGAACGGCCCATGGGCGGCGAGGTCGTCGGCGTCGAACTCGGCGCAGGCCACGGATTCGGCCCCGGCTTCGCGCAGCAGGGCGCTTTCCGCCGTCAGCTCGGCGCTCCGGCGCGCGGCCAGCACGACGCGACGCGCGCCGCCCGCCACCAGCCGCCGCGCCACGACGAGGCCGATTTCACTGCGTCCGCCGAGGATCAGGACCGTTCCGCTCACGCCGGGCAGTCTGCCATTCCGCCGACCGGCCCAGCGGATCGGGCTGTGGTCCAGACCTCATCGGGCTACGAGGAGCGCAGGAGCCAAGTTCCTCCGAACGGCGGACTGACAGCAGCCGGTCGGCACGTTCTCATAGGAACCCCGGGTTTGTTGTGAGTCGCAACAAACCCGCGTACTGGACCGAGGGCTGACAAGGAGGTCACCCGATGCCCAGCCCGATCACCCTCCCCGCCCGCGTCGGAAGACGACGCTTTCTCCTGCTCATCGGTGCCATGACGGCCGCGGTGCTGATCACGCTCCCGCTGACCATGCGGGCGCAGGCCGCGCTGCCGCCACCGCCGTCCGGCTGGACGCAGGTCTTCGCCGACGACTTCGACGGCGCCGCGGGCAGCAAGGTCAACCCGGCGAACTGGCAGTACACCACCGGCACCAGCTACCCCGGCGGCCCGCCGAACTTCGGCACCGGCGAGGTCGAGACGATGACCGACAGCACGAGCAACGTCGCCCTCGACGGCCAGGGCAACCTGCGGATCACCCCGGTGCGCGACGGCGCCGGGAAGTGGACGTCCGGCCGGATCGAGACGGTCAGATCCGATTTCCAGCCGCCCGCGAACGGCACCCTGCGCGTCGAATCGCGGCTCCAGATGCCCAATGTGACCGGTGACGCGGCCAAGGGCTACTGGCCCGCGTTCTGGATGCTCGGCGCGCCGTTCCGCGGCAACTGGTGGAACTGGCCGGGCATCGGCGAGTTCGACATCATGGAGAACGTCCAGGGCCTCAACAACGAGTGGGCCACCGTCCACTGTGGAGTATCACCTGGCGGGCCGTGCAACGAGACCACCGGCATCGGCGGGCAGCACGTGTGCCCCGGCACCGCCTGCCAGGCCGGCTTCCACACCTTCGCGCTCGAATGGGATCGCGGCGTCAACCCGCAGCAGCTGCGCTTTTACGTCGACGACGTCAACTTCCACACCGTGCGCCAGGACCAGGTCGACGCGACGACCTGGAAGAACGCCACCGATCACGGCTTCTTCCTGATCCTCAACGTCGCGATGGGCGGCGGGTTCCCCGACGCGTTCGGCGGCGGACCGACCGCGGCCACGAAGTCCGGTGTCCCGATGGTCGTCGACTACGTCCGCGTCCTCTCCCGCGGCGGTGGGGCGACGACCACGACGCCGACCACACCGCCGAATTCCGGTACGCGGGACGCCTACGGCCGGATCGAGGCGGAATCGGCCGACACGCTGACCGGGCTGAGCACCGAACCGAGCGCCGACGCCGGGGGCGGGCAGAACCTCGCGCAGGCGAAGAACGGGCAGTGGGCGCTGTACCGGAACGTCGATTTCGGCGGTACCCCGGCGAGTCAGTTCAACGGCCGGGTCGCGAGCGGCGCGGGCAACGGCGTCAGCGGGCTGGTCGAAGTGCGGCTCGACAGCGCCACGGCCGCTCCGATCGGTAGTTTCGCCATCGCCTCCACCGGCGGCTGGCAGGCATGGAGAACCGTGCCGGCGAACATCACCGGCGTCACCGGAAAGCACGACGTGTACCTCACGTTCACCAGCGGCCAGCCCGCCCCGTTCGTCAGCCTCAACTGGTTCACCTTCGGGCACTGAAGACGAAGGAAACAGCAATGTCCACAAAGCACAGTCCACAGCGCACCGGACGGCGGCTGCGCCGCGCGTTCGCGGCGATACTCCTGCTTGCCGGTGCCGTCGCCGTCGCGACCCCGCAGGCACAGGCGGCAGCGGGCCAGTTCCCGTTGACACTCAAGAACAACACCGGCGGGAAGTGGAGCGACGCCCAGGTCCACGTCACGATTCTGGGCATGCCGGAGCCCGGCGGAAAATGGCACTACCTCAAACCCGACGGCACGTTCACCCCGATCAACCACAACGACGAGACCGCGCCGGGGCACCTGACCAAGAAGGGCCGGAACTACGCGAACATGTCGTTCACCCTGGCCCAGGCGTCGACGGTCACGATGCCGCCTAGCGTATACGGCGGCCGGATCTACCTCTCGCTCGGTTCGCCGACGTACCTGCCGATCGCCGCGGACGACAGCGGCTGGGGCGGCCCGGACCTGAACAACCCCGCCGATCCGAACGCCGACGTGTACCTCGACTGGTACGAGTACACCTTCGCCAACGGCAAGGCCAACTTCGGCGGGAACACCACACAGGTCGACATGTTCGGGTTCCCGATGACCGCGCGCCTGCAGCAGTCTTCGACCGGCTACGACCAGACGGTCGGCGTCACGGCGAGCCGCGACCAGGTGTTCTCCCGGTATTCCGGCGAGGTGGGCGCGGCGTTCAAACCGCTCGCCGGTACCTACCGGATCCTCGCGCCGAGCGCCTCGCCGCTGTTCTCCCCCGGTGGCGCGCAGGCGAACTATTTCCAGTCCACCATCGACCAGGCGTGGAGCAAGTACACGGGCGGGTTCACGCTGACCCGGCTCGGCCAGAAGTTCACCGGGAAGGTCTCCGGCGACACACTCACCTTCACCAAGGACGGTTCCGCGCCGCAGTCGCTCAAGAAGCCGACCACGAAGGACGTCGTGACGTGTTCCGGCGCGCTCGCTTCGCCGGGAATGAGCGGCATCGAACTCGAACTCGGCGCGGAGTTCTGCGCGGCCTTCAACCGGGGCGTCGCGCAGGACACGGCGAAGTGGTACACGCCTTCGGCGTATTACACCGGGGCAACGCAGAACGACTACGCGAAGTTCTTCCACTCCGTCGGCATCGATCACCGTGCGTACGGGTTCGCCTACGATGACATCAACGACCAGAGTTCGGTCAAGATCCTCGGCAACAGCAATCCGCCGAGTGCGCTCACGCTGAGCGTCGGCTGGTGAGCCGCGCGCCGGAGTGGCCGCCCGAGAAAGGGACGCCACTCCGGCGCGCCGGAATTCCCGGTGAATCGCCGGGAGAAACATAAAGGAACACCGCCGGGGAACACCGGCGACGTCAAGCCGCGTGCCGTCCGACACCGGCCAGGCGGGTCAATTCGCGACGCTCCGCCGCGGTCGTACCGCCGAACACGCCATGGTCCAGCCCGTTGCGCAGTGCGTGCGAAAGGCACTGCGCGCGTACCGGGCAGCGGGCGCACACGGCCTTGGCCTGCCGGGTCTGGCGAGCTCCCGGCCCGACCTCGGAGATCGGGAAGAACAGTTCCGGGTCCTCGTTACGGCAGGCAGCTTCGGCCTGCCATTCCGTCGTCATGGCATCCATTTCCGTCATTCACCTCCTCAGTTCATTGTCTTTTCGCGTCAACCGACTTCTCGAATCGCACAGACCCCGGCCACCACGGCGAGGCGGATTTCGCCGGGCGGGACGGGAGAGGCCGCCGAAGAGCGGCCCGAGTCCCAACGCACGGGCACCTGGTTTTACTCCCCCGGTCACGCTGTCGGCTCGGTCACCTTCCGCGCGAGCGCATCGTCCAGTGTCACCCGTACGAGCCCCGCTGCCAACCGGGCCAGTGCTTTTCCCTCGACCTTCCGGGCAAGCTCGGAGGTGTCCTGAGGCAGCCCCAGCTTCTTCGCGCCCTGTAACGCCTTCGTATCCAGCTGTGGCCGGAACTCCGGCCACACCTCCTGGACCTCCCTGGCGAAGATGGCCGCGCCCACCGGGCCGATGCGGGGGAATTCCGTGAGCCGGTCCCGCAGCACGTCGATGTCCCCGTCCGCCGCTTCGCGTACCCGGCGGAGGTCGCCGTGGTAGCGGTCGAGGAGTAGTTCCGCACCCTCCCCGAGAGCGGTCGCGGTCTGCTCGTCGTAACGCCGGTAGTGCGCGCGGCCCAGCGCGTCGACGCGGTCCTGCCAGCTCGCCTCCGCCATCGCCCGGGGCGTCCCGTACCCGGCCGCGTGCAGTTCCCGCGCCGCGGCGACCGCGATGTCGGCCTTGATCCGCGTCGAGAGCAGCAGCGAGAGCGTCAACAGCCGGTACAGCGGGGAAGGCTTGTCGGCAAGGTTGATCCCGGCCTCGGCGGCATACGTCCGGCCGGCCTCCCGCAGGAGCCGGTCCACCGTCTCCTCAGTAGTCATTCCGATCGGCTACCCGATGTTCCGCGCCTCATACACGTGCCGCGCGATCAGCCTTGACCAAATCGTTACCACCTGGCGGCCCGCTCACCGCACCTGTCAAGAGACAGGCGACACGCGGCGCGAGGGGACGGTGAGGGAACGCGTGCGTGCTGACGACGACTTCGACACGTTCTTCCGGGCCGAATTCCCAGCACTGGTGGGCTTTCTGTGCAAGATCGGCACCGAGGTGATCGTGGCGCGCGACGTGGCCGCCGACGCGATGCTGCTCGCCTACGAGTCCTGGTCGTCGATCGAGCACCCTCGCGCCTGGGTACGGGGCGTGGCGGGCAGGCTCGCCACCGAACGGGCCCGCTTCGACGCCGGTCCGCGGGCCGACTGGTTCCCGCCCGCCGAGCCCGCCGACGACAAGCTGGTCACGCTCGTCGCCCAGCACGCCGAGATCGTCGACCTCCTTTCCGTACTCCCCCGCCAGCAACGGACCGTGCTGGCGTGGCTGCTCGACGGATTCACCCCGGCCGAGACCGCGCAGGCGCTGAAGATCTCCCCCGCGACGGTCCGCTCCCACCGCAGGCACGCGCGGGAACGATTGAGACAGCGGTTCCCCGCCGCCCGGCGACCACACGACAAGAGGTGAGGCAGAGATGCCGGAAACCGCCTACGGCGATCAGGCGATCACCGAAGCACTGCGCACCGCGGACGCCGCACTGGCCGACACGCTCCACACCGGCGTCGACGTCGAGGGCGCGCTCCTCCGGCTGAAGAACCGCGCGCTGGTACGGGAACTGGCCTCGGCGGGCCGGCCCGCCGATCCCTTTCCGTCACACTGGCGCCTGCTCGACGCGCCGGTCGCCGACGCGATCGAGGGTGATCCCTTCGCGGTCGAACAGCTGCTGGCGGCGATCCGGCCGCTGGTCGTGCGGTACTGCCGAGCCAGGGTCGGCAGGCTGGAAAGGTCCTACGCCTCGGCGGACGACGTCGCGCAGGAGGTGTGCCTCGCGGTGCTCACGGCGTTGCCGACCTACCACGACCAGGGCCGTCCCTTCCTCGGCTTCGTCTATGGCATCGCGCAGCACAAGGTGGCCGACGCGCACCGCGCGGTGGCACGCAACCGCGCCGACCCGGTCGCCGATGTGCCCGAAGCGGCCGAGGCGGCTGTCGGGCCGGAACAGTACGCGTTGCAGAACGAGCTGAACGAGCGCATGGCCCAGCTGCTGAGCGTGCTGCCCGACCGGCAGCGGGAGATCGTGGTCCTGCGGGTGGTCGTCGGCCTGTCCGCCGAGGAGACGGCGGACGCGGTGGGCTCGACGCCCGGCGCGGTCCGGGTCGCCCAGCACCGCGCGCTGGCCCGGCTGCGGAAGATCCTCACCACCGGGACGCGCTGAGCCCGGTCAGGACCGCCGGGTGTCGCGCGAGACGCTCACCCGGTCGACGATGAACTCCGCGAGCGCCACCGCGGGTTCCTCCGCCGTTTCCCGGGACAGCAGCATGAACTCGATGTCCCCGGGGTCCGGCAGGCCGCAGTCCGGCGGCAGTTCGGCGAGATCGGCCGGGATGAGGCTGCGCGCGTGCAGGCTCACACCGAGCCCGGCGGTGGCCGCCGCGCGCAGGCCGGTCAGGCTCGAGGTCTGGCAGGCGGCCCGCCAGTCCAGCCCGGCGCGTTCGAGGCATTCCACCGCGATCTGCCGGGTGATCGACGGCATCGGGTACTGCACGAGCGGCACCGGCTGACCGGGCTCGATCACCGTCGCCGCGGAACCGATCCACACCAGGGGTTCGCGCCACAGCAGCCGTCCCCTCACCGCTCCCGGCCTGCGTTTGCCGAGGACGACGTCGAGCTGCCCGGCACCGAGCCGTTGAGCCAGCGTGTCCGACAGTTCCACGGTGAGTTCGACGTCGACGAGCGGATGACTGTGCCGGAGCCTGCGGAGGATGTCCGGAAGCTCGCCGAGCGCGAAGTCCTCCGACACCCCCAGCCGCACCCGGCCACGCAGCTCGGCGCCGCGGAAATGCCGCTCGGCGCGGTCCTCGGTGTCCACGATCGTCTGCGCGAAGCCGAGCATCGCCTGCCCGCGCGCGGTGAGGTCCACGGCGTGGGTGTCCCGCGCGAAGAGCAGCCCGCCGACCGCGTCCTCCAGCCGCCGGATGTGCTGGCTCACCGTGGGCTGGCCCACACCCAGCCGCCGGGCCGCGGCGGTGAAGCTGCGGGTCTCGGCGACCGCGAGGAACGACCGGCACAGGCGAGGATCCAGCACGCGGGAAGTTTATCGCGTTCCCCGATAACAGTCAGTGCGGTCATCGGGGTTCACAATGATCATTCGCGCGGCGAGAATGAACAGGGAAGGGAGATCCATGACCACCGTATTCGCGACGCTGACCAAGCCCCTCACCGCCGTGCTGGCCAAGCTCCGTATCGACCCGTTCATCGCGGGGATCCTGGCCACCGTGGGCGTCGCGTCCCTGCTCCCCGCCTCCGGCGTGGTCGCGCAGGGCTTCGGGGTGGCGACGAACATCGCGGTCGGGCTGCTGTTCTTCCTCTACGGCGCGCGGCTGTCGACGCAGGAGGCACTCGACGGGCTGCGGCACTGGCGGCTGCACACCCTGGTGCTGTGTGCCACGTTCGTGCTCTTCCCGCTGCTCGGGCTCGCCACCGCCGTGCTGTCACCGGGCCTGCTGAGCCCGGACCTCTACACCGGCGTGCTGTTCCTATGCGTCCTGCCGTCGACGGTGCAGTCGTCGATCGCGTTCACCTCGATCGCGCGGGGGAACGTCGCGGCCGCGATCTGCAGCGCGTCGCTGTCGAACATGCTCGGCATCGTGTTCACCCCGCTGCTGGTGGCGTTGCTGCTGTCCACCGACGGCGGCGGGATCAACGGCTCCGCGGTGCTCGACATCGTCCTGCAGCTGCTGGTGCCGTTCGTGGCGGGGCAGCTGGCGCGCCGCTGGATCGGCGACTGGATCACCCGGCATTCCGCGCCGCTCAAGATCTTCGACCGCGGCTCGATCCTGCTGGTCGTGTACACCGCGTTCAGCGCGGGGATGACCGAGGGCATCTGGCACCGGATCGACCTGCTGAGCCTGCTCGTGCTGGCCGCGGTGTGCGCGGTGATCCTGGGCCTGGTGCTCTCGGTGACCGGCGCGGGCGCGAAGCTGCTCGGCTTCGGCCGCGCGGACCGCATCACGATCCTGTTCTGCGGCTCGAAGAAGAGCCTCGCCAGCGGCCTCCCGATGGCGACCGTCCTTTTCGGACACGACAGGGTCGGGCTCATCGTGCTGCCGTTGATGCTCTTCCACCAGATCCAGCTGATCGTCTGCGCGGCGCTCGCCCGCCGGTACGCTCGGGAGGACGTGCCCGAACCGGACGACGCGCTCGTGCGCGCCGCCTGAGCGGTCCCCTGCTCAGCAGCTGCCTCCTTCACCGAAGCTGCTGCACGCGTCCTGCTGGTACGGGGCCGCTCGCCACTCGTCGAACGTCAAGCCCCGCGAAGGATCGTGGGCGACAAAGGTCCATGGCCCGTAGTACTTGTTGTCACGCCACTGGTTTTCCTGGTGGAAGGTGATTGCCTCCGAAATCACCGCGCCCTTGTACGGCGACCACGCCGGGTACGTCCCGTAGTTCGAGAGCACCGCCATCCGCCCGCACAGCGACGAGCATCCCGGGATGGCCGGGTCGAACTCGAAGGTGTTGTCGGACACGACGACCCCCTTCGTCTTCCACCGGCAGTCGCTGTACAACGGTTCCGTGGCGATCCCGGGCTGGACGCAGTCCGAGGCGGATGTCACCAGCCGCGTGCAGGACAGCGTGGACGTGTTGGCCGGGCTGTTGCAGAACCGGTCCGCGTTCTCCCACAGGGTGATCCCGGACCAGTTGTCCGAGAACATGTTGCCGCGGATCTCGATCTTGTCGGTCCTGGCGGGCAGCCGCGGTTCCCCGCCCGACTCACTGATGTACACCGAGGCGACCGGGAACTTGTCACCCCGTTCCGCGCGCCAGCGGCCGCGCGTCCAGGCGTTGCGGTTGAAGGTGTTCCCGCTCAGGACGAGGTTGTACGAGATCTCGTAGAACAGGCCCTCGGCCTCGTTGTCCTCGATCAGGTTGTCCTCGATCAGGAAGTCGTTGTTGTTCGTGTCGGCCCACAGGCCGGCGCCGTGGTTGTGGTGCACCCAGTTGCCGCGGATGTCCGCGCCGTCGACTGCCCAGAACTTCGCGCCCCCACTGCATCCGCAGCCGGGCACCTTCGTCTCCCAGTCGTCGGTGTTGTTCCCGGTGATCTCGTTGCCTTCGACGACCAGATCACGGACGCCGCCGCCCGAGCGGTAGGCGTTGATCCCGTACTGGCCGTTGTTCCGCAGGCAGTTCCCGCGGACCCGCTGCCCGGCGCCCGCCATCATCGCGGCGCCCCGGTTCTCCTCGATGACGTTGCCCTCGATCACCCAGCCCGGCGCCGAATCGTGGTTGACCACACCCTGGTCCGGCGGCGCGACGAAGCCCCGGATGGTCAGCCCCCGGATCACCACGCCGGCGGCCTGCTGGGTGAAGGCCGCCCGGTTGGTCCCACCGCCGTCCAGCACCGCCCCCGGCGCGCCGAGGTAGACGTCGCCGTCCTTCGGGATCACCTGGCCGAACTGGTCCGGCGCCAGGTGATGGGTGCCAGGGCTCAGCCAGAAGGTCGTCCCCGGTGGGCTGCTGCGGGTCCTGGCCGACAGGTCGGTGCCCGGCTCCACCACGTCGGCTCCCTGCGGGGCCTCGGCGACGCCGAACACGCCGTCGCACACCCCACCGGTGGCCGCCGCCGTTCCCGAAACGACCACCTGCGAGACGAGCAGTATCAACACCACGGGCAGGACGCGCGCCTTCATCATGCCTCCGGAACACCGATTCGCCCGCCTGCCCATGGCGGCGGGGAGCCTCTTCGGACAGCGCGCTGCCGACCACACAGGATGGTCCAGGCACCCTCGCCGTTCGCCGGTGCCGAAGGAAAATTCCCTGGCTCGCCTCACGCGTCCCAGAAGTCGCTGCCCGGGTCCCCGTCGTTACACGGTTACGCCGAGTGCCGTCCCGGGTGTCACTCGGGCTGTACGCCAGGCAGCGTACGAACCGCGGCGAGGTATTCGGCGACGAGCGTGCGCACGATTTCGCCCGCGGGCCGGATGTCGTCCACCAGACCGGCGCTTTGCCCGGCTTCGATCTTGCCGTTGTCGACGTCCCCGTCGAAGGCCGCCATTTTCAGGGTGGACTTCCCGAAGCGGAGCCGGCGGTCCTCCACGCTCGCGCCCTCGCGTTCGAGCTTGGTCATGTCGCGGGTGAAAGTGTTGGGCAGCGCCCGGATGACGCCCAGTTCCCGGCCGACCGGCTGGGCGTCGGTGACCGTCGCGGACAGGACCGCCCGCTGGTAGGCGGGGTGGACGTTCGCCTCGGTGCTCGCCAGGAACCGGGTGCCGAACTGCGCCGCCCCTGCCCCGAGCGCGAGTGCTGCGGCCAGCCCGGCGCCGTCGGCGAAGCCGCCCGACGCGATGAGCGGCAGATCCGGTACGGCACGGGCGACCGCCCGGACGATCACCAGTGTCGAGACCAGGTCCGGCGGCGGATGCCCGCCCGCTTCGGCACCGACCACGATCAGGCCGTCCACTCCGGCATCGGCGGCTTTGCGCGCGTGCTCCGGGCTCGCGACGACGTGCAGGCAGACGGTGCCCGCGGCGTGGAACCGGTCGAGATAGCGCCGCGGCCCGCCTTGCGAGGCGATGAGGACCGGGACCCGTTCCGCCAGCAGCAGGTCGATCGTCTCCTCGACGCCCTTGCGGTAGAGCGGGAGGTTGACGGCGAATGGGCGGTCGGTGCCCACGTGCAGGGCACGGACCGCGTCGCGCAGGTCGCCGGGACGCATCGGCCCCGCGGCGAGCACGCCGAGGCCACCGGCGTGGGACACCGCGAGTGGCAGCTCCGGCGAGGACGAGGCCCAGGACATCCCGGCCTGCACGATCGGCAGGTCGATGCCGAGCAGCCGGGTGACGTCGGTTTCGATCGCTGTCATCGGCCGTCCAGGAGCCGTGTGGCGTGTTCGGCCAGCTGGTTCTTCTGGATCTTCGCACTCGCGGTCATCCCGATCCCCTCGAAACCGTCGACGATCCTGAGGTGCCGCGGGACCTTGAACCCCGCCATCTCGCCACGGCACCACTCGATCAGCTCATCGGGCGTCGGAGCAGCGCCGGTGTTGAGGACGACAAAGGCGAATGGGACCTCCACGAGCCGTTCGTCGGGGACGCCGACCACCGCGGCCTGGCGGATCGCCGGATGCCGATGCAGCACCGCCTCGACCTCGGTCGGCGCGACGTTCTCCCCACCGACCCGGATCAGTTCCTTCGCGCGTCCGGTGAACAGCAGCCGCCCGTCGGCACGCAGGACGCCGAGGTCACCGGTGGACAGCCAGCCGCCGGCGTCGAGCACCGCCGCGGTCTGCTCCGGCATCGCGTAGTAACCCCGCATGACGTTCCAGCCGCGGACCAGGATCTCGCCCGGCTGCCCGGGCTCGGCGTCGTCTCCGGTGACGAGATCCCTTACGCGTACGGAAACTCCGGGCTCCGGCGGCATGCTGCCGTCCACCCGCAGGTCCTCGTCCTCCCACCACGCCGACTGCGCGACGTTGGGAGAGGCTTCCGACAACCCGTAGCCGACCACGGCCTCGACGGCGCCCAGTTCGTCGATCACGCGCCGCACCACCGTCGGCGACGCCGCGAGCCAGGCACCGCGGAGGCTGAGCCGGTATCGCTCGCGATCCGGGTGATTGAGCAGCATCAGGGCGATGGTGTCGTTCCCGGCGAAGTGCGTGCATCTCTCGTCGGCCAGCAGGCGCAGCGCCGTTTCGGGGACGAACCTCTCCGCGGTGACCAAAGTGGACAGTTGCTGGATGCAGGCCAGGATCGACAACGTCGTGCCCGCCACGTGGAAGAACGGCCGTCCACTGTAGAACCGGTCGCCCGCGCGCAGCCCGAGCCGGGTGGCCGAGAAGAACGCGTCGGCACACATGTTCCGGTGGGTGAGCAGCACGCCCTTGGGAAACGACGTGGTCCCCGAGGTGTACTGGACGAGCGCGACGTCGTCGGGTTCGGCGCTTGGCTCGACCGGTTTTCCCGTGCCCGCCGCGAACTCGTCCCAGCTCAGTGCTCCCGCGGGCACGTCCTCGCCGATCACGACAATCTGTGCCAGCCGGGGAAGGTTCGGGTCGGGCAGCTCCTTGTCGACAGCGGGGCAGATTTCCCGGAGCATCGTGACGAAGGCGGAGCTGAGCACCTTGTCCGCCACGAACAGCAGCTTGACGTCCGACTGGCGCAGCGTGTATTCCAGTTCCGGCGCCTTGAAGCGGGTGTTCACCGGCACGGTCACCGCGCCCAGCGAAGTGATGGCCAGGAACAGTGCCACCCAGCGAGGCCCGTTGCCGAGGCACAGTCCGATATGGTCACCCCGATCGACACCCGCGTTGTGCAGCGCCGAACGCAGCACCGCGACCTGCTCGGCCAGCTCGGCGTAGGTGACGCGCTCGTGGGCGTTGACGACGGCTTCGACGTCGGGGACCACGGTCGCGGCGCGGCGCAGGGCGGCGTCCGTCGTGAGTGGACAGATGCCCGTCAGGTCCAGTTCTCTCGGGTCCACTGTGGTCACTCTCCGATCCGGTCCGCGAACTCGGCCACGCCCCGCCGCCACCCGCCGTCGGCGAGATTCCGTTCGATCGCGGCGAGCTCGATACGGATCCCGGTGGTCAGCGCCGCCTCCTCGCCGAGATCGACCGACTGCTTGGTCAGGCTCAGCGCGAGCGGCGGCGCCGCCAGGATCGCCTCGACAGTTTCCGTCACCAGTTTCGCCAGTTCACCGGCGGGCGCAAGCCGGGTCACCAGGCCGAGGCTCGCGGCCTCCTCCGCGTCCACCACCCGACCGGTGAACAGCAGTTCCTTCGCGCGCCGTTTGCCGATGACGCGCTGCAGCCGCTGGGTGGCGCCGATCGTGCCCCAGTGCGGTTCGGGGAAGCGGAAGGTCGCGGCCCCCGAGGCGAGGACGAAGTCGCAGCTCATGGCGATCTCGCCGCCGGAACCGACCACCGGGCCGTCCACCACGGCGAACACGGGCTTCCCGCAGCGTTCGATCGTCTCGTAGGCGGCGAACGAGGCGAGCCGCCGCCTGCGAACCCAGGTCTCGTCCTTTCCCTTGCGCTCCTTGAGATCCGCGCCCGCGCAGAAGACCGGGCCGTCGGCCTTGAGCACGACGACGCGGACGTCGTCATCGGCGTCGAGGTCGGCGAAGACCTCCCGCAACGCCGTGCACATCGGGAGATTCAGCGCGTTGCGTGCCTCGGGACGGTTCAGGGTCACCTCGGCGACCCCGGCGTCCTTGCGCACCAGCACCGGGTCCACTTCAGATCACCTCTTCCGCGCGCAGCGTTTCGATTTCCTTTGTGGACAGACCGAGGTAGGCGGCCAGCACCGCGTCGGTGTCGGCACCCAGCCGTGGTGGCACCGCGGGTTCCGGATCTTCGTAGCCGTCGAGCCGCAGCGGGGTGCGCAGCGCGGGAAACCGGCCCTCGGCCGGATGGTCGAAGTGCCCCACCATGCCACGTGCGACGGTGTTCGGGTCTTCGAGCGCCTCACGCACGGAGTTGACCTCGCCGACCGGGACGTCGCGCTCACGCAGCGCACGGGCGAGTTCCGCCCGGGGCCGCTGCGCGAAAGCCGCGCGGAGTGCGCCCAGCACCCGGTCACGCTCCCGGAGACGTCCGGCGTTGGCGGCCAGCTCCGGATCGGCCGCGAGGTCGGCGAGCCCGAGGACCTCGCACAACGGAAGCCAGTGCTGATCGCTCGCGCTGAGGTGGAGCCAATGACCGTCCCGGCACTGGAAAGCCGCCGAAGGCACGCGGCCGGGGTGCTGCGTGCCCTGCCGGACGGGATCCTCGTCGTAGGCGAAGAGCCGCGCCGCGGCCAGCGCCAGCAGGCTCACCTGGACGTCCATCATCGCGACGTCCACATGGGACCCCCGGCCGGTGCCGCCGCGCCCGACGAGTCCGATGAGGACGGCGATCATCGTCCACAGGCCGGAAGCGAGGTCGGAGACCGGGACACCCGCCTTCGCCGGGGGCGTGTCCGGGTGGCCGGTCAGGTGCATGATCCCGGACAGGGCCTGGAAAATCGTGTCGTAACCCTTGCGGTCACGGTACGGCCCGTCCTGGCCGAACCCGGTGTTGGACACGTAGACCAGGCCGGGGTTCACCGCGGACAGTGCTTCGTAGCCGAGCCCCATTTTGTCCAGTGTGCCGGGGAGGAAGTTCTCGACGACGACGTCGGCCTTGGCGGCCAGGTCACGGGCGAGTTCACGCCCGCGTTCGGTCTTGAGATCGAGGGTGATCGAGCGTTTCCCGCGGTTGAACGCGAAGAAGTAAGCGCTTTCGCCCGCGGGCAGGCGGGGTTCCCAGCCGCGGGACTCGTCTCCGCGACCGGGACGTTCCACCTTGAGCACGGTGGCCCCGAGTTCGGCGAGCCCCTGGGTCGCGAAGGGCCCGGCCAGCACCCGGGAGAAATCGAGGATCGTGATGCCGGACAACGGTTTCATCGGCGCTCCCGGAAGCCGCGCATGATCACGTTGACGTCCCGGCCCGCGCGCATCGCCTCGGCGTAGGGCAGATCGGCGACGCGATGGAACAGCGTCTTGGTCGCGGCCATCGCCAGCGGGCTGGACTCGGCCCACCGGCGGGCGATCCGCAGGCCCTCCTCCAGCAGGTCCCCCGGTTCCGCGACGCGGTTGGCGAGCCCCAGATCGAGCATTTCCGGTGCGGTCAGCATCCGGCCGAGGCTGATCAGCTCGAAGGCCAGCTTCGGCCCGAGCTGCCGCTGCAGGCCGGTCATCACGACCGCGGGGACGATGGAGTGCTTCATCTCGGGGTAGCCGAACTTGACGTCGGTGGCCACGACGGTCATGTCGGCGCCGATCGCCAGGCCCGCTCCCCCGCCGACCGCCGCGCCCTGCACCACCGAGACCACCGGGGTCGACAGCTCGCGCAGCAGGGACTGCGTCCGGCTGGTCAGTTCGGCCCGTTCCAGGACGGCGGCCGGGTTGTCCGGCGTCAAATGTCCGAACTCGGAAAGGTCGGCACCGGCGCAGAAACCGCGTCCGCTGCCCGCCAGTACCAGCGCGCGGACCTCCGGGTCGCGGTCGGCTTCGAGCAGCGCGTCGTGCAGCGCTCCGGTGAGCGCCGTGTTGAGCGCGTTGAGTTTTTCGGGACGGTTGAGCCGCAGGACGCGCACCGCCCCGTCGTCCTCGCTGAGCAGTACCTCAGGCATCGAGTTTTTCCTTCCGCCCCTTGGCGATCATGCTGTAGAGCTCGCGGCCCAGCGCCCGCTCACAGAGTTCGGACGCCGCCACGACGCGGTCGGCGTCCAATCCGGTGTCGACGCCCATCGCTTCGAAGAGGGCGACCAGGTCCTCGGTGCAGGCGTTCCCGGTGAGTCCCTGCCCGTAGGCGATCCGGGCGGGATGACCGCCGACGCCGCCGAAGGCCGTGTCGAAGTGACGGCAGCCCGCGTCCAGCGCCGCGACACAGTTGGCGAGCGCGGTCCCGCGCGTGTTGTGCATGTGCGCGACCACGGGCACTTCGACCCCGGCCCGCTCGATCCGCCGGTAGAGATCGGCGACGGTCCTGGGCGTCGCGGCGCCGATGGTGTCCCCCAAAGTGATCAGGCCGGCGCCGAGTTCGGCGAAGCGGACGATGTCGGCGACGACCGAGCCGGGATCAACGGCCCCTTCGAAGGGACAGCCGAACGCGACCGAAACCACCCCGACCACGGTGAACTTCCCCTGCGCGAGCCGAGCCATCTCCGCGACGTTCTCCCACTGGGCCGCCCGGGTGGTCCGCAGGTTGCGTTCGGTGTGTCCCTCGGTCGCCGACACCAGGAAGCTCAGCTCCTCGGCGCCACGACCGGCGTCGAGGTCGGCGATCGCGCGCTGCACGGCCCGCGGGTTGGGGCAGGTCGCCTTGTACGCGACACCGTCGCGCCGGGGAAGACCGGCGAGCACGTCGGAAGCGTCGGCGAACGCGGGCACGTGCCGCGGGTGGCTGTAGCTCGTGGCCTCGATGCGGCGGAACCCCGCCGCGGTGAAGGCGGCGAGCAGCTCTAGCTTGGTTTCCGTGGGCACGAACCCGGCCTCGTGCTGCAGCCCGTCCCGGGCGAAGCACTCGCAGATCGTCACACGGTCTGCCATCGGTCCACCTCCTGAGGATCATTCACCCCAGGACTACCCGAGCAGTGTTGATAATGTCAACACTTAGAGAGACTGCTGACTTTCCAGTGCCTTCGCGAGCTTGCCAAGCTTGTCCAGCGCCGAATCCAGCGCGTCACGCTCGGCAGGCGTCAGGCAGACCAGGAACGCCTCGTTGCGCTCGTTGGCCGCCTCGATCAGCCCCTGATAGAGGGATTTCCCCTTGCGGCTCAGCGACAGCCGCGTGCTGCGCCCGGCGCCGGACTCGCGGACCAGCAGCCCGCGTTCGTCCAGTTTGGCCACCACCCTGCTCATCTGCGCCTTGTCCAGCCCGGCCCGCGCGGCGAGCTTGTTCAGCGTGAGCGGGGAATCCTCGCCCAGCAGGGCCAGCGTGCGCCACTCGCCGAGGCTGACGTCGAAGTCGCGGCGGTACCGGGTCGCGGCGCTGCGGGAGATCGCGTTGGCCACCCGGTGCATCCGGTAGGACAGCAGCTCGGAGATGGAAAGCAGCGTGGTCATCCGGCGATTCTAGGCCACCGGCGGGAGTCGCGGCCCGAAAACCGAGTGTTGACCTTCTCAACACTCGGATCAAGACTCGGGGCGGCACCGGAGGCGCGTGCCTTCCTCTCGATCCCGGAGTAAGACAGTGACGTCGACTTCACAGAGCGACCCCGCCGTTCCCCGCGACCGGCTCTACCGCAAGGTCGCGTGGCGGATCATGCCGTTGCTGCTGGCCTGCTACGTGGTGAGCTTCATCGATCGGACCAACGTCGGGGTGGCACAGGTCCGGCTGAAGGCCGACCTCGGGTTCAGCGAAGGCGTCTACGGTCTGGCCGTCGGGCTGTTCTTCGTCGGCTTCATCCTCTTCGAGGTGCCGAGCAACATGCTGCTCGCGCGGATCGGCGCCAGAAAGACGCTGGTGCGGATCATGGTGTCGTGGGGCGTGGTCACGTTCCTGACCGTCTTCGCGACCACGCCCGCCCTGTTCTACGTGGCCCGCTTCCTGCTGGGCGTCGCCGAAGCCGGGTTCTTCCCCGGCGCGTTGTTCTATCTCGCGCAGTGGTTCCCCTCGGCCCGGCGGACCCGGATGACCGCCCTGTTCTTCCTCGGGGTTCCGCTGTCGGGCATCCTCGGCCCGCCGCTGTCCGGCTGGATCATGCACACCCTCGGCGGCGCGCTCGGCCTGAAGGACTGGCAGTGGCTGTTCGCGCTGGAAGCGCTTCCACCCATCCTGCTCGGCGTGCTGGTCATGCTGTTCTTCCAGGACAAACCGGCACAGGCGCGCTGGCTGAGCGAGCCCGAAAAGCAGGCGATCGCCGACGACCTCGGCGCCGACCAGGACCGCAAACAGACCGGGGCGAAGCACGGCGGGATGCTGCGTGCGCTGCGCGATCCCCGGGTCTACATCCTCGGTCTCGTCTCGTGCGGCTGCTACACCCTCGCCAACGCGGTCTCGTTCTGGACGCCGCTCGTGATCAACAGTTCCGGCGTCGGCAATGTGCTGGACATCGGCCTGCTCGCGGCCATCCCGCCGGTGCTGGGCATGGGCGTCATGCTGCTCATCGGCCGCCACTCCGACCGCACGCTGGAACGGCGATGGCACGCGGCGGGCGCCGAGTTCTTCGCCGCCGCCTGCCTGATCGGCCTGTCGTTCGTGAGCGGCAACCCGTACCTCGTGATCGTGTTGCTGGCCTTGATGACCGCGGCGCACTACTCCGGTCTGACCGTCTTCTATTCGATCCCCTCGATCTACCTCTCCGGCCCGGCCGCGGCGAGCGGCATCGCCATGGTGACGACGATGGGTTCGCTCGCCGCGGCCACCAGCCCGGCGCTGCTGGGCTGGATCAAGACGAGCACCGGCTCCTTGGACCTCGGCCTGCAGATCAGCGCCGGGGTGGTCGTGCTGGGCGGGGTCATCCTCCTGCTCGGCATCCCCGCGTCCGCGCTGCGGGAGAACACCCTCGGCCCGTCCGTCACCGCGCGTTCAGGATCCGGTCGTTGAGCTGCCTGCGGATCGCGTCCACGTCGACGGGCGCGTCCTCCCCCAGTACCTCCATCAGTTCGGCGGCGGCCTGAGCGGCCGCGGCAGAGCGCGGGATCATGACGCTCTCGTAGGCGCGGACGGCGTCATCGAGGTCGGTGTGCGTGGCGATCGCGTCCGCGAGGGCCGTGCCGTCGAGCATGGCGAGATTGGCCCCGACGCCGACCGGCGGCATGAGGTGCGCGGCGTCGCCGAGCAGGGTGATCCCGGGTACGTGCGCCCAGATGTGCCCGACCGGGAGCACATGCAGGGGCCGGTTGGCGAACCCGCCTTCGCTCTCGCGCAGCAGGCCGAGCAGATCGTCGTGCCAGCCGTCGAAGACACGCAGCAGGTACGCGCGCACGGCCTCGGCGTCGCCGAGATCCAGACCAGCGGTGACGTGCCAGTCCACCGGAACCGCCAGATCGGCGTAGACGCGGACGTGACCGCCGCTGTTGCGCTGGGCGATCAATGCCTGGCCGCCTGAACTCGCGACCATGGTCCCGTTCCCGACCAGCCGCGCCAGCGCGGGGTGCCGGGTGTCGACGTCGTCGAGGTACGTCTCGACGAGGGTGTTGCCGGTGTACGCGGGCGTCGCGGCGGAAACCGCCGGACGGATCCGGGACCAGGCGCCATCCGCCCCGACGACCAGATCGAAGTCCTGCGTAGTGCCGTCGGCGAAGAGGAGTCCGGCGGTGCCGTCGCCCAGCGCCTCGACCCCGGTGACGGTGTGTCCCCAGTGGACAGTGCCTTCGGCGAGCGAGTCGAGAAACATGTCCCGCAGCTGGCCGCGGTCGATTTCGGGCGCGTAGTCGTCGGTTTCGGCGGGCTGGTCGTGACGCAGCAGTTCGGTCGTGACCGGGTCGAGTGTGCGCTGCTCCTGGCCTTCGGGCCGGGCCAGCGCGTGGAACCGGTCGAACAGGCCCGCGGCGCGCAGGGCGGCCTGGCCGGTGTCGGCGTGCAGGTCCAGGGTGCCGCCCTGCGAACGGGCGTGCCGTGACGGCTCCCGTTCGAAGACGGTGACGGACCTGCCGTGGAGCTGGAGGCCGCGGGCGCAGGCGAGGCCGCCCAGCCCCGCGCCGACGACGGCGATACGAGTGGTGGTGTCCATGCCCTCAGAAGACCACACTCACTTCAAAAGTGCAATCACTAGCTTTTTGACTTCGCTGCGCGTTGGGTTAGAGTGAGCGGGTGAACGAACCGATCGGCCGCCGGGAGCGGAAGAAGGCCCAGACCCGCCAGGCACTGGCCGACGCCGCGTTGAAGCTGTTCCTCGAGCGCGGCTACGACAACGTCAGCGTCAAGGAGGTCGCCGACGCCGCGGACGTGGCCGTGACCACGTTGTTCAAACACTTCCCCCGCAAGGAAGCCCTGGTCTTCGACCTCGAAGACGACATCGAGGCCGCGCTCGTCGCGGCGGTCCGCGATCGGCCCGCCGGGCAGTCGATCCCGGCCGCCCTGTGCGAGTACTTCCGGCACCGGGCGGCCACGGCCGACGGGAACGCGGAAGTCGCCGCGTTCCTCCGGATGGTGGAGGAAACCCCGGCATTGCTGGAATACAGCCGCCACATGTGGTTACGCCACGAGACCGCGCTGGCACGCGCCATCGCCGAGGACCTCGGCGCGCCCGCGGACGACGTCGTCTGCACGGCACTGGCGCGGTTCGCGCTCGAAGCGGGCGACATCGTCTACCGGCGCCCCAAGCCGGAACGCGACGTCCAGACGATCTTCGCCCTGCTCGAAGACGGCTGGACCGCGACCGTCCCGAAGAGCTGAAGGGGACTTTCGTCTCGTTACATGCGAGGAAAGTCCCCTTCAGCCCACCACTACGCGGCCGCCGACGATGGTCAGTACCGACCGCAGGTTCAGCAGTTCGGAGGCGGAGGCGGTGACGGGATCGGCGTCGAGCACGGCCAGGTCGGCCAGCCGTCCGGGGGCCAGCGTCCCCTTGACGCCGTCGGCGTTCTCCATCCAGGCGGGCCCCGACGTCCACAGGCGCAGCGCCTCTTCCCGGCTCAGCCGGTCGGCGGGCGCCGGGGGTCCGAAGGGGTTGGGGCCGGGAGCGCCGGTGAAGGTGGCGACGCCGCGCCGCCAGTCGGGCTGGGTGACTGGGGCGTCCGAACTGTCTGCAGTGGACACTCCGTGGTCCAGCAGGGCACGCGCCGGGAAGGCCCGTGCCCATTGCGCTTCGCCGACGGTGCGCACCATCGATGGGCCGCTGTAGGTGCGCATGAGCGAGCTGGTGATGACGCCGATTCCGTGCCGTGCCAACCGTTCGTGGACCGCGGGCGAGAGGAACGTGCCGTGGATCAGCACATGTCGTGCCTCCGGCCACGGGTCGGCGGCGGCCGCGGCCTCGATCGCGTCCACCACGGCGTCGGCGGCGCGATCGCCGGTCACGTGCACCTGCGCTTGGACGCGTTTCCGGTGTGCCGCCGCGACGAGCGCGCGCAGTTCGTCCACTCTGGACTCGGTGCTGTCCCCCACGGTGACCAGATCGCCGTGGCTGCCGTCCGGGTAGGGCTGGTGCATCCACGCCGTGCAATGGGTCGGCACGCCGTCGGCGAACAGTTTGATGCCCCCGGCGCGCAACAGGTCGTCACCGCCGAACGACGCGCTTTCCAGTGCACGGCGCAGGCTCGCGGCCGAAGTGATCGGAGAAGGCCAGTCCCAGTGCAGGAGCGCGTTGACCCGCACGGTCAGCCTGCCCGCGGCGTGCAGGTCCTGGTAGTCCCGCCACAGCTCGGGCGTCACGATCGGATCCGTCACGCTGGTGACGCCGAGCCCGTTGAGACGCCGCATCGCGCGGACGATCACGTCGAGCCGCTCTTCCCTGCCGGGCCGTGGAATCAGTCGCGCTACGAGGTCCTGCGCGCTTTCCACGAGCAGCCCGGTCGGTTCGCCGTGCTCGTCGCGCACGATCTCCCCGGCGGGCGGATCCGGTGTGGCGGCGGTGATCCCGGCCCGCCGCAGCGCGGCGCTGTTGACCCACACCGAATGCGACGAGGCGTGGTGGAGCACGGCCGGGCGATCGCCGGTGACCTCGTCCAGCCAGGAACGGGACGGAACCGCGCATCCCGCCGCGAACTCCGCGATGGTCGTCTCCCGCCAGCCGCGGCCGGCAATCCACTCGCCGTCCGGCGCGGTGGCCAGCGCCGAAGCGACCGCGGCCAAGTCACCGGCAGCCGAGAGGTCCACGCAGAACTCCGGACCGCTCAGCGCGTGCCAGGCCAGATGCAGATGCGCGTCGTTGATCCCGGGGACGACCGCTTTCCCTTGCAGCTCAACCACTCGGGCGCCGGAGTTCGCGGCCGCGGACACCGTCTCGTCGTCCCCGACGGCGTGGACGACACCATCGCGGATCAGCACCGCGCTCACGACGCCGGGACCGTCGAAAGTGCGGACGATCCCGCCCCGCAACAGCAGATCGGTCATGACGCGACGCTTCCGGCAAGACCCGCGTCCGGGACGACGGCCTGGTGTTCGGGATGCCAGGCCACCACGACGTCGGCGCCGGGCCGGTGTTCGTGGACCGCACCGGCGGGGAGGATCGCGCACCCCCTGGTGCCGTCGCCGTAGCGGAGCCAGACCCGGCTGTGGGGCCCGAACGAAACCAACACGGTTACCGAACCGCCCGCCCCCCGTTGGACCCCCGGGCACAAGCAAAACACCAAAAAAAAAAACCCATAAGGTCCCCCGAACATCAA
>NZ_JBHYJW010000006.1:0-112645 GCF_042741125.1 Amycolatopsis sp. NPDC058986 | reverse complement strand
GGGGGGGCGGCGCCGGTCGGTGAGCCCGCCCGGGTTGGGTCAACCGCGCTCCCCCCCGGGGGTCCCCACCGCGCCGGCACGCTGATGCCCGGCCGGAACCTGGCTCTCCGCATACAAAGTCACGCGTTCCGGACGCACGATCGTCACCTCTCCCGGCGTGAAGCGCAGCGCGTTGGACTCGCCGATGAACTGCGCGACGAAGAGCGTTTCCGGCCGCTCGTAAAGATCTTCCGGGGTGCCGACCTGTTCGACGCGGCCCTCGTTGAAGACCGTGATCCGATCCGAAAGCGTCAGCGCCTCCTGCTGGTCGTGGGTCACGAACAGGAACGTCATGCCGAGCTGCCGGTGCATCCGCGCGATCTCCCGCTGGAGCTGGTCGCGGAGCTTCTTGTCCAGCGCTCCCAGCGGTTCGTCCATCAGCAGCGCCCTCGGCTCGTAGACCACGGCGCGGGCGAGCGCCACCCGCTGCTGCTGCCCGCCGGAGAGCTGACGGGGAAAGCGGTCACCGACCGCGGACAACCCGACCATCTCCAGCGCGTCGGCTACCCGCTGCTCGATCTCGGCACGCGGCCGTCCGCGGCGGGCAAGTCCAAACGCGACATTGCGGGACACGGTCATGTGCGGGAAAAGCGCGTACTGCTGGAAAACGACGCCGAGGTCGCGCCGGTGCGGTTTGAGCCGCGAGATCTCACGGCCGTCGACGGTGATCGACCCGGCGGTGAGCGGGGTGAACCCGGCGATCATCGACAGCATCGTGGTCTTCCCGGAACCGGACGGTCCCAGGAAGGTCATGAACTCGCCGTCGGCGATGTGCAACGAGACGTCGTCCACCGCCGGACGGTCGACGCCGGGATAGGCCTTGGTCACGTGCGCGGTGGTGATCCCGCTGCGTTCATCAAAGCGGCGTTCGTCGAAACGGTGATCGTCAGTCATGGTGGCTCCGTCGGCGAAGGAACTGGGGCACGAGCAACAGGACCGTCGTGAACACGACGATGAGACTGGACGCGGCGGCGATGGTCGGGTCGATCTCCAGCACGATCGACTCGTACATCTTCACCGGCAGCGTCTTGATGTCCGGTGTCTGCAGGAAGAGGGCGATGACCACCTCGTCGAACGAAGTGGCGAAGGCGAACACGAAACCGGACATCACGCCGGGCGCGACGAGCGGCAGGACCACCTTCCGCAACGTCGTGAACCGGTTGGCGCCGAGGCTGGCGGCCGCCCGCTCCATGACGGGGTCGTAGCCGGCGAGGCTGGTCTGCACGGAGGTGATCACGAACGGCACGCCGAGCACCGTGTGGGCCAGCACGAACCCGAGCATCGTGCCGTTCAGCTGCCACCGCAGGAAAACACCGTAGACGGCGACCGCCACGACGATCCCCGGCAGGATCATCGGCGCCATCAGCAGCTGCCGGACGGCCCCGCGGCCGCGGAAGCGGGCCCGGTCGAGCCCGAACGCCGCTGCGACGCCGAGCACGGTCGCGAGCGCGGCCGCCAGCAGCGCCACCTGGACGGAGTTGGCCAGCGACCCCAGCCACTGCTTGCTGCCGAAGAACTCGCCGTACCACCGGAGCGACCAGCCGTCCGGCGGGAACTGGAAGGTCGAGCCCGCGCCGAAGCTCATCGGGATGACCACGAGCGTCGGCGCGATCAGGACGAACCCCACGAGCACGACCCAGATCCGCAGTCCCACACCGAGTGTGCGTTCCTTGCGGGCGACGCGGGTGACGGAGTCAGCCACGGTCCGCACCTCCCGTCATGCTGCTGCCGAGCGGCGCGGCGATCCGGCTGATCACCGCGAGCACGATCAGCGTGAGCACGAGCAGGATCGCGCCCAGCGCGCCGGCGCCCGCGAAATCGAGCAGATCGTTGACCCGGGTACCGATCACCTGCGCGGCCAAAGCCTGCTGGGGCGTGCCGAGCAGCGCCGGGGTGAGGTAGAAGCCCAGCGACATGATGAACACCACCGAAACCCCTGCGAGCACACCGGGCATCGACAGCGGCAGGTACACCCGCAGGAACGCGACGGGTCCGCGTGCGCCGAGGCTTCTCGCCGCGTGCAGGAGACTGCGGTCGATGCCCAGCATGGTGTTCTGCAGCGGCAGCACCATGAACGGCAGCATCACCTGCACCATCGCGACGGTCACCCCCGCCACCGAACCGAGCAGGCTCACGCCATGAATCCCGACGGCGCCGAAGAGCTTTTCGATCACCCCGCCCCGCTGTTCCAGTACGTACCAGGCGAAGTTGCGGGCCATGACGCTGGTCCAGAACGGCATCAGCACCAGCAGCGTCAGCAGACCGCGGGCCCGCCTGCCCACGCGGCTCATCGCGTAGGCGTAGGGATAGGCGATGACCAGCGTCGCGGCGGTGATGATCAACGCCGTCCGCAGGGTCCGGAGCACGACGCGGATCTGCACCTTGTCGCCGAGCACGGCCAGGTAGTTGGCCAGGCCGAAGTCCGGCTCGGAGAAGCTGCGCCACAGGATCACGGCCAGCGGGTAGCAGAAGAACACCAGCAGGACCGCCGCCGCGGGGAACAACAGCCAGGACGCGGCGACGCGGCGAGTCGCTCTTCCCGGTACCACGGCGGTCATCCGGTTTTCCAGTCCGACCAGGTCTTCACGACCCTGGTCCGGTTGGCCGCCCACCACTTCACATCGCTGAGCACGCGCAGGTCCTCCTTGTCGTCCCCCCAGATGTCCAGAGCACGGGCGATTTCCGGGTAGCGGGGTTTCGCCGCGGAGTTCGCGGGACCCACCCCGGCCCGCTCGGCGAACGCCGCCGATTGCGCGGGCTCGGCGGCGTAGCGGATCAGCTGCTTTGCCTCCTCCGCCCGGCGGGATCCCTTGGGTACCACCAAAACATCCCAGGTGACCGGGATCGGCACGCCGGAGACCACCTTCCAGTTGGTGGCCCCGGTCTTCAGCAGTGAATAGGCGCGGGCACTGACGATGAGCGCCAGATCCGCCTGTCCCCCGGCCATGCGCTGCTGCTGATCGCCGTAGGTGTCGCTGATCGACAGCTCGGGCCGGATGCGGTCGTACATCGCCAGCGCGCGCGGCACGTCGAGCGGATAGAGCCGGTCCTTCGGGACGCCATCGGCGAGCAGCGCCGCCTCCAGCGTGCCGACGCTCGGGTCGTTTCCGTAGATGATCCGCCGCCCGGGAAACTTGGCGGGGTCGAAGAAATCGGCCAGCCGGGAAGGCGGGTGATCGCCGTAGACGTTCGCGTTGTACATCAGCGTCATGCCGAAGAACGCGTCCGGGATGCCGCAGGGCGTCAGCGTGTCCCGGGGGAACGCCGCGGCCAGCGGTCCCATGTCGACCGGCTCGACCAGGGTGCCGCACGACTGGGCCGCCGACGACGCCTCGGTGTCGACGACGTCCCAGGTGACCTTGCCCGCCTCGACCATCGCCTTGAGCTTGGCCATGCTGGACGGGCCGTCGATCGTGACCGTGGTGCCGGTCTTCTCCGTGTACGGGTTCAACCAGGCCGAGCGCTGGCCCGCCTGGTAGGCGCCCTGGCCGTAGGAGACGAAAACGAGGGAGTTCGCGCCGCCCTCGGAGACGGCGCATCCGGCGGCCAGGAGGATCGTCGCCGCGGACAACAGCGTTGGTATCCGGCGTCGCACGATGCCTCCTCAGCCCGCGGCGGCCGCGACGTGACGGCACAGGACGTCGGCGAGGGTGTCGAGCTGCTCCTCGGTGATCACCAGCGGCGGCGAGAGCACGATGCTGGCGCCCGACGCGCGCACCACGACGCCGTCCGCGCGGCAGCCGGACTGGACGGACGCGGTGGGCACGCCGTCGAACTCGATGCCGTGCATCAGTCCGACCCCGCGCACCTCGCGCACGTGCGGGAGTTTCGTGAGCGGGTCGAGCCGTTCCCGAAGACGCGCGCCGAGGACGCGGGCGCGCTCGGGGAGGTTTTCCCGCTCGATGATGTCGATGTTGGCCAGCGCCACCGCCGCTCCGACCGGATGGCCGTTGTAGGTGAACCCGTGCAGGAACGTGGCGCCGTCGGCCAGGTCCAGCACCCGGCGCCCGATCAGCACCGCGCCCATCGGGATGTAGCCGCTCGTGATGCCCTTCGCGAGCACGATCATGTCGGGTTCGATGCCGAAGTGGTCGCTGCCGAACCAGTGCCCGGTCCGGCCGAAGGCGGTCACGATCTCGTCGACGATGAGCAGGATTCCGTGCCTCCGCAACACTTCCTGCACTCGTGGCCAGTAGCCCTCCGGCGGCGGGACCATACCGCCGACGCCGAGGACGGGTTCGCCGATGAACGCGGCGATGCGGTGCGGTCCGATCTCCTCGATGCGCCGTTCCAGCTCGGCGACGAGGACGCCGGTGGCGTCCGGGCCGTGCTCGATACTGTGCGGTTTGCCCAGCCATTCGACGTCCGGCAGCAGCGGGCCGAACCCCGCTCGCAAGCCGTCGATGCCCGTCGCGGCAAGGGAACCGCCGCCCATGCCGTGGTAGCCGCCGGTGCGGGCGAGGATCACCGTGCGCTCCGGCGAACCGGTGTGGTGGTGGGCGAGACGGGCGAGCTTGATCGCGGTCTCGTTGCCTTCGGAACCGCCGTTGGTGAGGAAAACGCGTTCGAGCCCTTCGGGTGCGAGCTTCAGCAGCCGGTCGGCGAGCCGGATCGCCGGGGCGTTGGAATAGTCCCCGAAGGACGAGAAGAACTCCAGCCTGCCGATCTGTTCGGCGGCGACGGTGGCGAGTTCGGCGCGCCCGTGCCCGACGGGGCACTGCCACAGACCGCAGGTGCCGTCGATGTACTGGCGGCCGTCAGTGTCCCAGAGCAGGGCGCCTTCGCCACGGTCGAGGATGAGCGGTTCGGCGGGCGAGCCGATCACGGTGTGCGGGTGTACCAGGGTTTTCCGGTCCAGTTCGGACAGCTCCGTTGTGGACAGTGTGCTGGTCATCGAGGTCCTTTCCGATGTGGACGGTTCGGAAGCGGGCGGTTCAGAAACGCAGCGCGACGGCCTTGGCCTCGGTGTAGGCCTCGATGCCCTCACTGCCGCCTTCGCGTTCCTGGCCGGAGTTCTTCTGCCCGCCGAACGGGAGTTCCGGACGGACCGGGGCGGGGTCGTTCACGCCGATCACGCCGAAGTCGAGCCGTTCGAGGACACGCCAGATGCGCCGGAGGTCGGAGCCGAACACGTACGCGGCCAAGCCGTATTCCGTCGCGTTGGCGAGAGCGACGGCTTCTTCGTCGTCCGAGAACGTCGACACGGCCAGCGCGGGACCGAACGTCTCTTCCTGGGCGATCAGCATGTCGGGAGTGACGTCGACGAGGACGGTCGGCTGGAAGAAATGGCCTCGCAGAGCCGAATCCTCGGGCTCCCAACGGCTTCCGCCGACGAGTACCCGGGCGCCCTTCTCGACGGCGTCGGCGACCTGACGCTCAACCTTCGCGAGCCCTGCCTCATCGATCAACGGTCCTATCGCGACGCCGTCGGTGTCCCCGCGGCCGAGCCGTAGTGCCGCCGTCTTCTTTTCGATCAACGCCAGAAGGTCGTCGCGGACGCTCTCGTGCACGTACAGCCGGTTCACCGCGGTGCAGCTCTGACCGGCATTGAAGAACTTCGCGGTCACGACACCGGCTGCGGCGGCTTCGAGATCGGCGTCCCCGAAGACGATCGCCGGGGAATGGCCGCCCATCTCCAGCGACGTCCGGCGCAGCACGGAACCGGTGCGGCGCAACAGTCCCAGTCCGACCTCCGTCGACCCGGTGAAGCTCACCTTCCGCAACCGGCGGTCGGCGAGCAGGGCGTCGGCCAGTTCCCCGGGCCGGGTCGTGGTCAGCGACTGGAGGACACCCGCGGGCAGGCCGGTCTCCTGCAGGATCCGAAGAAGCGCCGTGGCGATGAGCGGCGTCTGCTCGGCGGGTTTCGCGATCACCGGGCAGCCCGCCGCCAGCGCGAGCCCCACCTTGCGGATGAGCATGCTGGCCGGGAAGTTCCACGGCGTGATGGCCAGTACCGGGCCCACCGGGCTGCGCAGCACCAGTCCGGGACCCGCCGCGTTCGCCGGGGTCACCCGCCCGTTGGCGCGGCGGCCCTCCTCCGCGGCCCACTCCAGCATGCGCGCGGCACCCGCCAGCTCGCCCGCCGCTTCGGCCAGCGGCTTTCCGTTCTCCTGGCTGAGCAAGCGGGCAAGTTCGTCACGACCGGCGCGGATGGCGGCCGCCCCGGCACGCAGGTAGCCGCCGCGCGTCTCCGGATCCGTGTCGGCCCACCCGCGGAAGGCCGCGGAGGCCGCGTCGATGGCGGAACGAGCGTGCTCGGGGCCGGCGTCCGAGGCCTGGCCGATCACCTCGAGACTCGCGGGGTCGACAACGTCGAAAGCCGAGGGCGCGGCAGCCCAGCTCCCCTCGATCAGCAGGGTCGCGACAGCGGTGTCTGACATCGGAACGCCTTTCACAGCGGAGATTCGGGCCGTGGTGGCCGGGGAACGCGATCGGGTGCGCTGGAGCGTGGCACCTCGATGCGCCGAGTCTGAACTCAAGTGTTGATGAAGTCAACACCCAGGCCGCGGCGAATTCGTCTCGTTACCCGGGGTTTTCCGTTGCAGTACAAGGAAATGATCAATGCCCCCGTGTCGACAGTGGACACGCGGGTCATTGGCGAACAGCGGCGGCGAGAGGTCAGGTGTCCACGATGGACGTTTTCGCGGCGCCGCTCGCCTTCAGCAGCGCGCGCAGCGCGTCGAGTGCCGCACCGGGGTCGGCCCCGGGGTCGGCGACCTGATGCAGGAACATCCCGTCGAGCGCGTAGTAGACGAGCGAAGTGAGCCCGTCGCCCGGCGGGGCCCCGATGGAGGCGAGATCCTTCGCCACCGCGCCGAAGTAGCTCTCGTACAGCCGTTGCACCCCCGGCCGCAGCTCCGCCCGGCCGGCCGACTCGACGACCAGCCGGTACTGGAAGATCTGGATGTCGGCGCTCTCGGCGAAGCGCTTCCGCACGTCCGGCCCGCCCGCGAAGATCCCCGCCCGCGCGCCGAGGAGACCGTTTTCGGCGCTCTCCTCGAGTACCCAGTCGAGCGACGAGCGCAGCAGGTCGTCGATGGACGAGAAGTGATGCTGCACCGCGCCCGTGGTGACCCCGGCCGCACCGGCGACCGCGCGATAGGTCAGCCCGCGGATCCCTTCGCGCGCGACGACTTCGACGGCGGCGCGCTGCAGCGCGCGCTTCATCTCCGCGGGCGCTCGCTGCCCCTTCCGGCTCGCCATGCGGTCTCCTTCCGCGCACCCCCGGACGCGCTTACATTACAAATGTAATGAACAAGAGTCAACCAGCGTTGGAGGCGGGAGTGCCGAAGGACGCCTTCGGTGCACGCAATACACTGAAGCACTTCGGTACCCCACCGGCAGCCGTGCCCGCTGCGCGATCGTGCCTGATCCCTGCCGCATGTGATCGCCTGGCCCCGTTCATCGGGGCTGCCGCCGAGCCGTCGATGCGCCCCACCACGTGCTGGCGCCGGGCACCGGATTCGATCCTCGTCAGGATCGGTATGTCGCCCCCGATACGGCCACCGTGCGGCCGGTGACCGGCCGCCTCGACGGTGACGTCCCCGGCGACGTGATCAGTGCCTGACCGGCCAGGCACGACACCACAACCGCCGATCCCGACCCGCTGCCCGCGGAGCGTCGTGCATCGTCAACTCCCTGCGCCGTCAGCAGCCGGCGATGATGCTCAGCACCCCTGCAGGGAGCCCCTCGCTGATTGCCTGCCGGTCACGGCAGTTCTTCCTGGGTGCCGAAGGGGCTGTCGATGACGAGGCGCCAGTATCCGTCGGTACCTCGCTGGGCGACATCCGTCGCCGTGCCGGAGAGATCGACGGTTTCACCATTGGGTGCGGTGCCGCGCAGGGACCAGTTGGTGATGAGGAGAGCGATGTCGCCTGCGACGTAGGCGTGCCGGAGCCGAATGTCGATGGGAAGCCGGAAGTCGAGGAAGCCCTGGTTGGCGGCGAGCAGGTCGTTACCGGCGACCGGGTGATCGTGGCTGGGCACGAGTACCGCGGATGCACTGTAGAAGCTGGCGACACGCTCGGCGTCACCGCTATTGAAAGCATCCATGAACGCCGCCGGCAGCTTTTCCGCCTCGGTCGGCAGGACTGTGCGCACGGGGTCAGCATCGGGAGAGGCCATAGCGCCGACTTTACAAGCGACTACGCGAATGTCGCACGCCGACGGGAAGGATCCCCGCTTCACGGTGATTGGCGGCGAGCAGAACTCATAGTGTCCTATATGCACTGTTCGGCGAGCGCGCAGCTGATCAGGACTACGGCTTCCCACTCGGGTGGTGGCATCCGCCAACCCGGAGACCCCAAGCCCGCACACCCGGAGATCATGAAGGGACCACCACGTTGCCCGTCGTGGGCCCGCCGGAAACAGGTGATCCACCAAGAGAACACGTTCCAGATCCACCGCGCGGAGCGATCAATAGCGACGGCGACTAAACGTCCGGAAATGCCGAGAAGCGGGCGTGGGAATTGATCCTCGTCGCCGCTGCCCGCGTGGAAGGTTCTCCGGTCAGGTCGGCCGGCTGTGTCACCTGCTCGGACGACAGCGCGCCTCGCAGACTAGCCTGCGCACGTCGCCTTCACGCCTGGGATCAGGCAACAGATAGCGCGGGATCTTGTCCACCCCGTGCCCGCGTTCGCCCTGGTCGGCGGATTCCATTGGCAGCCCAATGACCTCGCTGCGCCGTCATGCTCGGCCCCATCGCGAGCCGAAGGTAAAGCGCTGTGCGGACTCTCCGTCCCGGGCAAGAGCCTCGAGTCTGGCTACGCCGTCCGACCAGCGGGGCACCGAGCCGTCCTCGACGTTCCAGAGAACATGCCCCGGCCAGGACCCCTTCAGGAACCAGTCGTACCTGAGTTTCAGAGCCTCGCGGTGCAATCCTCTGTAGACGAACAGACGTGCGCTCTCGACGTCCTGCCACAGGCTCAATGTCGCGATGTGGACGTGCGGATCGTGACCCGCCAAGCCCGGAAGACCCAGGGGTAGCACGTAGGATCCCCAGCGCCCGAAATCTTCTGCGGGTGCGTGTACCGCGTCTCCGTCATAGTCGTCCTCGGCTCGGCCGAGGAACCCCTGGGCGTGGTCGCCGGCACTGTAGATCTCGTCGCCCCGGCTGGAGAGGTCGTCCAGCGCGGCCGGCTCCATGGCGGGGTCGAGCAGGCCGAATGTGTAAAGCGCAATGTTGCTCACGGGAACTGCTTTCTATTTTTTTTGGACGGGCATTTCAAGCCCGAGGCGGCCCGTCGAGGGTGGGGACGGCCGATGACATGACGGTCGGCGTGCGGGCCCCGCAGCAGGCGCGCAGCCGCGAGACGAAGGCCAAGCTCCTCGCCGCGACCGAGGACCTGCTCATCGAAGGCGGCGCCGACGCGGTCACCATGGGCGCGGTCGCTGCCCGCGCCGAGGTCTCCGTCGGCACGGTTTACCGCCGCTTCGAGAACAGGGAACTGCTCCTGCGCGCCGTCAAGGACCGCATGCTCGCCCGGTTCGGGGACCGGCTCACCGCTCGACTCCGGGACCCGCTGGCCGATCTGGAGTCGGTGATCAATGCCTGCACCGCTGCGGTTGTGGACTGGATGGCCGAGAGCGGACGCCTCCTGCCGGAGATCTTCGGGGTTCGCCTGCGGCCCGTCCCGGACCAGCGCGCCGAGGGCCTGGCCGCCCTGCGGCGGTTGCTGGTCGAGGCAGCCGCACCACACCGGGAAGCGGTCCGGCTCCCAGACGCGGACGCGGAGCTGGGGTTCATCAGCCGTATCATCACCGCCTCGGCGATGCACCGCGCGCTCAGTATCGAGGCGGCTCCGGACGGGATGACCTGGGAGCAGTGGCGCATCCGGACTGCGCTCATGGCGGTGGCCTACCTGACCACCGACCGATCGTCGGCCCCGGACCCACCGTGACGACACCCAGGTCGGCTCCCCGACACCCCGGCCCACCGCGCAGGTCCCCTGTCGATCAGCCCGCGAACGAGTCCAGCAGTTAGCGGACAGGGGTAGCACAACACGCGCCAAGGGGGTATGTCGGCGGACGCGCGAAGATCACGACGACCGTTGACAACCCACTATTCCCCGCAACTCGTTATATACAGCCAAAGCTCACCACACCGAACACCTGCCGGCCCACCCCGAAAAGCGATTAGCCTAAGCCCGCCATCAGCACGACAGTGAGAACGGAGCCCGAACGGAACCCGGAGCGCGATCCGACAGGTCACGCCCAGGTCACAACAACGGGAGAATCCTCGAGCAGGGCCTGATATATCAGGGTGGGCCGGGTCGGGCTCGAACCGACGGCCAAGGGATTATGAGTCCCCTGCTCTAACCAACTGAGCTACCGGCCCCTCGACGGGACACCGCGCAGCATTAGCTTTCGCACAGATGCCCCAGTTCGTTTCAAGCTATCACAGCCGATGACCGGTCCCGAGGCGGCAGGTGACACACGTCGGGTCGACTGTCCCACACCCCGAACTTCGCACCTCGGGACGGGGCAGACATCTGATCTATTGCCGCTTAATCCCGGTGATCAGGACGATCGCCCGCACTAGATCCCGGACAGTAATCCGATGTATTTTGGCGATCCGCGCCGCACCACGTCAACACGAGGGAGAAGTCCATGGGGCAGCCCCGTCCGCACCTGTTCCACCGCGGTCACGTCGTGCTGTGGGCGGCGGTACTCGCGCTGATCGCCGCGGGTGGCGTCGTCGCGCTGACGCGGACGTCCGCGTCCGGCACGCCGGCGATCGCGCGCGCCGCCGCGTCCGCGTCCTTCACACATCCGGGCGTGTCCGACACCAAGCAGAGTCTCGATTTCGTCCGCCGGAAGATCGACGCCGACGCCGAACCGTGGAAGTCCGCTTTCGCGCAGATGAAGGCCAGCCCGCTGGCCTCGCTGAGCCGCACGCCGAAACCGATCGCGGATGTGCAGTGCGGGCCCAGTTCGAAGCCGGACATCGGCTGCACCGACGAACGGACCGACGCCCTCGCGGCCTACACGGACGCGCTGATGGCATACCTCACCGGCAACGAGGCCTACGCCGCCAAAGCGGTCGAGCTCATGGACGCGTGGGCCGCCACGATCACGAAGCATTCGCTGAGCAACGCGCCCCTGCAGACCGGCTGGGCCGGGGTCTCCTGGGCACGCGCCGGCGAACTCGTCCGCGCGACCTCGACGGCCTGGCCCGCGGCGAAACAGGCCCAGTTCGCCACGATGCTGCGCAAGGTCTACCTCCCGGCGCTGTTGAAAGGCTCGCACGCCAACGGGAACTGGGAACTGATCATGACCGACGCCGCCGTCGGGATCTCGGTGTTCCTCGACGACCGCGCCTCCTACGACAAGGCCGTGAACACCTGGCGGGGCCGCGTCCCCGCGTACGTCTACGTCAGCTCGGACGGCGCGCTCCCCAAGGCGGCTCCCGGCATGCCCGACGACCGGGACGCGCTGGTCAAGTACTGGCACGGGCAGACGAAGTTCGTCGACGGCCTCGCCCAGGAGACGTGCCGCGACTTCGGGCACACCGGCTGGGGCCTGGTCGCGGCGAGCCACGTCGCCGAGACGGCGAAGCTGCAGGGCGGGCCCGATCTGTTCGGCGAGATGCGCGATCGCCTGGTGGCGGCGCTGGAGTTCCACGCCGGGTACGACCTCGGCGCGGCCGTGCCGTCCTGGCTGTGCGGCGGCAAGGTGAAGAAGGGGCTGGGGCCGGTTCTCGAAACCGCCTACAACCGCTACCACAACCAGCTCGGCGTCCCGATGCCGCAGACGTCCGCGCTGCTGGCCCGCACCCGGCCCGCCGGGACCGACAACCACTTCCTCGCCTGGGAGACCCTCACCCACGGGGACAACCCGGCTGCCTGAGCCGGGTGGCGCCGCAGGTCAGCGGACATCCATTCACACTTCTGGGTGAATCGATGTCCCAGGCGTCATCCGGGCGCCGCCCCGCCCCTCTCTGATGCCGTGGTGGTACTCCGGTCAGGCAGCCCCCCGACTGGCCGGGGTACCACCATCGACATCCGGCGGCCGGACCCGTACAGCGAAACGGGCCCCGGCCGCGAAGCCGGGGCCCGTCCCACCGGACGTCACGCGGAGGCGCCCGCCTTCTTCCGGGAAGCCCGCTTGCGCGGCGCCTTCACCGGCTCTGGCTCGGCCTCCGCCCGCTCGAACGCCTCGACGACCTCGCGCGGGATTCGTCCGCGCTCCGACACCTCGTAGCCGTTGTCCAGCGCCCACGCCCGGATCGCGCGGGAGCGCTCCCGGTCGGCCTGCGAAACGGGAGCCGGCGCCGCGGTCGCGGCCGCGACCGACTGGCCGGCGGCCAGCCGGACCTTCCGGCCGCCCACGCGCCGCGAAGCCGCCAGGAACGGGGCCAGCCCCTCGCGCAGGCTTTCGGCGTTGTCGTCCGACAGGTCGATCTCGTACTGCACACCGTCCAAACTGAACGGAACGGTCTGGCTGGCCTCGCCACCGTCGATGTCGTCCATCATCTGGACAAGAACCTTCTGCGCCATGGTTACTTCCTTCGAGCTGGAACCCGCCCGGACTCGTACAGCCCGGAACACGCCGCGCAGCCTAACCTCTCGGGTGCCCCGGCACCGCGCGCCGGGCCCGGGCGCGTCCGTTCGGCCTATGTCCGGTGTGGACAGTCGGGGGCCGGGGTGAACCGATGACGGCGCCACGCCGTAGTTACTCTCGGGGCCGCGATGCCGCACGGGACGGTGCCGGGGCCCGGCCGATATCGCCGCGTGGAGGGAAGGTGCGGTCTTGCCGTCGTCTCGTTTTCTCCGCGTGCCCGGCCGAGGACGCCTTCCTCGGGCCGAAGAGCTGGCCACGGCGTCGGCCTTCGTACTCGTCCTGTTCGCGCTCCTCGCGCCCAACGAGATCAGCCACCTCACCCCGGCGATGTTCGTGCGTGTCCCGGTCGAAGGACTCGTCGGGATCGCTGTCCTGCTCGTCCTCCCGCCGCGGCCGAGGCGGGAGGTGGCGACCGTGCTGGGCGTCCTGCTCGGGCTGCTGACCCTGGTGAAGATCGTCGACATGGGTTTCTTCGCGGCCCTCGACCGGCCGTTCGACCCGGTCTTCGACTGGACTTTCCTGCGTGGCGGCCTCGATTTCCTCTCCGGCGGTCTCGGTAAACCGGGTGCGATCGCCGCGGCGATCGGCGTGGTGGTGCTCGCGCTCGCCATGGTGGTCCTGGTGACGATGGCGGTGCGACGGCTGAGCCGGGCCGTGGCAGGACGCCGCACCGCGTCGACCCGGGTGCTGGCCGTGCTCGGGGTCGTCTGGATCGTGTGCGATCTGGCCGGGGTGCAGGTCGCGCCCGGCGAACCGGTCGCCGCGCGCAGCGCCGTCGCGCTGGCCTACGACGACCTCCGCCAGGTGCGTACCGATCTCCGGAATCGGCGGCCGCTGGCCGAGGAAGTCCGCGTCGACGCGTTCCGCGACACACCCGGTGACCGGTTGCTCACCGCGCTGCGCGGCAAGGACGTCGTCTTCGCCTTCGTCGAGAGTTACGGACGGGTGGCTCTCGAGGATCCTCGGCTCGCGCCCGGGATCGGCGCCATGCTCGACGACGGCACCGAGCGGCTGCGCGCGGCCGGATTCGGTGCCAGGAGTGCGTTTCTCACCTCGTCGACGACGGGCGGCGGGAGCTGGCTGGCCCATTCGACGCTGCAATCCGGTCTGTGGATCGACAATCAGCAACGCTACGAGCAGCTGCTCGGGACCGACCGGCTCACCTTGACCCGCGCTTTCGGGCGCGCGGGCTGGAAAACGGTCCACGACGTGCCCGCGCACACCCGCGATTGGCCGGAGGGAAGGTTCTACGGCTTCGAGTCGTACTACGACGCCCGCGACGTCGGCTACCGCGGCCCCGGCTTCTCCTACGCCACGATGCCCGACCAGTACACGCTTTCCGCCTTCCAGCGCGCCGAGCGCGCGCCGGGCCACACCCCGGTGATGGCCGAGATCGATCTCGTCTCGAGCCACGCGCCGTGGACTCCCCTGCCCCGGCTCGTCGACTGGAACGCCGTCGGCGACGGCACGGTCTTCGGCCCGATGCCGGCGCAGGGCGAGGCCCCGGAGTCCGTGTGGCCCGATCCCGACCGGGTGCGCGCCGCGTACGGGAAGTCCCTCGGCTACACGCTGAACACCCTGATCTCCTACGTGCGGACCTACGGCGACGACAACCTCGTCCTCGTCCTGCTCGGTGATCACCAGCCGCCGGTGGTCACCGGCGCCGGCGCCGGGCGGGACGTCCCGGTCACCCTCCTCGCCCGGGACCCGGCCGTGCTGGACCGGATCTCGGGCTGGGGCTGGCAGGACGGCCTGAAACCCGCCCCGCGCGCCCCGGTGTGGCAGCTGGACGCGTTCCGCGACCGGTTTCTGACCGCCTTCGGCCGGTGAACGACCAGGTCATCCCGCCGTGCCGCCGGCGCCGGTCTGTGGTGCTCCCACCGGCTTCACCGGGACTTGGGACGTGCCGGTCTTGGGCGGTTTGGCGGTCGTCTTCGGCGGCGCGGGTTTCGTCGTGGCAGGTGGCGAAGTCGGCGGGGTTCCGATGACGGTGAACGTCTTCGAGGCGACCCTGCCGTCGTAGCAGGTGAACGTCGCGGTGTACTTGCCGGGCGTCTTCACGACAGTGCCGTAACCGCCGTGCTTGCCCCAGTTCCCGCCGATCGTCCACTGGAGCGGCGCGGCGAAGCCCGGCGAGGTCACCGGCGTGGTCGGCGCACAGCCGTTGCCCTGGCCGAAGTAGGTCTGCGCGTAGATCTGCCCGCCGGGCTCCACTTCGAGCGGGAGGAGCGTCCACCCGACCTCCCCGGTGGCCGCGGGCGCGGCCGTCGCGAGCTGGGCCGCGCCGATCAGCGCGGCGCCGCACACCCCGGCTACCAGTGTCTTCCGCATGGCGTTCCCCTTTCCTGACCCCCGGAGGGAACACGCCCTTGCCCGCGGCGACGTTGCCGCGCGGATTGATTTTCGCCGTTCTGGGTATACCCCCTGTGCACGCCTCTTCAGCCGAGAGGAACACGTCTCCGGAGAGGAGTACCGCCATGACCGAAGTGGCCGAGGACGTCCTTCCGGGCACGTGGGTACTCGACCTGCGGGACGCGTCGGCTCGCGCGCTGGCCGAAATGCGGGCGTGGGCCTCGCGGCAGCTGACCGGTCTCGGCGAGATCCACCGCGGTGACGTGCTGCTGGTCGCCACCGAACTGGTGGCCAACGCCTTCGAGCACGGCGGTGGGCCGCGGCACATCCAGCTGTGGCGGTCGGTGTCCCCGTGCGCCGTCCGGATCGAGGTCGCCGACCTCACCTACCGGCAGCCGATGATGGCCCTCCCGGTGGCCCGGGATCCGCGCGGGCGCGGCCTGCTCCTGGTCGACCGGCTCGCCGCGGCCTGGGGCGTCGAGCAGGATCCCCACCGCGACGGCAAGACGGTGTGGGCACACGTGCCCTGCTACGGCACCGGCCGCTGCCGCCCGGTCCGCGGCCAACGACGTCATCCCGTGCTGATCGGCCACGATTGACTGTCCACAGTAGAGGATTGGGCGCTCATCGGTTCCCGGGGTGGTTCATCGGCCCTGCCGAGTCGACAGCGGCGCTCGCGGCCGACACCAGCGCCGGTTTGGCACCGCTGTCCCGGGACAGGTTGATGTACAACGCATTCGACTTGATCAGGTACCGGTGCGTCTGCCTGCTGTAGCCGCCGCGGACCGCGCGACTGGTGTCCTTGTTGTCGTCGCAGATCTCGGCTCCGGGCCCGCTGCCAGGGCACATGATGCCCCAGGAGCCGGAATCATAGGCGTCGTAGGCGGTTTTGGCGGTCTGGTCGTTCTTCATCGGGACGACCCACACCATGACCAGCACCTTGCCGGAGCTGTCGCGGTACGTCCCGGCGACGGCCTTGTCGCAGCCGGAGCGGCGCAGGAGATCCCGCACCTCCTGGCTCAGATATTCGGTGACGCAGTTGCGGACGCCGCCGTTCGTCCGGGTATAGCGCACGTTCTTGTCATCGGTGAACGAGTCCGCGAGCAACGCGGACGCCGTCAGCGGAGTGGTGTCGCCCGCTTCGCTGTCGAGATCCGCGGGCTTGGCGCGCGGGGTGGTCCGTTCCCGGGTGGTGGACGTGGTGCGCGACCGCGACGGAGTGGTGCTCGGCGTGGTGCGTTCCGTGGTGGATGGAGTCGCGCTCGTGGAGGAGCTGGTCGACGCCGACTTCCCGAAGAGGTTGGACGCGACATAGCTGACGGCACCCCGCGTGACGAGCAGGACCACCAGGCCCACGACGACGAGACCGGCCACCGCGCTCCCCACAAGAACCGGAGAAGTGGTCTTCGGCGGCGTTTTCGGCGGTTCGGCGATCTCTTCGAACTTCCTGGTCTCGTTGACCGGCTTGTCGAGCTTTTCGGTCCGGTCGGCCGCGCCGCCGAGCTTCTTCGTCGCCGACGCCGTCAGCAGGGCCCGCGCCTCGGTGATGCCCGGCCGCTGCTCGGGGTCCTTGTCCAGCAGCCGGGTGATCAGCGTGGTGAGCACGCCGCCATGTTCGGGCGGTGGGGCCTCCTCCAGCAGGACCGCGGTGAGCGTGGCGGTCGGGGTGCCGCGGCGGAACGGGGAAAGTCCCTCGACCGCCTGATACAGCGTCACCCCGAGGGAGTAGAGATCGCTTTCGGCGAGGCCGTCCTTGCCGTTGAGCCGTTCGGGCGCCATGTACTCGACCGAGCCGATGAGCGTTCCGGTGCCGGTGATCGTGGTGTCGGCGTGGTGCACCGCGATGCCGAAGTCGGCCAGCAGCGTTTCCCCGTCCTCGGCCAGCAGCACGTTCGCGGGTTTGACGTCGCGGTGGACGATCCCGGCGCCGTGTGCCGCTTCGAGGGCGTCGAGCAGATCACCGGCGACCCGGACCGCCTCCTCGGCGGACAGCGGACCGTCGGCGAGGCGTTTCTCCAAGGACCGTCCGGAAACCAGCCGCATCACGATCCACGGGACGTCCTCCTCGACGACGACGTCGTGGACCGCGACGACGTGCGGGTGATCCCGCAGCGCGGCGGCGTTGCGGGCTTCCCGTTCGGCCCTCGCCAGCCGCTCCTGTCGCTCGTCCGCCGTCATCGCCGGGGACAGCCAAACCTCCTTGACCGCGACGTCGGCGCGCAGGACCTCGTCGTGCGCCCGCCACACCCGTCCCATCCCGCCGAAGTCCAGTGTCCCGACGAGCCGGTACCGCCCGCCGATCACCCGGCCCGACCCGGTTTCCTCCGCCATCACCACCCGCTGACGGTAGATCCCGGTCGATGACATCCCGATGACAAACGGATCCCCCCGCTGAACACGCGAGATCTCCGCCTGATCACGCGAGTTACGCCTCCAGTCACGCGAGATCTCCGTCCGGCACCGGCACCCCGGGCAGCCGCACGTCCGCAAACGGCCCGCTCCCTCGGGTGAGTGAGGCCGTTCGGCCGCATTTCCTGGCCGGTTCCGGCCAGGAACCGGGCATACCGCCGAAACGTCGGTAATGAATTCACCTGACGTAGTCAGAATGCGTCGTTCAGCAACGGATGCCCCGGTGACCGGGTCTGGGGGTCGCCGCGAGCGGACCGAAAGGACGATGATCATGTTCGGACACCGACGGAGATGGCAGGCCCTGTTCGGCGCGGCCGCCCTGATCGCGCTCAGTACGACCGGGACGGCCAACGCCGCCGAGCCCACCGGGCCACGGCTGGACCCGAGCGTGGCTCCCGCGCTCGCCGGGCTGATCCGGCAGGCGGATCACCCGATGGGTTCCCAGGTGCGCGCGCACGAGCGCACCGGCTCCGGCCCGCGGCGGGTCACCGCGCCGGCCCTCGGCGTCGAGGACGCCGTCTACGGCATCGACGTCAGCGGCTGGCAGGGCAATGTGGACTGGAACTCCCAGTGGGGCCAGGGAAAGCGCTTCGCCTACGTCAAGGCGACCGAGGGCACCGACTACACGAACCCGTACTTCGCGCAGCAGTACAACGGCTCCTACGACGTCGGGATGATCCGCGGCTCGTACCACTTCGCCCGGCCCGACGTGTCCGGCGGCGCCGCGCAGGCGGACTACTTCGTCGATCACGGTGGCGGCTGGTCGGCCGACGGCAAGACGCTCCCCGGCACCCTCGACATCGAATGGAACCCCAACGGCTCCGCGTGCTACGGCTACAGCCAGTGGGGCATGATCGGCTGGGTCAAGGACTTCAGCGACCAGTACCACAACCGCACCGGGGTCTGGCCGGTCATCTACACGGCGACGTCGTGGTGGTCGCAGTGCACCGGCAACCTGGCGGGCTTCAAGACCACCAACCCGCTCTGGGTGGCGCGCTACGCCGACGGCCCCGGCCAGCTGCCCTTCGACTGGGACATCTGGACCTTCTGGCAGTACAGCGACAGCCCGATCGACCAGGACGTGTTCAACGGCGGCTACGACCGGCTGGTCGCCCTCGCCCTCGGCTGACCCCGCCGGGTCGCTCCCGGTCCGGCGGGCCGGGAGCGACCCTCGCACAGGAAGTTCGTCCTGCGAACTGTAGCGCGCGAAATGTTAGGCTCGCGATGTGGGCAAGAAGAATGACGGCGGCCGAATGGGAGTGGTGACCGCACTGGTGCGGTCGGCCTTCCTGGTGAACGCGGTATATGCCGAGTCGAGCCGGGAACACGGCATCACACCCCAGCAGGGACAGCTACTGTGCGTGCTGATGGCGCAGCCCTACGGCATGAGCGAACTGGGCGCCACGCTGGGACTGGCCAAGTCGAGCCTCACCGGCCTGGTGGACCGCACCGAGCGCAACGGCCTGGTCCGTCGCGAACCGGATCCGGTGGACTCCCGCGCGGTGCGGGTCACCCTCACCACGGAAGGCCGGCGGCTCGCGGAAGAGTTCTACGCCGAAACCTGCCGCCGCGTCGACGAACTGCCGTCGGGGCTCAGCGCCGCCGAGCGCCAGACGCTCGCCGGGCTGCTCGGCCGCGTCGTGCTGGACAACGAGGTCCCGGTCGTCTTCATGGAGCACGGACACTAGGCGGCAACGGCCACACCTTTCGCTTGCAGTTCGCACTACGAACTAATATAGTTCGCAGAACGAACTCAAGAAGGGTCTGACCAATGTCCACTCAGGAAGTCGTGTTCGGTTTCGGCGCGCACAGCGAGGTCGCCGACGGACCGGAACTGGTGCGCATGGCCCAGCAGGCCGACCGGGAACGGCTGGACCTCATCTCGCTCTCGGACCATCCCTTCGCCAACGTCACCAACCTGCCGACCCGTCCCGCGCCGGTGCTCGCACGAACCGTGACGTCGCTGTCGGCGCTTTCCGGCGGCCGTGTCGTACTCGGCATGGGCGCGGGCGGGCTGTGGGACCGGATCACGGCGATGGGCGTTCCGCGCCTTTCCCCCGCCGACGCCGTCGAAGCCTTCGAAGAGGCGTTGGCGTAGACGAAGGAGCAGATCGCCAGCAGGATCGCAACGATGCCCGCGCATCGGCAACCGCGGCGCGGACCGTGGCTGCTCATTTGGCCTTTCCGCGGAGAATCAGGAGGGGGCGCCGGTCGTGCCCGCTGCGGCATAGACTCTTCTGTCGGTCGCTCGGACTAGTGGAGGCGTGACGTGGAGCTGCGACACCTAACCTACTTCCTCGCGCTCGCCGACCTGCGGCACTTCGGTCGGGCGGCTGCGGCGGTCGGCATCCGGCAACCGCCCTTCTCCCAGCAGATCAAACAGCTCGAGGAGGAACTGTGTGTGCGGCTGGTCGATCGCGGGCCGCGTGGCTCCGAACTCACCGCGGCCGGGGAAGTATTCGCCGACCACGCCCGGGCAGTGCTGGACGCCGTTGAACGGAGTCGGCTGGAGACTCGCCGGGTGGCGCGTGGCGAGGTCGGAAAGATCGAAATCGCCGCGCTGACATCGTCGTTCGCCACGGTCCTGCCCCGGGTGTTACGGGCGCTACGGGGCAAGCATCCCGAGGTCGTTGCGCACCCGGTGGAGTATCAGCGCACCGCCGACGCGGTCCAGGCCGTCCTGGACGGCGTGGCCGATGTCGCGTTCGGGCGGCCACCCCTGTCGACCGTTCAAGGTCCGGGCACGTTGCTGGCCATGCCGCTGGGCATGGAGCAGGCCGTCGTGATCATGGCGCGAGACCACGCCTTGGCCGGCGAGAAGTCCGTCCCGATCGCCGCGCTGCGCAACCAGAAATTCATCCTCACTCCGCTGGAGGAACGTTTCCCGCAGTATTTCCACCTGGCTTGCGCCGCGGCCGGGTTCCAGCCCGAGCTCGCGGCGCGAGTACAGGGCGTCCAGGCTGTGGTGGGGATGGTGGCAGCAGGTCAGGGGGTCGCAGTCATTCCCGAGAGCGCCGTGCTGCCGGGACGGCTCGACGTGGTGTTTCGTCCGATCGCGCCCGCGGTGGTGGCTCCGCCGCTGTGCCTGATCTGGCTTGCTCGCGACACCGCTGCCACCACGACCATGTTCTCGGAGCTGGTGCGCCACAGCCTGAAGCTCACCGGCACACCACTGAGCGAGCACGATCTCGACCGTGGCTACCTCGTCGGAATCCAGGCGGGACGCGGTTCTTCGTAAAGGAAAAGTCCGGTTTCATGACCGGCAAGAGGAGAGACACGTGTCAGGCTTCCTCGCGGTCGAGCCATCCGGGAGCGTTGCAGGCACGCAGGACGTCCGCGTTGTGGCGCAATGTCGCGAGCGGGGTTCGCTGCGTCGAAAAGTCCTCGATCGTCACCCACCCCTGATAACCGATCGTGTCGAGGTGGGCCAAGACGCCGAGCACGTCCACTTCGCCTTCGTCGAGCGGGCTCCACACCGGGCGATGCACTCGAACGGGCCCTGGGCCTGCGGAGGGACGGTGTAGGGCGTTTTTCAGATGGACGTGATGCAAGTACGGGCCGAGCAGTTCGGTGCCGATCCGGTGATCTTCATAGCCTTCGACGACCAGGTTGCCGACGTCGTAGATCACCCCGATGTGTGCCGGATCGAAATAGGTGACCAGGCGGTGGACCAGTGCCGCGCTGGAAAACATCGTCTGCTGGTGAATCTCCACGACCAGCCGTATCCCCCTGCGGTGCGCGCGCTGCTCGGCGACGCTGAGGAACTCCAGAAACCTCGCGAACAATTGCCGGTAGCCCGCCCCGTCCGCGCCGAAGCGGGGACCCTGCAGCCGGACCTGGGGAGCATCGGCCGCTTCGGCGACGGCCAAGGCCAGGTCCAGGGTCGTCACATCGCCGACAGCCACGTACGGGTCGACACCGATGACCGCGAGTCCCGCGGCAGCGCTTCGCCGGGCGATCCGTGCGCCTTGTGCCGGATCGTCCAGCGCGATGGTGGTGCGGTTGCCCAGCAGGAACTGCTCGGCCGAACTTCCCGCCGCATGCGGTGCCTCCCCGACCTTCCATTCCAGCCCGGCGTAGCCCGCCGCGGCGGCATGCTCGATCGCTTCGTCCGGGGCGAGAGTGGGCAGTCCGACCGTCGCATAGCCGTAACGCATCACCATCGCCGCCTCAGATGCCTTCGACCACGGCCACCGCGCGTACCGGGCTGCCGGCGGCGCCACGCAACGGCAACGGCAAAGCGGCGAAGTGAAACCGGTGAACGGGGATGGTGTCGACGTGCACGAGGTTCTCCACGACGCCGATGACGTCGGAGTCGGGCAGCCCCAACGCGCTGGGCCGCAGCAAGATGGTGTGCACGTCCGCGGTGGCCGCCGTCGCCGGCGATTCGATCGTGACACAGTCGATCGCCAGGCACCGCACACCTACCGCGCGCAGATGTTCCGCGGCATCGCGGGTCAGCCCGCGGAATGTGGTTGCGTAGCCCGCGGGATCGGACACCGCGTCATCCGACGCACCGGTACGCAGAACCAGGATGTCGCCGCGTTCGATACGGACCCCGGCCTCGTCGGCCGCATCGCGTAGTGCCTGCGCGGACACCGCCCCGGACTCCGTGGCCGCCGTCGTGCAGTCCAGCCAGACAGCCGGGCCCCACGCGGTCTCCAGCGGCACCCGTTCGATAGTCACGGAGTGGGCGGGGTCGACGTGGAAGGGCGCATCCATGTGCGTGCCGGCTTGGTCGCTCAGGATCCATTGGCTCACTTCGAAGGACACCGGAAGGTCCGCGTAGCGGGTGCGACGGCCAGTGCCGAGGAAGTCGGCGTGCTTCATCACCGGCGACAGCGACAGCACCGACCGGCCGTGTGAGGGGTAGGCGGTGATGCCCTCATGCAGTTCCATCGTGAGGTCGATGATCATGGGGTCGCTCCATCGTGAGGTCCGGTGTTCATGAGGAAGCCCGGCGTGCCGTCACACGCAGTGCGCGCGTTTTGAGCACCGACTCCGCGTACTCGTGCTCGGCGACACTGGCGGGTACGACTTTGGCGCCTGCCTGGGTGACGCTTCCACGTGGAGTGGTCCACATCGAGCGGGTGACCGCGGTGGCGTCCACCTCCTCGGCGGTGAACAGGCCGACCAGCCCGGCGAACGGGCCACGGGGGAGCTGTTCCAGTTCGGCGATCAAGGTCTGTGCGGCGGAACGCGGATGACCGACGGTGGCACCGTGCGGGTGCATCGCGAGCACGGCGTCGACCGCGTCGCATTCCGGCGCGAGTTCGGCCTGGGCCTCGGCGAAGAGGTGCCCGAGTCCGAAGAAGACCCGCTGCTCCCGTTCACGGGTCAGCTGCAGGGTGCCTGGGGCGGCAACGTGCGCGAGGTCCTCGACGAGCGCGTCGGCGACCACTTCGTACTCGCCCAGTTCCTTGGGGGAGGGTTGCCAATGGTGTTCCTCGTCCGCGACGGGATGCGTGGCACCGTCGGTCTCGGCGGTGATGTGCCCGTCACTGAGGTGCAGCAGCGGCAACGACGTCGCCCCCCACAGCGCGAACTGGTCGTGCCGGAGGAAGAACATGCGGGTGGAAGGGTTGACCGTCCGGAGCACCCGGTAGCTGTGCATCGGCTCGGCGCGGTGCTCGCTGGCGACGCGGACCGACAGCACCACTCCGCTGGCGCCCCCGCGCTGCTGGAAGGCACGTACGCCGCGGTGTACTGCTCGGCCGAGGTTTGCGTGGTCCACTGGAAGTCCGCCTCGTGCGAGGTGAGGTCGAGTGAGGTCGCGGTTCCCGAGCCGCAGGCGCTGGCCCACTGCTCTGGCGTCCGCTCGGGATCGGGTTCGGTGGACGTGTGCACCACCCGGCCACGACCGGTCCGGTGATCGATCGTGAGGTAGTCGATCAGCCGCATCAGCAGTGCATCGGGAATGCCCGCGTCGCCGTGGACGGTGGAGTGCGGGCCGGGATAGCCGAGGAATGCGAACACGCCGCCGTGCGGCCCGTCCGCGCGAGCAGCCACGGTCGCTGCCCGCAGCGCTGCGGCTGTATCCGTGCCCTGCACGCGTGTGGCGTCGGTGCGCAGCCCGATCCAGGTGGTCAGCGGCTGGCGAGTGAGAGGGTCGATGCGCTCGTAGACGAAGACGGGCAGCTCGGAATCGATGCCGGCCAAGGTGTGCAAGAGCGTGTCCACCCCTCCCTCGGGCAACGTGAATTCGGCGGTACGGGACTGCGGTGCCAAGCGTCCCTTGGGGCTGGTCGAGTGCTTCGTTGACCTGTTCACGATTGCAGTATGTGGGCTGAGGCGACCGCGAACGCCGGGTCATAGGTCAACCCGTACGTTCTGAAAGCCTGGAGATATCGCCCTCGGTTCCATCGTCGTCTTGCTCGAATGGGGGTCGACGTCAGACTCGTGCGGAACGAACAAACCGGGTGACCGCGGTTGCAATCGAGGCGCGGTGGTCAGCGATTCGCCCGGGGGTCGGTGGGATCTGAGCCGTCCGCACGCAGCAGGCCGGTCGGCGTGAGGTACCAGGCCTGGGCGATGGCGTAGATGAAGACCAGCAGGTCGACTGCTGTCAGCGGGGTGCTGTCGAGGCCGGACATCGCAATGGTCTTGGAGACGTAGCTCTCCATCGGCTCGGCGGCGGCTTCCGGGCGTTCGAGGTGGGCTCACATGGTGATGCGCAGGGTTGAGTGCCTGTGTCATATCCCCGAGCGTCGCGAGTCGCAGTGGATGCCGACTCGCGATGACGCGGTATTCACGGGGCGCGAGGCGATGATCGGCCGGGTTCGCTAGCCGGGTGACCAGGGCATTCGCTGTGCCCTGGGCCGCAGGCGGATCAAGAATGCTGGTGTAGCAATGGTTTCTTCTGGCGAGTCCGCTATGGCGTTGCGGGGCCGGTGAGCTGTAGTCTTTGCCACCGTTCGCAGAAAGGCAACCACGCTGGGTCGAGAGTTACCGCACCGTGGGGGTCCGGGGGCTCGGCCCCCGGGTCAGCACGGCACGACGCGTACGGTAAAGGGGACGTCGGCCACGACGTCCCCTTTACAGCAAAACCCGAGTCGTGCGCGATACTGGGATTGAACCAGTGACCTCTTCCGTGTCAGGGAAGCGCTCTCCCGCTGAGCTAATCGCGCGTGCCGTCGGCAACGGGGAGAACTATAGCGGACCCGTTCCGCGGCACCGTCGCAGGGTGCGTCAGCCGTGTCCCGGCAGCGGGTCCGATGTGGACGGACGCGGCGCCGGGCCCGCCGACCCTCCGGCGAGGAGGCCCCGGGCGTCGCGGTAGGCGGTCCAGGCGCTCAGGACGATCAGCACCAGCGGGCCGAGCAGGCGGGTGAGCACGACCGCGCCGGTGAAGTCCACTGTGTACACGATGACGAACCCGGCCGCGGACTCCAGCAGGAGCCCCGCCACCCACAGCACGGTCAGTCGCCGATGGACGCGGCGATAGCCGGGGCGGGCGCGCCACAGCCTGTCGAAGGCCGCGGGGTCGGCGGCCAGTTCCCGGCGGATGCGCGCGGTCAGCGGCAGGCCCGCGAACAGGGTGCCGAGTGCTCCGCAGGCGACCAGCGCGGTGAACGCCGGGTCCTTGGCGAGGGTGAGCGTCGCGTCCCCGGTGCCGAGCGCGACGACGACGCCCGCCGCGAACCGGGCCAGCATGATCAGCCCGAGCGTGGAGCCGGTGCCGGTCCGGCGGTAGCGGCCGGCCACGATCAGGATCGACGTCGTGGCCGAGCCGACCAGCGCCCAGACCTCCGGCACTCCCACCGCGCTCAGGATCGCGAACGTGGCCAAGGGCAGCACGACGGCCTCGCCCAGTACCCGCAACAGTGACCGGAAGGTCATGTGCCGCTGGCGCTTTCCGGATGGGCGGAGATCCGGGTGCCGGTCACCTTCGACGCGGGCAGCCGCCCGGCCTTGGCCGTCCCGGACAGCGCGTCGCCGGTGACGAGGACGTCGAACCGCAAATCGAGTTTCATCGGGCGGGTGATCGACTGGGCCCAGGTCAGCCGGTCGCCGTCGAGCGCGAGGTCGCGCAAGGCGACGTCGCCGGTCTCGCCGCGCGCCATCCCGGCCAGGCCGCTTTCGGTCTCGGTGAGTTCGAGCGTCCCGGTCTGCCGTCCGATCGGCGTGCGGATGTCGAGCTGCCACCTTCCGGTCACGTTCATGCCGCACCCGCCGGAGTCGCCACGGCGTCGAACGTGGTCCGGGGTTCGAGCCCTTCGCCACGCCAGACCGTGCCACGGCGTTCGTAGGCGAACAGCTGCTCCACCGACCGGGCGACACGGGGGCCGAGTTCGCGCTCCAGCAGGTACAGCCCCAGGTCGAGGCCGGAGGTCACGCCGCCGGCGCTGACCAGGTCGCCGTCGTCGACGACCCGGGCGTCGACCACGTGCGCGCCGGTGGCGGCGAGCGCGTCCATGGCCAGGTGGTGGGTGACGGCGTGGCGTCCCTCGATGAGCCCCGCCATGCCCAGCACGAGCGAACCGCCGCACACCGTCGCGACGAGGACGGCCGGATCCCGCAGTGCGCGGCCCAGCAGCCCGGGCAGCTCGGTCTCCAGCGTCCGCGCCAGCAGGACGGGGATGGTGTCGACACCCGTGTCGTCGGGGTCTTCGAGCGGGCCCGACGCACCGGGCACGAGCACGATGCCGGCCCGGTCCGGGTCCAGTGCCGCGGTGGCGCGCAGGCTCAGCCCGCCCGCGCCGCCGACGACGTCACGCGGCCCTTCGGCCGACACCAGCTCCACCGTCAGCTCACCGCCGGTGGCCATTCCGCCCGCGACCAGCACCTCGAACGGCGCGATCACGTCCAGCGGGTCGAATCCGTCGAACAAGACGACTTGTGCGTACACCGGTTCCCCTTACTTTTGGGACAGAGCGGCGAATTCGCGCGCTCCACCTGCGAGCGTAGGGATCTCGCACACCCGGCACGGGTGGCAAAACTGCCTGATACCAACGGATTCTCGCCGTCGGCGGGATCAGGAGCCGACGACGTTCACCGACAGGTACACCGGCCGGGAGGTCGGGAAGAACGACTTCCCGGAGCCGTCGACCATCTTGAAGCTCACGGTGCACTGCTTGGGCACCGGCGGCGCGGTGACCTGGATCATGATCTTCACGCGCTCGTTGGGCAGCACGTCCCCGACCGGCGTGCGTTCCGGGGTCACGCAGTCCCCCGGGTCGACCGGCAGTTCCCGGCGCTGCAGGTAGCGGTCGTGCCAGGCCACGGTCCCGGCGTTCTCGATCTCCCACACCTTGGTGAACTTCTCGCCGGTCCGGACGGTCGAACCGTCCGGGTAGTTCACGTCGACGACGAATCGGCTGACGTCGCCGGGAACCAGCGGCCCCGGCGAGTCCTGCTGCTGTTCCGGCGCGGTCGGAACGGACGGCGTGATCGCGACGACGACCGCGGCCGTGAGCGCGGCACACAGCAGGCCGGCCACGCTCGCCAGCAGCACCACGGCGCGGGTCGACCAGCTCCGCCGCGCCGGTGCCGGGGACTCCGGGGTCGGTGGCTCGCCGGTTTCCGGGCGGTCCTTGACGCGTTGCCAGCGCGCCTTCCACTCGGCCTCGTCGCCACCGCAGACCCGGACGAATTCCCGTGTCGTCTCCCACGACGGCATCCGGACGCCCTGCGCCGCCTCGTGCAACGTCGTCCGGGAGACGAAGTCGGACGCCTCGGCCATCTTCCGGAACGACGGATCGCCCGCGCCGGACCGCAACTCGCGTAACTCCGCCGCGAACTGCGCGATCGCCTCCTGCCGCTCTCGGCAGGAACCGGGAACCACCTCGTCCGCCACGTCTCCCCTTGTCCGAACTTCCGTCCGGGCCTACCGGACAGCGCTTCCACCGGGCGATTCTGGCCTCGGCAACCGCGGGCCCCCGGCTCCGGCCAAGCCGTGGGGGTTTCCCGGCGGCCGGACCGGGTGGCCAGGCTACGCGGGACGCCCACGGCCGTCCGGCACCCGGTCCGGCCGATTGATCACGAGTCACACGAACGAGAAAGTCTGAGTGTCCACATGAGCGAAACGAAGTCGACGAAGCGCGGCCGCGTCGTCGCCGCCGTGACGGCGACCCTGGCGATGTCGGCCCTGTCGGCCGGTTTCACCGCCACCTCCGCCTCCGCCGCGGAACTGAACGCCAGCAGCATGTGCCAGGGCACCGCGTCCGGCGCGCTGATGAAGTGGGGCCCGGTGTCCAAGCAGTGCTCCTACACCAGCCCCGCGAGCGGCTGGAAGGGGAAGGTCAAGGTGACCTGGAACGTGCAGTCGGGCACGAACCAGTACGCGTGTGTGGAGGCGCGGATGGGCAAGGCCCGCAACCCGGACAAGTGGCAGTCCGTCGGCTGTGGACAGTCCGGGTCCGGCACGATCAAGTGGCCGTCGAACACCGCGTCGAACGTCGAGGTCCGGGTGCAGGCGCGGCCCAACGCGCTGCTGGCCAACGTGGACTACTCGATCTGACGCCACCCACAGGTCCGTGAAGGCCTCCTTACCGGCACTGAGCGCCGGTAAGGAGGCCTTCACGGCATTTGTCCACTGTGGACGACGCAGTGGGACGTGAGCGAACTCACCGGCGCGACCGGACCAGTTGGTTATACTGTCAACACTGTTGTAGTCGTATAACCAACTGGAGCGAGATGACCGAGCTGAGCCGTGGCCGCCGGTTCCTGGTGCTGGGCATCTGCAGCCTGTCGCTGTTCATCGTGGGGCTCGACACGACGATCGTGATGCTGGCCCTGCCGGACATCCAGCGCGATCTCGGCTCCTCGGTGACGGGTCTGCAGTGGACGATCGACGCCTACACGATCACGCTGGCCAGTCTGCTGATGCTGGCCGGGTCCACCGGGGACCGCCTTGGCAGGCGCCGCACATTCCAGACCGGGCTGGCGCTGTTCACGCTCGGCTCGCTGCTGTGCAGCGTCGCGCCGGGCACCGGCTGGCTCATCGTGTTCCGGATCGCGCAGGCGGTGGGCGGATCGATGATGAACCCGGTCGCCATGTCGATCATCACCAACACCTTCACCATCCCCCGCGAACGCGCGCAGGCGATCGGGCTGTGGGGCGCGGTGGTCGGGCTGAGCATGGCGCTGGGGCCGGTGCTGGGCGGCGCGCTCGTCGCGGCCGCGGGCTGGCGCTCGGTCTTCCTGATCAACGTGCCGATCGGCGTCGCGGCGATCGTGCTCACCGCGCTGTTCGTCCCCGAATCGAAGGCCACTCGGCCGAGGCGGCTCGACCCCGTCGGCCAGGTGCTGGTGATCGCGCTGCTGGGCAGCCTGACCTTCGGCATCATCGAAGGCCCGCATCTCGGCTGGGCCTCGCCGTGGATCGTCGGCTGCTTCGTCGTGGCCGCGCTCGCCCTGCTCGGCATCCTCGGATACGAGCGGCGGCGCACCGAGCCGCTGCTGGAACTGCGGTTCTTCCGGAGCGTGCCGTTCTCCGGCGCCACGGTCATCGCGATCTGCGGCTTCATGGGGCTCGCCGGGTTCCTCTTCCTCAATTCCCTTTACCTGCAACAGGTCCGCGGCTTCAGCCCGCTGCACGCCGGGCTGCTGACCCTGCCGATGGCGGTGCTGGCCGGGGTGCTGGCGCCGGTGTCCGGGCGGATCGTCGGCACCAGGGGGCCGCGCCTGCCGCTGGCCGTCGCGGGCGTCGGCATCACCGCGAGCGCGGTCCTGCTGACCACCGTCGTGCCCGGCACCCCGGTTCCCGTCCTCGTCCTCGCCTACGCGGTCTTCGGGATCGGGTTCGGCATGCTCAACGCGCCGATCACGAACACCGCGGTGTCCGGGATGCCTCGCGAACAGGCGGGTGTCGCCGCCGCGGTCGCCACGACGAGCCGTCAGGTCGGGACCTCGCTCGGGGTGGCCGTGCTCGGCGGCGCGGGCGCGGCGGGCTGGTGGGTGATGGCCGGGTGCGGGGCCGTCGTGCTCGTCTTGGGTATCCTCACCACCGGCCGATGGGCGCGGCGTACCGCGTCCGCGACCATGGCAGCACCCCTCGACCCCGAGCCCAGGAGCGCGGTGACCACGCGATGAGCGCAAGCGCGAGACGCAGCTGGCAACGCATGCGCGCGCTCGTGCTGGACTCCCATGACCGGCGGCCCCGGGTCGTCGCCGAACTGGGCATGAGCTTCATCCGGATCAAGGCGCTGCGTCAGGTGGCGCGGGGCCCGCTGACCATGACCGAACTCACCGAGCGGCTGTCCACCGACAAGCCGTACACGACCCTGATCGTGGACGACCTGGAGGAGCGCGGGCTGGTCGAGCGCGCCGTCTCCCCCGCCGACCGCCGCCGGAAGATCGTGACCATCACCGAGGCGGGCCTGGCCGTTTTCGCCACCGCGGAGCGGATCCTCAACGAACCGCCCGCCGAGCTGCTCGCGCTCGAACCCGCCGAACAGGCCGAGCTGGACCGCATCCTCGCCAAGCTGGCGGCTCCGTCCGGGAGCGCGCGCCCCGGACGGTGACGGTGCGCACAGTCGTCCACTGTGGACGATGCTGTCATCACGATGTCACGGAATAGTCATGATCGTCTTCCTAGACTCGGCCGACCGGGTCGAAGGAGAAAACTGTGACGGAACTGGGGGAAGCCTCGGCCGTTTCGCGCACGATCGCGGACCGGTACACGCTGGTCGAGGAACTGGGCCGCGGCGGGATGGGCGTGGTGTGGCGTGGTCGGGACAGGATCATCGGCAGGCAGGTCGCGCTGAAGGAACTGCTGCTGCCGCCGGGCCTCGCCGGACCGGAGCACACCGCGCTGGCCGACCGGCTCCTGCGCGAAGCACGCGCCGCGGGAACGCTGAACCATCCTTCGGCCGTGACCGTCCACGACGTGATCGTCGAGGACGGCGTGCCGTTCGTCGTGATGGAGCTGATCGAGGCACCGACGCTGCAGGACCTGATCGCCACGGGCCCGCTGCCCGAGCAGCAGGTGGCGGCGATCGGCGGGCAGGTACTCGACGCGCTGGTGGCGGCGCACGCGGCCGGGATCGCGCACCGCGACGTCAAGCCCGCCAACATCATGGTGAGCGCGGACGGCCGGGTGAAGCTGACCGACTTCGGGATCGCGCAGTCCGGCATGGACCAGCGGGTCACCGCGACCGGAGCGGTCATCGGCTCCCCCGCGTATCTCGCACCCGAACGGATCAGGGGTGAAGCGGCCACCCCCGCCACCGATCTGTGGTCGCTCGGCGTGGCCCTGCTCGCCGCGAGCGAAGGCGGCGAGCCGTTCCACCGGGACAACACCGCCGCGACGCTGTTCGCCGTGCTCAACGACCCGCCGCCGCTGACCAGGACGCGCGGCCTGCTGGCCGAAGTCATCTCCGGCCTGCTGGCGAAAACACCCCACGAGCGGATGACCGCGGACCGGGCGAGCGCGCTGCTGGCACAAGCGGCGAGCCCGGCGGGAGCCACCACGGTGGTCGCGGCGCCCACCGTGAGCACCCCTGCGTCCTACCCGCAGCCATGGGCGCCGGGCGTACCTCAGCAAGCGAGGCCGGATTCCGTGGCCGCTGTCCTGGTGGGCGTGGTGTCGCTCGTGTTCGGCGTGTACCTCCTCGCGGACGCGCTGCTGGTGCACGAGGTGTATCTGCTGGCTGAACTCAGCACGTACCCGCCGCTCCTGCTCGGGCGTCTCAGCATCGTGTTCGGCGGGCTGGCCGCGCTGGTCGGCGGAGGTCTGCTGCTCGCGCGGGTACGCGCCGGGCAGGGCCTTGTCACGGTCTGCGGCGGGCTGACCTTTCTGTTCGTCTGCCTGCTTTCGCTCATCCCGGACGAGAGGCTGGACCTCGGCCGGGCTCTGCTGCCCGGCCTCGCCCTGGATCTCCTCGCGCTGGTGATCGCCCTCGCCCTGGCGGTCATGGTCTGGCTCCCGCCGGTACGCCGAAGCCTGCGATGAAACGCCGGGACCCGGACGCGGGGACGTGCGTCCGGGTCCCGGCGGCCGGGGTCAGCCGCGCTGGTACTCCTCCCAGGTCACCTTCGGAACCGACGGGCCGTCGTCCGCGCCACGACCGGCGAGCCCGTTCATGCCCAGGTAGTAGTCACCGGTCTGGTGCTGGGCGCCCGAGGAGAGGTCCGGGTCGGAGATCGCCATCGCGTGGATGTGGTAGGCGAAGCCCTGTGCCGGGGTGCGCAGCCACGCCGCGAACCCGACCTGGCGCAGCGCCTTCAGCACCGTCGTGCGGGTCGCGGTCGACATGCCCGACACCGAGATGTCCATCGCGCCGCCGCCGTCGTGCGTGCCCGCCGAAGCGTCCACGCCGCCCGGGTTGTACGAGCCCTGCGTCAGGCTGACCTGGTAACCCAGCTTCTTCTCGGCCTCCACGAGCATTGCCTTGGTACGCGTGTTGAGCGTGACACCGTGGTAGGTCACGTGGCTGCCCGCCGAGACCACGCCCGACACCGTGAACCGGCCGTCGCCCAGCTTCTCCAGCGAGGTCTTGCCCGGCAGGCCCGACGCGTCGATCCCGGTGTAGCCCAACGACTTCTGGTACTTCGAGTACGCCGTGATCGTCGTGGTGCCGAAGTAGCCGTCGACGTACTTCGCCTCCAGCAGCCCCTTCGCCTGCAACGCCTGCTCCACGAGCAGGACGCTGTCGTGCGCGCCAGGGGTCTGGGTGCTGTCGGCGCGGCGGGGGTCGATCTGCGCCGCCTTGAGCACGGCCTCCATGTTCGCCGAGGGCAGCGCCGCGGTGGCCGCGCCGGCCTGCACCGGTACGGCCACGGCGAGCGCCGCGGCGGTGAGCGCCGTCAGCACGGCGGCCTTGGTGAGCATCCCTGTCCTCCACTCTCCCGGATCGGATAGCGCAGAGGATCACGCCACGGGATACAAAGGACGTACAAACGGCGCACCGCCACCCGTCCGCGTGAGTCCGGGGCCCGGACCGCCTATCGCAGGAAGTTGTCCAAGGCCGGCGCGACGGGCACGGAGGAGATCCTGGCCTCGGCCGGGTGCGCCGGCCAGAGGGACGCGGACCTCCTGACCCGCCGCACGCTGGTCTTCCAGTCCCGCCGGGCCCGGCACCGGCTCCCGCACCATCCACAAAGGACATCGAGCCGCACGGTCATCGGCTCAGTCCCCCGGCCGGGACAAGCCGAGGAACTCGTCCTGTTCGCGGTCGTAACGGCGGACGAGGCCGTTCCCGTACCGGTCCCACCAGTTCTGCGTGTGCCCGCCCTGCCGGGTGGTCGTGTCGCCGTAGACCTGCCGGTCGTACTCGATGCGGGCGTCGTGGAACTGCTGCTGGAACTGTTCGGGGGTGAGCCCCTGCACGTAGCCGGCGGTTCCGGCGTCGAGGGCCCGCGCGCTGCGCACGACGTCCGCGCCCGCCATGTGGTTCAGGATCGCGCGCACCCCGCCGGCCCCGCGCATGTGCGCGCCGGACATGATCGCGGCCTGGGTCCCGGGATCGGTGAAGTTCAGCGCCCCGGCCCGGCGGGCGTTGGCCGTCATCAGCTCGGTCACGACGGCGCGTTCCTCCGCGCTGCCGATGCCGTGCTCCCGGCGGGCGGCCATGATCCGGTCGTAGCCGTTGTGCATGCTCTGCCGGAAGCCGTACGCCTCGGGCACACCGCCCTGTTCCCCGGTCGCGCCCTCGGACCGCATGATCGAGTCGACGACCCGCGGGTCCAGCTGCCCCGGCGCGGCCACCGCGGCCGGTGCCGCGGCACCACCGCTGTGTGGCGTCTCCCGCCTGCCGCCGTAGCCTTCGGCCACCGCGCCGTCCGTGTCGGCATACGCCTTGGCGGCCACCTTGACGTTGCCGTTCACCTCCTCGACGAGGTGAAGGAACCGGCCCAGCGCGGCCCCCAGCTGCGAGTGCATCGCGGAGTTCCCCGCCGCGACGGCACTGCCGATCCCGGCGAACGACAGCGCGTCGAGCACGAGCGACTCCAGGTCACGTGTCGCCGAAAGCAGCGACACCCCGATTCCTTCGACCGTCTTCGCCACCGCCCCGACCTCGGACGGCAGCACCCGGTAGGCACCAGTGGTCATGCCCGACTCCTTCCCGCACCGGCGTTGCGCGTCGAGAATTCCGCATCGGCGGACGGTCACCCACGGCCGAATTACCCACTACCGGACCGGCGGTCGCGATCGTGATCAAGCTCCCGGCGCGCAACCTTCCCCGGGACCGCACGTCTACCGGGAAAGCGTGTCATCCGAATGGGGGAAGTGTCATCGTGACCACAAGCGGGCGGTCGATCCTCGCGCTGGCCGAACTCGCCATCGCGCTGGTGCTCGCGGCGCTGGTCGTCTTCGGCATCAGCGGCGCCGCGCCGTGGAGTTCGACGACGCTGCCGGGGCAGGCCACGCCCTTGTGGGAGGGAATCCCCGGGCCGGACGGCGGCACGGTGTGCCCGCTGGACAAGCGGTACGCCGACGAACCCCCGACCGGGTTACGGCCCGAGGTCGGCGAAGCGTTCAACCGCCTGCGAGCCGCCGCGAGCAGCCAGGGGACCACGTTGTGCCTGATGGACGGCAAACGCAGCCTGGCTCAGCAGCAGCACGAGTTCGACGACGCGGTCCAGCGGTTCGGCACGCGGGAACTGGCGGCCAAATACGTTCTTCCGCCGGAAAAATCCAATCACGTCAAGGGAATCGCGGTGGATATCCAGCCGATCGCCGCGTCCACCTGGGTGGAACGGAACGGGCGGGCGCTGGGCTGGTGCCGCCGGTACGAGAACGAAACCTGGCATTTCGAATACGACCCCGGCTACGTCACCGCGGGCTGCCCGCCGCTGTTGCCCAGCGCCACCGGTTCCTGAACCCCGCGCACCGAGCCCGCCGTTAGGCCGATAGCGCGAAAGGCGTAACCATCGCGCCACTCCCGGCGACTATCGCTGAGGTAGTGGGAGGGCGCGTGGATTCCGGATGCGGGCACCGAACCGGCGATCTGCCGGGCAACGACGTCGAGCGGAAATGGTCAGTCGCTTTCGCGTTCCGCCAGCCGAGCGGCAATCGCCTCGCCGCGCGGGGTGGCGTACCAGCCTTTCGACCGGCCGTGCCGGGTCTTGACGACGAGCCCGCGTTCGAGGAGTGCTTTGCCACTGCGGCTGATCTGCGCGTCGTGCACGTCCAGCCTGTCGCGGATGGCGGCACTGGTGATGTGCGGTTCCCGATACGCGAGCACGAGCATTCTGGCCGCCCAGGAACGTGGGTCCAGCGTGTCGGCGAGTGCCGCCTGCTCCGCCCGGTCGAGACCGGACTGGGCGACTTCGGCCAGCCCCAGGATCACCGCCTCAAGACGCGCTGTCGCACCGTTCGGCTGCAATCGCGTCGCGGCGGACCGGAAGGCACGCAAGGCGGATTCCAGCCCGGAGATGTCGGCGAGCAGAGCGGCGTCGACCAGCCATCTCCCCACCGCGGCCGCCCATCGGTCGACAGCCGCGCGCTCACCGAGCACCTTCCCTTCGCCGGTTTCCTCCTTGAGCTTCTCCGCCCAGACCTCGAAGCCTCGCCGCAGTCCCGCCCGTCCGTCGTCGACCGCTTGGTCCGCGCCGGACGCGGCGACTTCCGCCGTAGGGAGCATGAGGCCCACCTCCGTGAATCAAGGAAGTGTTAAGTATGGATCCCGCTGACGCGTTCGTCAACCTCTACGACCGGCTGAGCCACATCCCCGCGGATCTGCTCGGCGACTGGTCCGAGCTGGAGGAGGTCCAGAAGACCGCCGCCGCGGTCTGTGCCGAGGTCGGCCGGACCGGCGTCCTGGCCGAGCACTGGCTGTCCTCCCCCGCCCTCGACCAGCCGGAGCGGTTCGGCATCCTGCTCGGCCTGGACCTCGCTCTGCTCGGCGCGGTCGGCGAGACGGCTCGCCTCGACGCCCGCGCGCTCGACTACCTCCAGGTGCGCTTCGAGATGACGGGCAGGCTCAACGACCGGAGCAGCGGGATACTGCTGCCACGGCGGTCGTCGGCGCACCGTCCCGGCGAGGATCCGGACTCGATCGACGGCTTCCTGCACCTGCTGCGGATCCCGTCCCAGCTGAGCGAGAACCTTCAGGTCTGCCACGTCCACGCCCTTCACGACCTGCCCAAGGCGCCGGTTCGGCCGGGAGAGCGCGAACTCGCCCCTGCCCCGCCGCTGGCCGTCGCCCAGTTGCCTCTGCTGGCCGAGCGAGCCGACGTCCGCTGGGACACCATCGACAAGCCGGGAGGCGCGTTCTACACCGCCGCACCCGAGGCGGCCCGTCTCGAAGGACGGCTGGGCGCGGCGCTGACCGCCCTCGACCAGAGCGGCGCCGTGCTGGCGGTCCTGCCCGAAGGCTGCCTCGACGACGGCCTGCTCGAAAAGTGGCGTGAGCTGCTCCGGGCGACCCCACAGCCGGAGGACAGCGCGCTCACCTGGCTCCTGCTGGGAACCGGCCCGGTGCGCGCCGCCGGGCCGATGCCCGTCAGCGGCCGCCCGCCGAACCGCGCCGTGCTGCTGCACCGCGGCGGCTGGCTCGACCCCTTCCTCACCCAGGACAAGCTGTCGGGTTTCTGTTTCACCACCGAGAAACAGACCGAGTACGGCATCGACCTCGGCGGCGTCAAACGCGACGAATACATCTCTCACGATCCCGTCATCACCCTGCTCGAAGCCCGGTCGGGCCGGTTCGCCGTGCAGATCTGCGAAGACGTCGGACGCCAGGAACGGCAGCGGCACCTCATCGCGGCCGGGGTCACCCATCTGCTCGTTCCCGTGCTCGCGGCCCCGATGTGGGAACACGGCTGGCAAGCGGGCGCCGGACAGGCACTCGCCGTGGAAATCGGCACGAAAGCCGTGGTGAGCAACGGTTTGGCGATCACCCGGTTCTTCGAGAAGGAGCCCGCGAAGACGTTGCTGATCACCACCGTGCCACCCCGTCGCCCCGAGCAGTACCCGACGACGGACGACATGGTCCGCACCCACCACAATCCGGACGCCCCCGCGATGACGGCCGTCGAGGACGCGCTGACCCCACGCCAGACCGAGTGGTGAGCCGCCCCCACGGCTTCCCGCACCGGGAGTCCACAGGGGCGGGTCGCGTGGCGGTCTTGGATGTCGCGAACGCTCCGTTCGGGACGTTCATCGTCGGCAACGGAGCGTTCGCGACGTCAGGTGATGCCGTCGGCGTGGACGGAAGGAGTCCGAGAGGCACCCCGTTGCAGCCACCCACTCCGAGCCGTACCGAATGCCGTGAAGGAAGCCTTCGCAGCGGAACAATCCACAAAGGACACTACCGGGGTTGAAGCACCGGGCCAAGGTCGAGTTCGGTGAGCAGAGCGGCGATTTCGCGGATTTCCGCCTCGTTGAGCGGCAGGAGCGGCGGGTTGGTGCGCGCGTCGGCGATGACGCCACGCAGTGCCACGGCCGCCTTGAACGCGCCGAGGGCGCCCGCGGTGTGGCCGATCCGCCGCCGGTCGGCGACGGTCGTGATGGTGAACAGCCGGGCCAGCCGGTCCTGTTCGGCCGCCGCGGCCGCGAAATCCCCGTCACGCGCCGCTCCGTAGAGCCGGACGTAGCCCTCCGGGTCCACGTTGCCCAGTCCTGGCACGATTCCGGCCGCGCCCAGTTGGACCGCGGTGTCCGCGAAGAGTTCGGATCCGGTCAGCGCGGGCAGTTCCGGAAGCCGGCGCAGGATCTCGCGGAACGTCGCGAGGTCGCCGCTGGAGTCCTTCAACGCCACGACGGTGTCCGTTTCCGCGAGCCGCTCCACGATGTCCGGAGTCAGCCGCGCGCCGACCGCGGACGGGATGTCGTAGGCCACCAAAGGAATTCCGGCCGTGTCCCGCACCGTGTGGAAATGCGCGACGATCTCGTCCGGGTGCGGCTGGACGTAGTACGGCGCGGTGACGACGACGGCGTCGGCGCCCAGGGTTTCCGCCTGCCTGACGTGTCCGATGACCTGCCTCGTCCCGCTGTCGACTGCGCCGACCAGAACCGGAACGGCCCCGGCGACCTCGTCCACGGCCGTCTCGACGGCCACGTGCCGCTGCCCCGCGTCGAGGAGCGCGACCTCGCCGGAGGAACCACAGAGAAACACGCCGTGCACCCCGGCCGCCAACTGGAAGCGGACAAGCCTCCGCAGCGACGCGGCGTCCACGTCCCCGTCCGGGCCGAGCGGGGTGACCAACGGCGGGACGACGCCGTGAAGCCGCAGGGAGTCAGCCATGGCAGAAGAAACCTTTCTCGGGCAGGGTCATTCGACGGGGACGAGCGCGGACGAGTCCTGTGCGCGCCGGGAAAGCCTTGCGGGGACGTCGAATCCGACGAGCAACGCGGTGAGCAGGGTGAGTCCGGTGGCGAGCAGGACCAGCGCCGTCCCGAGTCCGAGATGTGCGGCGATCTGGGTGCCCAGCACCGGTGCGACCGCGCCGCCGAGCGCCCCGACGTTGTAGGTGAAACCGAGCCCGGCGGCCCGGAGCCGCACCGGGAAGTGGTCGCCGATGTACTTCGGCAGCAGCCCGGCCACCCCGGCGCCGGTGAGTTGCAGGGCGAACAACAGCACGCACACCAGGAGGAAGTTGCCGGGACCGAGCGCGAAGACGGGGAAGACGAACACCAGCGACAGCAGCAGGCCCACGACGTAGGTGCGCCGGGTGCCGAACCGGTCACCGGCGAGACCGGCCAGGCAGCAGCCCACCGCGTAGCCGAGACCTGCCCAGGTCAGGGCACCCGCCACCTCGCCGGCCCCGTAGTGCGACACGGTCTTGAGGTAGGTGGGCAGCAGCGACTGGATCGGCCACGAAAACAGGAACGCGCAGAACACGGTGACCATCAGCGCCACCGCCGTCGGCCAGCCCCGGCCGGTCAGCTGCACCGCGAACACCACGAAACCCAGTACGCACAAGGCAATCCACAACCAGGACAGCCCGCCGGCCGAGCCGGAGAAGATCAGCACGAGGGACACCGCGACCACCACACCGAGCCCGGCGTTGACCCAGACCCGCCGGCCGGACAACAGCACCGACGCGCTGGTCTCGCGCACGCGCCGCTTCGCCACTTCACGCGTCCAGTCGGCCGCCTCGGGCAGCGACCGGCGGATCCACAGGGTGAGCAGGACCGGGACGATCCCGAGCCAGAACAGCCATCGCCAGCCGAAGCTCGGCACGATGAGCCCATAAGCCTGCGCGGCGAGGACGTTGCCGACCGGGAACGCCGCGAGGAGGAACCCGCTGGCCCGGTTGCGCAGGGCGGCGGGCCAGCTTTCCATGACGTACGTGGTGCTGGAGCCGTACTCGCCCGCCATGCCGATGCCGACGATCGCCCGGAACACGAACAACGACCAGTAGCTCCAGGCGAAACCGCACAGCGCGGTACCCACGGCGTAGCACAGGATGCTGAGGATCATGGCGGGCCTGCGGCCGAAGCGGTCGCCGATCGCGCCCAGCAGCAGGCCGCCGAACCAGCGTGACACGAAAGCCGCGGAGACCAGGCTCGCCGCGCTCGCCAGCGTCAGGTGCAGCGAACCCGCCAGCTCGGTCAGCACCAGCGTGATGATCACGAAGTCGAACCCGTCGAGCAGGTAGCCCAGCCAGGCCGCGCCGAACGCCTTCCACTGCCCGCGATCCAGCCGCCGGTACCACGGCACGCCCGAGAGTTCCACGTCGCTCACCTTCTTCGATGGTCGCGTGTATACGTAGGACGTTGGACGTCTTACGATGGATGGGTACCGTAACCCACGGACCGAGGAGGGGGCAATGGTGCGAGCACTGCGCAGCCAGGAGCTGGTCGAGTCGATCATCGCGCTGATCGACCGCGAGGAGCTCGGAGCCGGGGACCCCCTTCCCCCGGAGCACAGGCTGATGGCGGAGTTCGACGCCGCCCGCAACTCCGTGCGTGAGGCGGTGCGCACGCTCCAGGCGCTCGGCATCGTCGACATCCGGCGCGGCCACGGCACCTTCGTCGGCACCGCGAGCATGACGGCGCTCATCCCGTCCCTGCTGTTCCGCACCAAGGCCCGCTCCCGCGACGACCTCAGCGGACTGTACGACCTGATGGAGGTCCGCCAGATCCTGGAGACCGATCTGGCCCGGCGCGTCGCGGAGAACCCGCCGGCGAAGCTGCTCGACGAGCTCCAGGACCGCGTCGAGCGGATGCGCACGCCCGCCACGGCCCCCGCCGCGGACCGGGAGTTCCACGAGCTGATCTGCGCGGCCGCGGGCAACGACCTCGCACTCGAGCTGGTCCGGTTGTTCTGGGAGGTCTACCAGCAGGCCGAGTCACTGGTCGGGCCGACACTGTCCACTTCGGACGCACTGGTCGCCAAGCACCAGAAGATCGTCGACGCGATCCGCGGCGGGAAGCGCGCCGAAATCACCGAAGCCGTGCACCACCACTTCGACGAGATCCGCGAACGAATCGCGGCCCGCAAGGGCTGACGCGCTGCCGCCGACGGCTCAGCGAGCCAGCAGTTCCTTGAGCGCGGCGTCGATGAACTCGATGTCCACCGGGTTGTTGCCGCCACCGGCGAAATGGCCCCAGACACCGGGAATCACGCGATGCTCGGCGTTCGCGATGTGCCGGCACGCCCACGCCTCGTCCTCGGGCGGGAAGTAGAGGTCCTTCTCCGCGGGCAGCACCATCGCCTTCGCGGTGATCGAGCGCAGCGCGGCCACCGTGTCGCCGTCGAATCCCGGCGTCCGGCCGACGTCGGCGTTCTGCCAGGTCCACAGCATGGTGAGCAGGTTGTTCGCGTCGCGGTCGTCGAGGAAGAACCCCTCCCAGAAGCCGACCAGGAAGTCCTCCAGTGAGCTGTAGCCCATCTCCCGGTAGACCTGGTTCCAGTAGAACGCCTGGGAAAAGCCCCAGCCCGCGTACACCCGCGCCGCCGCGCGCAGGCCTTTGACCGGCGGCTGGTCGTACCACCCGCCGCGGAAGGCGTCGTCCGCGGTGAGCGCGGCCTTGACGCCTTCGAGGAACACCTTGTTGTGCTCACTGGTGACCGAGGAGCCGCAGAACGGCGCGATCCGCTGCACCATCTCCGGATGCGACACCGCCCACTGGTAGGTCTGCCCGGCGCCCATGGACCAGCCGGTCACCAGCGGCAGCGTCCGGATGCCGAAGTGCTCGGTCACCAGCCGGTGCTGGGCCTCGACGTTGTCCGCCATGGTGACGTTGGGAAAGCGCGCCCTGTCGTACGGCGGCGGGGTGTTGCTCGGCGAACTGGACAGGCCGTTGCCGAGCATGTTCGGCACGATGACGAAGTACCGCGCCGGATCAAGCGCCCTGCCCTCGCCGATCAGCCACTCGTTGTCCCAGTGGCGGCCCGAATACCAGGTCGGGTAGACGATCGCGTTGCTCTTGTCCGCGTCGAGCGTGCCGTAGGTCTTGTACGCCAGCCGCGCGCCGCGCAGCGTCGCGCCGTGCTGCAGAACGAAGTCGCCGAGGTCGAAGATCTCGTAGTCGTGCACCGAGTCCACCTTTCCTGCTCAGGCCGCGGCACCGGCGACCGGGACGCCGCCCTGGACGATGTGGCGGAAGCGCTTCGGTTCGGCCAGCACGCCGAGGTCGGCCAGCGGGTCTTCGTCGAGCACCAGCAGATCGGCGTGCGCTCCTGGTACCAGCGTACCGATCTTGCCCGTCAGGTTCAGCAGCTCGGCCGCGGTCGAGGTCGCGGACCGGATGACCTCCAACGGCGACTGCACCTCCCCGCGCAGCCGGAACTCGTGGTTCTGGTGCCGGTGCATCCCGCCGAGCAGATCGGTGCCGTAGACCAGCTTCACGCCGCCGCGCGCGGCCCGTTCCAGCGCCGCCATGCCCGCGCCGAGGACGTCGTCGACCTTGCGCCAGCTGCCTTCCGGCAGCCCGTGTTCGCGGCCCTCCTCCTTCAGCGCCCAGTACGTCACGAGCGTCGGCACGAGGAACGCGTCGTGTTCGGCGAACAGCTCGACACTGCGGTCGTCGAGGAGATTGCCGTGTTCGATCGAGCGGACACCGAGTTCCAGCGCGCGGTTGACGGCGCGGGCGGTGTACGCGTGCGCGGCGACGTAGCGGTTCGCCGCCTCGGCTTCCTCGACGATCGCGCGGATTTCGCCTGCGGAGTACTGGATCGAATCGATGCGGTCGGTCGGCGAGGCCACCCCGCCGGAGGCCATGATCTTGATGTGGTGCGCACCCTTGCGCAGTTCGTCGCGGGCCGCCGCGCGGACGGCGTCCACCCCGTCGGCGACCCGGCTGAGCCCGGCGCAGCACGGGTGGGCGTCCTTGACGTGGGTGCCGCGGCCACGGTCGTCGCCGTGCCCGCCGGTCTGGCTCAGCGCGCGGCCGCAGAACAACAGCCGGGGACCGCGGAACAGCCCTTCCGCCTGGGCGTCGGCGAGGCCGTAGTCGGCGCCGCAGGCGTCCCGGACCGTGGTGAAACCGCGGTCGAGCATCCCGCTCATCGTGCGGGCGCTGTGTGCGGCCACATAGGACGGTGACCACGACGGCAGCGAGGGCAGATCCGCGGTCGATGCGGTGACGTGGACGTGCGCGTCGATCAGTCCCGGCAGCACGAACGCGCCCCGCAGGTCCTCGGTCCGGACGTCGGCCGCGGCGAGGCCGGGCCCCACCTCGGCGACGCGGCCCTCGGCGCACCGCAGGTCACCCTCGGTGTACTCCCCCGTCAGCGGGTCGAGCAGCCGGGCGTTGCGCAGCAGCAACGATCCGTTCACGTGATCTCCTTTTCCTCCACAGTGGACAGTTCGGTCACTTCGTCATCTCCTTCGCGGTGGCCACCGGTGCACCGTGTTCGGTCAGTTCTTCGAGCGAGCGGCCCGCGGTGGCCAGGCCGAACACGACCACGCACACCACCCCGGCGGCGAGCACGGCCGTGGTGAGGCCGAAGACACCGGCGAACCCGAGGCTCGCCGCGGACAGGCCGATGATCGTCGGCGCCAGGATGCTGCCGAACCGGCCGAACGCGCTGGACAGGCCGGTGCCACTGGCGCGGATCCAGGTCGGGAACACTTCGGGGGTATAGGAGTACACGCCGGCGTAGGTGCCGTTGAGGAAGAACGACAGCACCGCACCGGCCAGTGTGATCGACCACGGCGCGTTCGTCCGGCTCAGCCAGAAAGCGCTCACCGCCGAGCCGGTCAGGTACAGCGCGATGGTGTGCTTGCGGTCGAGCCGTTCGGACAGCCAGGCGGCGGAGAAGTACCCCGGCACCTGGGCGAGGTAGATGATGATGGAGAACTCGAAGCTCTTGGTCACCGTGATCCCGCGATCGACCAGCAGCGTCGGGATCCACGAGAAGAAGCCGTAGTAGGAGAACGTGATCACGAACCAGACGGTCCAGATCACCGCCGTGCGGCGCGCCATCGCCGGGCTCCACAGGAACTTCAGCGCGCTGAGGAGGTTGACCTTCGGCGTCCGCGTCGCGGGCTGGGCGTCGGCGGCGGGCACCGGGGGCAGCGCGGTCCCGGTCGCCTTCTCGACGGCACGTTCCAAAGTGGACACAACATGTTCCGCCTCGGCGTCCCGTCCCTGCGCGAGCAGGAAACGCGGTGACTCGGACAGGGACCGGCGCCACCACAGCAGCAGGACGATCGGCAGCGCGGTGATCAACTGCGCGACGCGCCAGCCTTCGGGCACCGACGGCACGACGAACCGGCCGATCAGCGCCGCCGCGACGAAGCCGAAGGAGAAGAACCCGGCGAGCGCGCCCACGAACCATCCACGCCGCCTGGCGGGGACGAACTCGGCCAGGAACGGCGCGATGATCGCGCTTTCGGCGCCCCCGCCCGCACCCGCCAGTACCCGGGCACCGAGAAACACTTCGTAGTTCGGGGAAAACGCCGCGACGACCGTGAACGCCGTGTAGAAGGCCAGCGCGTACATCATGACCTTCTTGCGGCCGATGCGGTCGCCGAGCAGGCCCGCGGCGATCGCGCCGAAGAGGAAGCCGAACGGGGCGGCCGAACCGATCAGCCCCAGCTGGCCGTTGTCGAGGTGCCAAGCCGCCTTCGCGCTGGGAAGGAGGAAGGCGACGATCGCGGAGTCCATTCCGTCGAAGGTGTAGCCCAGCCCGCCGATGAGCAGCAGTTTGTAGTGGGGGCGGCTCAGCGGGAGCCGGTCCAGTCGTGCCAGCAGCGTCATGGAAAACGCCTTCCGTGTCCGGGCAACGAGACTGCGGACAACGTATACTGCATTTCCGCAAAGCTGCAATGCTCTTTGCAGAGGATCGTGGTTCGTTGCGGTCACGCGGTCGAAGGAGGTGCGTCGTGGTGGCGCGGACGAGGACCGGCGACGGTTTCGAGGCGTGGCTGCGGGACCGGCTGCCCGAACGGGGACTCCGGCCGAAATCGGCCGCGGTGCTCGAAATGCTCGTCTCCCAGCCGAGGCGGGCGTCGTTCGGTTCGACGGCCGAACTGGCGCAGCTCGCCGGGGTCAACGTCGCGACCGTGACCCGCACGGCGCAGGCGCTGGGCTTCGCCGGCTGGCCCGCGCTGCAACAGGAGCTGCGGGCGCGCTACCTGTCGTCGCTCAGCGCGCCGCAGGTCGCCGAGGAGCACCGCGGCGCCGGCTCGCCGGGCTCGGCCTCCCTGCGCCGCGACCTCGACAGTCTCGCCCTGCTCGACCGGCGGTTCGACGAGAAGGTGATCCGTGAGGTCGCCCAGGCGCTCGCCGGGGCGCGCCGCACGGTGGTGCTCGCCGACGGCAGCTATGCCGCCGTCGGAATCGCGTTCGCGCACAACGCGCGGCTCGCCGGCTACGACGTCCACGCGGTGACGGCGGGCAACGCCGAACTCGCCAACGTCGTCGCGAAGCTCACCGCCGCCGACGCACTGGTCGCGATCAGTTTCTGGCGCCTGTACGAAAGCACGGTCCGCGCCGCGAACGAGGCCAAGAGCAGGGGTGCGCGGGTGTTCGCCATCACCGACGCCGCGAGTCCCGCGCTCGCGGACGCCGCGGAACACGTCCTCATGGTGCCCGCCGAAGGGGTGACGTTCTTCCCGTCCCTGACCGCGGGAATGGCGCTGGCCCAAGCCATCGTCGCCCAGCTGGCCGCGGTCGACCCGGCCCGCACGAGCGAATCCGTCGAGGCCGCGGAGGCGATGTGGTCCCGGTTCGACCTGCTGCACCGCCGCCCCACCGGGAAGTAGTGTCCACTGTGGACGGCGGGCGCGCTCAGGAGGTGCCGAGCGTGCGGCGCGCCGCCCAGCCGAGCAGGAGCAGTTCCAGTACGGAGAAGCCGAGCAGCGCCGTGGCGCTCGGCAGCCAGACCAGCGCCACGCCGACGAGCAGGATCGGCAGCACGAGCCCGGCGTAGGCGACGAGGAACAACGCCGCGAGCGTCTCCCCTCGCGACGACGGATCGGCCAGCGCCGCGACCGTGGCCACCGACGCCCGGAACCCCAGGCCGAATCCCGCTCCGGCGACGACCGCGCTGACGAGGAACAGGGGCAGCGAAGCCGCGAAGACCGCTACCGAGAGCACGACAAGGCCCGTCATCATCGACCCGAAGCCCAGGCGCAGCTGAGTGCGCGCTCCGAGCCGGTCGAACACCACCTGTGCCAGCGCCGCCGACCCGAGCATCGCGAACGGCGCCACCCCGGAGAGCAGCCGGGAGGTCTGGTGCAGGCCGGTCGCGAGCAGCGTCGGCGCGAGCGCCATGAACAGCCCGGAAATCGCGAACGCCGCGAATGCGCCGGTCGCGGCGCCGACGAACTTCGGACGCGCCGACGCCGGTAGCGAAACCCGTTGCGGGCGGTAGGCGGGACGCTCCTCGCGGCGCTCGACCGTCTCCGGGACCAGGCTCACCACCAGGGCTTCGAGCAGCAGCACGATCAGGAAGACCACGAACGGCGTCTTCAACGGACGATCGGCGAACTGGGCGAAGAAGCCGCCGACGAGCGGGCCGACGGCCAGTCCCCCGGCGTTGACGACAGTGGCGACCAGTCCGGAGCGGCCGAGATCGGCCTCGGGCCGCGCGATCGTCCGCAGCTCCGACAGATGCGCCGTCGCCGTCGCGGTGATCGTGCCGACCCCGGCGCCGCTGATCAGGCGCGCGACGATCAGGACCGGCACGTCCCCCGAGACGAGGAACAAGGCCGCGGCCAGCGCTTCGGCCAGCAGCGCGGCGAGGATGACGCGGCGCCGCCCGAGCCAGTCGCTGACGTGTCCGGCGAGGTAAAGGCTCGCCATCACACCGACCGCGTAAGCCGCGAAGACGACCGTGACGACGAACGTCGGGAAGCCGTCCTGCCGCTGGTAAAGCGCATACAGCGGGGTGGGCAACGTCGAGAACGCCATCGCGGTGAGGAAAGCGACGGCGATGACCACGAACCCCGAGCCATGACTCACCCGCCGCACGCGAACGGGGCGGGCAGGGGTGGCGATGTCGACCATGACGGGACCTTCCGGTGTACGAACCTTTCGCCGTCCACCTTGCGCCCTTCGATTGACCAAGTCCAACGAACAATCTTTGTCTCAGTAATCGACAGTACCGATAAGATGGGCCGCATGGACAACCGGCAGCTCGCCTACTTCGTCGCGGTGGCCGAGGAGCTCAGCTTCACGCGCGCGGCACGACGGCTCTTCACCGTCCAATCCACGGTTTCGGCCGCGATCACCGCGCTGGAGACCGAACTCGGCACCAAGCTGTTCGACCGCTCGACCCGCCGGGTCGCCCTCTCCTCCGACGGCGCGCTGTTCCTCCCCGAGGCGAAAAACGCGCTGGAGGCTTTCGAACGCGCCCGCGCCGTGGTCCAGCAGACGTCCGCGGGTCTGCGAGGCAGCCTGCGGTTCGGCACGCTGAGCTCGATGGGGCGCCTGGACCTGCCCGCCGTGCTCGGCGCGTTCCACCGCAAGCACCCGCTGGTCGATATCCACGTCACCGTCTCCGTGGCCGGTTCGACCGGTCTCGCCGCCGATGTCCGGCAGGGCAGGCTCGACGCGGCGCTGGTCGGGCTGCCCAGCGCCGATCTCGCCGGGCTCCGGGCACTACCGCTCGAGAACCGGCCGTTCGTTGCGCTCCTGCCGTCCCGGCATCCGATGTCGGCGAAACGCGCGGTGACGCTGGCCGATCTGTCGGGCGAGCGTTTCATCGACACGCCAAGGGGATTCGGCAACCGCGTCGTCACCGACCGCGCCTACGACGACCTCGGCTCCCCACGCCGCGTCGCCGTGGAGGTGGCCGACATCCGCGTCATTCCCCGGTACGTCCACGCCGGACTCGGCGTCGCGATCGTGCCCGAAACCGATTCCCCGCCCGTCGAGGACATCGCCGTCCGCCCACTCTCCCCCGGCCTCGACTGGCCGCTCAGCTTCGTCACCGCCGACACGCGGCCGCCGATCCTGGCCGTGCGCACCCTGGAGGACATCCTCGCCGCCGCGTCCCGGTGATCCTAGGGTGGGGCGGTAAGTCCGTGGGGGCTCCTCGAGGGCCCCAGAGTCGTCCGGGGCGCAGACTTGCAAACTCGGTTTGTGCTGGTCAGCGGTATCCGCCATGAGCGAGACCATGATCAAACCGGGACCCCGGGCGATGGGGCCCGCCCTCATCCTCTTCACCGAACGCATAAACCAGCGATTTGCAGATGGACGACCCTAAGCGAATTGCTCGGTGATCTGAACGGAAGGGCCCCCGCCGATTTCCCGGCACCGGTCCAGTTGTTGCTACTTCTCTGTGAGATACCGGACATAATTTCGTGCTGCCCCGATCAGTTCAGGGAAATGCTTCCGGTACCGCCACATGCCGAGCACGGCCGCCGAGAACGCCACTCGTTCACGCTCTGTCGATTCCTGCCATGCTGCTATCTGGCCAGCCCATGATTCGGCCTGCTTCGGTGTGTGTCCTGCCCCGATCAGCCGGAGCACCAGAAAAGCCGAATCAGCCCACCTCGGACCAGCGCAGGACCAAGCCCAGTCGATTAGTCGAAGCCGGTCACCGATGATCACGTTGTACTGGTGAATGTCGGAGTGAATCAGCCCCGGGCCGTCCATCTGGCCGATTGCCTGGGATTCGAGTTTTAGTAGTGATACGATATTCTTCGTTTCCCAGTCGTCCAAAGTTTCCGGGGTTCCGGCCAATCGTTTCCACGGTGAAACCTTCGCCCAACGGACAGCGAGGCTATCGACGGCAACAGGACTTGGCGTCAATTCCACAGCCAGCGTCGAGACGGCATTCGCGAGCAAGGGAAGGTCGGGTGATCCTGGCGAGAAATCAGCATAGCGGCCGGTGACGTGCTCGTATCCGAGGACGAGCCAACCGTCAGTCTCGATTTCCCAGAGAACCCTAGGTGCGAGATCGGGAAGTATCCCGTTCACCTTGGCTTCGTTCCGGTGCATTCTGACCCTACGATCGCCGACCTGAATCCCTTTCAGGAAAACCGGGCCTTGCCTTGTCTCCACTGTGATGGACAGGTCCGAACTTCGACCTTTCGCCGGGTACGACGTGGCCAGGACAGACGAGCCGAGCTTTTCCGTCACGGCCGCCCTGACCGACGCCGGAAGATCCTGCCACTCGTGTTTCATGCGGACATCGTAGCGGGCGGTGGCGGCGGGTCCTCGTGACAGCCGTTGTGACACCCGGTGCAGCTCCCCACGACGCCGTGAGCACCCACCCATAACTCTTCGTCAACGTAGAAACCAGCGGCACGGATAGCTTTCACCGTGCGCCCAATCTGGTCCTGCGCCTTCACTTTGGGTGCCTTCTCGTTCTCGTCGTCGGGAACGTGATGGATGAACCGGCCGGCAATCCGGTCACAGAATTCGACGTATTCGCGCGTGTAGAGAATAAACGTGTGCCATCCGATATCGACGGTTTCGCTCGGCGCCAACGGTTCGGTAGCTTTTCCGCACGCTGCCAGGAACGCCAATGCCTGATCAACGATCCTTTCGGATTTACCAGTCGAAATTCCTTCTTTCTCGATGATTCGGTTCGCCAGCCGCCTAAATAGTACTTCGGAAACTAGGCCCTGCCCGGTCAGATGCTCGACTGCAATGGTCACGTGCTTTCCCTCTATTTCTGCGTAATCGCCCCGTAGAGCATGTTGAGTAGATCCATGCAAAATCGGTGGAAGATGAGCCACTGTCGAGCTTGGGAGACTGCGTGTTCCATGGCTACATGGAGGTCTGCCCAGGAATCGCCGGTGACGAAGAACAGCTCGTCCGATCCGTCCACAAACGACAGTGCGGGACTTCCGCCCCGGTACATGGGGATCGCGCGGACCTTGCAAGAGGCGTGGATACCAATCTCCACACGTTCACCCGTGTATTTCATGGCCACACCTCTCGACGTACACGGACACTGGCCGGGCAGGGTGCCGCGCCTACCTTGTGAGGGTGAGGATCTTCCCCGCCCGTCCGGCTGCTCGGGTGTGGCACCAGGAGCGCTGATCGAAACCTCTGGCGCCACGAGCTACAGCCGACTGCCTGAAACTTGGCGGTCAAGGGCAAGGCTGCTGTAGCGGTGAGACGTGATCAGGCCCTGTCCACATGTGGTACGCGAGACCTGATCTTGTCCCAGTGGCTCACGTTACGAGCGGGCAGCGATGCGGAGTGACAAGAAAATGGCAACCTGATCGGCGTAACCTGGCGGAACGGCCGGACAGGCGGGAGCATGTGGTCGTGGACTTGGCGGGAATCGGTGGCCGGATCGCTACAGCGCGAAAGATGGCCGGACTCACTCAGGCGGGACTTGCCGCGCGCATCAGCTACAGCAAAAGCCTGGTAACCAAGGTCGAGCGCGGCGAGGTCGAGCCAACACCCGAGTTTCTGGGGCGCGTCGCCGATGGGCTTGGAACCGACGTCGAACACTTAGCGTGGCATCGGTTCGAGTGGCAACGGCGCGGTGATCAATTGGGCGACTTGCTGACCCCGGTACGGTCCGCGCTCGACCTTCTCGACTTGCCGCCGGATTCGTCGGTTCGGCCCAGACCGCTGGCTGTGCTGCGCGCCGACGTCCGGCACGTCAACCAACTTGCGCAGGCCGCACAGTACGAACCGATGGTGGCGCTGCTGCCCGCGTTGCTGGCTGAGTTGCACTTGGCGGCTATGACGTTCACGGGCCGTGAGCAGGAAGCGGCGTGGGCACTTCTGGCGCTGACTAGCCGGTGCGGTCACTCTGTCGGCATAGCGCTAGGTGACAACACGCTCTCCGTAAGCGCCTTGAGTCGGATGGATTGGGCAGCCAAGCAAGCGGGAGACCGCGCGCCGGGATTGCGTGCTGCCCGTGAATACCTCCGCGTCACGGCCTACCTCCGACTTCGTGACTACGAAGCGTGTTGGCGACTCAATCAGTCAGGCGTGCGGCACTTGGACGGGGCGAAGGATGCTCCGGGAGCGTTCCTCGCACGGGGGCAACTCCATCTCGGTGCCTCCGTGATTGCCGCTCAGACGGGTGACCGTGACGCGATGGCGAACCACCTGGACGAGGCCGCCCGCGTCGCTGAGATCACCGGAGAGGACCCAGAAACGTTCTGGTTCGGATTCGGGCCGACCAACGTAGCTATTCACCGTGTCGTCACGCTGGGCACCATCGGGGAGCATGGCCGCGCGGTCGAAGCTGGCGCGGGCCTCCGTTTCCCGTCTGACTGGCTACCAACGCGCATCGGGCACCACCACCTGGACATGGCACGTGCCTACCGTTGGCTGAACCAACCCGACCACGCGCTACGTGAGCTTGAGCGTGCTCGGCTGGTCGCACCAGGGCAGGCGCGGCGCCACCCGATGACCCGAGACACCGTGACCGCACTTGTCCAGGCGCAGCGTCGACGTTCAGAGGCGCTGTCCGGCTACGCGTCTTGGCTTGGGCTTGAGCTGTAGCCGGGTGTCCGGGCGCCCATCGTCGACGTACGGCAGGCACCCGGTACCCGGCATTGTGGCGTGGTTCACATCTTGTCGGGTTTCAGCGGTCAGCGGGAGTTTTTCGGTTTGTGAGTCTGCCTCCTCCGACTCCCTCGGAGAGGCCCCACGGAACGATCCACTCGGATCCACAGAGGACGGTCAGCGGTTCAGGGTGACCCCGTACGCGCGGATGGCCGCGGTCAGCGGCTGGAACCACGTCACGGAGACGGTGTCGCCCGCGCCGGTCATGCCCAGCCCGGTCGCGCCGTCGTACCACGGGCCGCCGCTGTCGCCGTGATCGGCGTGGGTGTCGGTCTTCACCATGCCGCGCACCACCTGGCCGTCGCCGTAGTCGACGGTTTCGTTCAGCGCCTGCACCGAACCGCAGGTGACCTGGGTGGTGCGCCCGCTCTTGCAGATCTGCTCACCGACCGTGGCGTCGCCCGCGGCGGTGATCGGCTGCGTGGAACCGTCGTACAGGTCCACCGCGCCCGGTGCGTCCCCGGAGTCGTTGCGGATCAGGCTGTAGTCCGTCCCGGGGAACCGGGCGTCTTCCGTCGGGCCGATGCCTTCCCAGTACGGCAAACCCTGGGCACAGTGCCCGGCGTCGACGATGTAGTTCTGGCCGCCCTTGTTCGAGTTGAACCCGGCGGAGCAGACCGACTGCCCGTTGCTGATCTCGTCACCGTCGTAGATCAGCGGCTGGAAGACGCCGTGCGCGCGTTCGACCCGGACCCGGTCCCCGAACCCGCGTGCCGCGTCGAGCAGCCCCGCGGCCTCCTCGGCGGGCGCCGCGTCGGAAACGGTCAGCACGACCTGATCGGCCACCGGGTCGAGGCCGGTCGCCGTGTTCGGCACCGGGTGCAGTGCCGCCTGCACGGACGTCAGTTCCGCGGTGCCGTACCGCACCGGACGCGGGGTGGCACCCGCCGCGCGGACCGTCTCGGCCGCCCGCGCGTCGAGCACGTTGACCACGGCCGAGCCGGTGCGCGGATCCAGGTAGCCGCCCGCCGAGCGAGCACCGAGCCTGCGGTCGAGTTCCTGGACCTTCGCCGCGCCGGCACGCTGGACCGCGAGCACGTGCGCCGCGTGCGCCGGGTCGGCACCCGTGGTGGACACCAGCCGGGCGATCGCCACGGACGCCGCCGAGGGCGCGAAAGTGCCGTGCGGCGCGGCCGCCACCGGGGTTCCGGCCACGGCCGCGGTGGCACAGGCGGCGGCCAGTGGCAGCGCGGCACGGTGTCGTAGTCGTTTCATCGCAAGGATTCCTTCCGGTCGGGCGCGGCAAGGCGAGGTCCAGGTTCCTCCCACGCCATGGCGCTGAAAACCCACCTTCGTAGGGGCGTTTCCACCAGTCCACAGTGGACGATAGGCAATCCGCTGGGCTTCCCCGGACGACACTGCACGTGCCATGCTCGGGTCTCACCCTGGTGACCCGGGAGGCGCTCGTGAAGCGGTCAGCGCGGGAAAAGGTGGACCGGCGGACGATGCTCAAGGCGTCCGCCGCCGCGGCGGTGGCGATCCCTTCGGGCACCGCCGAAGCGGGCGAAATACCACCCGAAGTGCGGGAGGGAATCCGGCGAGGCCGGCGGTACCGGCTGCGGGAACTCGGCGTCGTCATCGGCGAACTGCCCACCGGCCGGTACAACGCGATCACCGACGTACCCGGCGTCGCGGTCGGCTACCGGACGGTGATCTTCGACCGGCCGGGCCCGCCGCCGAACATCGCCAGGACCGGCGTCACGGTCATCGTGCCCCGCGACGAACCCGTCTGGCGCAACCACTGTTACGCGGGAATCCACGCGCACAACGGCAACGGCGAACTGACCGGGGCGCACTGGATCGCCGAATCCGGCTGGCTGACCTCGAACATCGGCATCACCAACACCCATCAGGTCGGCATCGTCCGGGACACCCTCGTCAAGCTCGAAGCCGAGCGGAACAAGGCACTCACCTGGCGGCTGCCGGTGGTCGCCGAGACCTGGGACGGCCCGCTGAACCAGATGGACGGCTTCTGGATCACCGAAGACCACGTGCGGGCAGCGGTGGCGGACGCGAAGGGCGGCCTGCCCGCCGAGGGCAACGTCGGCGGCGGCACCGGCATGTCCTTCTTCGGTTACAAGGGCGGCAGCGGAACCTCGTCACGCCGGGTCGATCACCACGGAAACGCCTACACCGTCGGGGTTTTCGCGCAGACGAACTTCGGCAGACCCCGCGATCTCCTGGTCAAGGGCGCGCCGGTCGGGGCGGAACTGCCCCCGCCGCCGAGTCCCGCGCCGGAGAAGTCCCAGGGCTCGTGCATCGTCGTCATCGCGACCGACGCGCCCCTGCTGCCCGGCCAGTGCCGCCGGCTCGCCGAACGCGCGGGTATCGGCCTCGGCCTGGTCGGGGGTGTCGCGTCCAACGGCGACGGCGACATCTACCTCGCCTTCTCGACCGGCAACGACATCCGCCCGGGCGAGCCCGCACCGCTGCGCGAGGCCAAGGCGATCGACAACGACGAGATCGACCCGTTCTTCCACGCCGTCGTCGAAGCGACCCAGGAAGCGTTGCTCAACTCGGCCACCAAAGCCGAGCGCATGACCGGGAATCTCGGCACCCGTGAGGCATTGCCGCTGCCCGAACTCGTCGGAATCCTGCAGCGGCACCGGCTTTATCCTTGAGCCAGCATGCTTGTTCTTGCTCGAAGCAGCACTGTAACGAGCAAAATCAGGCACTTGACATGACTGGATTTGCTCGGCTTTACTCCTAGGCACGTCGGAACGAACGCCCGGCGTGAGAGGTACGCCCAGCCGGTAGGTGGCGGTAGCCACGAGTCCGGCCTGAGTCGCCAGGACGGGTACTCGTCCGAGGCGGGGTCGTGCCCACCAGCATCCCGGAGTTCACTGATGCACTTCACCCGCGTTCAGGTGCTGAGCTGTGCCGCCGCCCTCTCGGCCGTACTCGGTTGCTCCCCTTCCGCCACGGCCACCCCTTCCCCCGCCGAGGCGCACACCGTCGCGCCGCCACCGGCCGGAGCCGGATTCGACTACCAGATCGGCGGCGCCTACCAGCCGCCGTCGGGTGTCGGGGTGGTGAGCCGCGACCACGACGCCGCGCCCGCCCCCGGGCTCTACAACATCTGCTATGTAAACACTTTCCAGGCCCAGCGCGGCGCCGAGGGCAGCTGGGATCCCGACCTGCTCCTGCGCGACGCGAACGGCACCGTGGTCGTGGACAAGGACTGGAACGAGGCATTGCTGGACGTCCGCACGGACGCCAAGCGGCAGCGGATCGCCGCGAAGGTCGACGGCTGGATCGACCAGTGCGCGGCCAAGGGATATCAGGCCGTGGAGCCCGACAACTACGACAGCTTCACCCGTTCGCAGAATCTGCTGAGCGCCGACGACGCGCAGGCCTACATCCGGCTGCTTTCCGCGCACGCCCACAGCAAGGGGCTCGCGATCGCGCAGAAGAACACCTCGGAGCTTTCCGATCGACGGCAGCAGAACGGTCTGGACTTCGCCGTCGCCGAGGAATGCGGCGAGCAGAACAACTGTGGCGAGTACACCCCGGCCTTCGGCAACCACGTGATCGTCATCGAGTACACCGGCCAGGGCCTGGCCAACGCCTGCGACAAGTGGGCAGGCAGCCTGAGCGTCGTCCGGCGTGACCGGGACGTCTCCCCGCAGGGCAGCGCCAAGTACGTCCGCGAAACCTGCTGAGCGGCTCGCGCGATTTCCCTGTCCCTGCCGCATTTCCGGAGGAAACCGATGGACGTTCGTGGTTCCTCCGCGCCGTTTTCCCGGCGCGGGTTCCTCAAGGGTGTCAGCGGTCTGGCACTCGGCACCACGCTGGCGGGCTGCGCCTCGAACGCGCAAGCCGGTTCCGGCGGACCCGTCACGATCGAGCTGTGGCACGGGCAGAACGACGTCGGCCGCAAGGTCGTCGAAGAGCTGGTCGCCGACTTCCAGCACGCCCATCCCGGCATCCGGGTCGACATGGGCGGCGGCGTCCTGGCCGACGCGATGCTCCAGAAGGTGACGGCGGCACTGGCGTCCGGGTCCTATCCCGACATCGCCTACGTCTTCGGGGCGGACCTCGCCAGCGTCGCCCGCAGCCCGCAGGTGGTCGACGTGACCGACCTGGTGAACTCCGGCCCCACGCCCTGGCCGGACTACTGGACGTCCGCGCGGGACGCGGTCACGCTCAACGGCCGCGTCCGCGCCGTCCCGGCGATGCTGGACGTCCTCGCCGTGGTGTGCAACAAGACACTGTTCGCGCAGAAGGGGATCCCGCTTCCGGACGAGAACTGGACCTGGCCGGAATTCGTTGCCACCGCGCGGAAACTGAGCGATCCGCAGAACGGCACCTTCGGCACGAGCTGGCCGGGCGCGGGCGACGAGGACACCGTGTGGCGGCTGTGGCCGCTGGTGTGGGACCTCGGTGGCGAGGTGATCGGCAAGGACGGCCGGAGCATCGGGTTCGCCGGCTCCGGCGTCCGCGCACTCGAAGTGCTCCGGGATCTCGCCGCCGGCAAGAGCGTCTACATCGATCCCAAACCGGGCAGCGAACAGATGTACAAGGCGTTCGCCGCGGGGCGGATCGGCATGGTGGCCACCGGTCCCTGGCAACTGCACGACATCATCGACGCCGGAATCGACTACCACGTGGTCCCGCTCCCGACCTTCAGCCGCAGGCCCGTGACGATCTCCGGCCCGGACACCTGGACATTGTTCGACAACGGCGAGGAACGCGTGCGGGCGGCGCGGACCTTCGTGAGCTGGCTGATCCAGCCGGAGCAGGACGTGCGCTGGGACGTCGGCGCGGGCAGCCTGCCGCTGAGCCGTCGTGCCCAGGCGATGCCCGCCTGGCAGCAGAAGGCCGCGGAAACCGACGGGCTGCCGGTTTTCGCGCACGCGCTGGAAAGCGCGCGCGTGAAGCCCGTGCACCCGGCGTATCCCCAGGTTTCCCAGGCCGTCGCCACCGCCATCGTCGCCGTGCTGCTCGGCAGGAGCACGCCGGCCGAGGCCATGCGCGCCTGCGCCGAGGAAGCCAACGCCGCCCTGATCATTCCGCGCTAGGAGTTCGCACATGCCTGGATTACCGGCCCCGATCACCGTATCCCGATCCCCCGGCGACAGGCGGGGAATCCGCCGGCGACGGCGACGCGAGACAGCGTCGGCGTGGGCGTACATCTCGCCGTCGGTACTCATCATCCTCGGCCTCGGTGTCGTCCCGGTCGTCTGGTCGCTGCTGCTGTCGTTCCAGGCCGACGACCTGGTGACGCCGAGCAGGCTGGTGGGCCTGGACAACTACCACGCGCTCGCCAAGGACCCGCATTTCGCGCAGGCCGTCGGGAACACCTTGCTGTACACCGTTTTGTACGTCCCGCTCAGCATCGTGTTCGGGCTGTTGCTGGCACTGGCGCTGAACCGCCGCATCAGGTTCATCGGCCTGTACCGCACGCTGCTCTTCGTCCCGTTCATCATCTCCGCGACGGCGCAGGGGGTGTTGTTCTCCTTCATCCTCGACCCGCAGTTCGGCGTCGCCAACTCGCTGCTGCATCACCTCGGCCTTTCACCCCAGGGGTTTCTCTCCGACCCCGGGCAGGCGTTGCTGGTTCTCGTCGGGATCACGCTGTGGAGCGGGACCGGTTTCTGCGTCGTGGTCTATCTTGCCGCGCTCCAGGACGTCCCACCGTCCCTTGTGGAGGCAGCGAGACTGGACGGGGCTGGCCGCTGGCAGGTGCTGCGGCACGTGACGTTGCCCGCCATCACCCCGATGACGGTGTTCCTGCTGCTGTGGCAGGTCATCAATTCCCTGCAGGTGTTCGACCTCGTTTACGTGACGACCAAGGGCGGGCCGCTCGGCTCCACCACGGTGATCGTCTACTTCATCTGGGAGCAGGCGTTCAAGAACTTCACGGCGGGCTACGGCGCGGCCGCCGCGTACGTCCTCGCCGTCGCCTTGCTCGTGATCGCGGTGGTCGTGCGGGTGCTGCGGAGGCCGGGACGCCGTCGTGCCATGGAGGTTTCCCGATGACGGTCAAGGCTGCCCTGCCCGCGGTCGGCACGTTCGAAGCCCGCCGGTCCCGGATCCGCCCGCGGCTTCCGTTCAGCCCGTGGCACCTGCTGCTCGTGCCGCTGGCGCTGCTCTTCGCCGCTCCGCTGATCTGGCTGCTGCTCAGCTCGTTCATGAGCAACGCGGAGATCAACCGTTTCCCACCGGCGCTCTGGCCGTCCGAAATAGACTTCGGCGGTTATCGCTACGTCCTGCAGAACGCGCTTTTCCCACGCTGGTTCCTGAACTCGCTGATCGTGTCCACTGTGGCCGTCGTGGCCAACCTGCTGTTCGGGGCGCTGGGCGGGTACGCCTTCGCGCGGATGCGGTTCGCCGGGTCCCGGGTGATGCTGATGCTCATGCTCGCCACGATGGCGATCCCGTTCCAGCTGACGATGATCCCGACCTTCCTGGTGATGAAGAAGCTCGGGTTGATCGACACGCTCGGCGCGTTGATCGTGCCGTCGCTGGTCACCCCGTTCGCGGTGTTCCTGCTGCGCCAGTTCTTCCTTTCCCTGCCGAGGGAACTGGAGGAAGCCGCGTGGATCGACGGCTGTTCGCGGCTGCGCGTGCTGTTCCGGATCGTGCTGCCGCTGTCGCGGCCCGCACTGAGCACCGTCGCGGTGCTGACGTTCCTGAGCACGTGGAACGACCTGACCTGGCCGCTGATCGCCATCAACCACGACACGCAGTACACCCTGCAGCTGGGGCTCACCACGTTCCAGGGGCAGCACCACACCGAATGGGCCGCGGTCATGGCGGGCAACGTGATCACCGTCCTGCCGGTCCTGCTGGCCTTCCTCGGCGCGCAGAAGACGTTCGTCCAGTCCATCACCTCCAGCGGGCTCAAAGGCTGACTCCGCGCTACCGCACGGGAAAACCACTTCATGTCACACCAGTTCGACCTGCTCGTGATCGGGGACGCCAACCCCGACGTCATCGTCGGTCCACTTCGGACACCACTCGCCTTCGGTCAGCGTGAACACCTCGTCGACTCGGGAAGCCTCACCCTGGGCGGATCGGCGGCCATCACCGCGGCGGGCGCCGCCCGCCTCGGGCTCGAGGTCGCCATCGCGGGCCGGGTCGGTGACGACGCCGCCGGGTGGTTCGTCCGCGAAGCACTCGCCGAACGCGGCGTCGACACCAGCACACTGGCCGTCGATCCGGACGTCCCGACCCCGCTCACCGTCATCCTGACCCAGGACGGCGACCGCGCGATCCTCACCACTCCCGGGACGCTCGGAGTGACCACGGCCGCCGACGTTCCGGCGGAGTTGCTCGCCGCCAGCAAGCACGTACACGCGTCCTCGTACTTCCTCCTGCCGAAGCTCGCGGCCGAGTTGCCCCGCCTGTTGCGTCTCGCCCGCTCGCACGGCGCGACGACGTCGGTCGACACCAATGACGACCCGGCCGGAGCCTGGGATCCGGCCGGTGTCGCGGCGTTGCTTCCCGAGACCGATTTCCTGCTGCCCAACGCGGCCGAGGTCCGGAACCTGGCCGGGAAGTCCTCCGCCAGGGAGGCGGCCACGGCGCTGGCCGCGCGCGGACCGGCGGTGGTCGTCAAGGACGGCGACCAGGGCGCGTTCGCCTGTACCGACGGCGAGCTGGTGTCCGCCAAGGGAATCCCGGCCGACGCCGTGGACACCGTCGGCGCCGGGGACAGCTTCAACGCGGGCTTCCTCGCCGCGGTGCTGGCGGGCATGGCGCTCGGAAAGTCCCTCGAATTCGGCGTCGCGTGCGGCGGGCTTTCCGTGCGCGCCGCAGGCGGCACCCCCGGCCAGCCCACGTGGGACGACGTCCTCGTCCACCTCGCTCGTACCGAAACGGATCCCGCATGACCACCCCCAAGATCACCTTCGTCGGCGCCGGAAGCGTCGTGTTCACCCAGGGACTGCTCGCCGATCTGTTCGCCCATTCCGAGCTGGGCGACGCGGAGATCGCCTTGCACGACATCGATCCCGAACGCCTGGCGACCGCGCTCGGCGCCGCCCGCTACATCGCGGCCGAACGCGGCGTGAAGCCCGGCATCACCGGCTACACCGACCGGCGCGAGGCACTGGCGGGCGCCGATTTCGTCGTCAACATGGTGCAGATCGGGATGGGCGAGGCCACCCGCACCGATTTCGAGATCCCGGCACGCTACGGCGTGCGGCAGACCATCGGCGACACGCTCGGGATCGGCGGGATCTTCCGCGCGCTGCGGACGTTCCCGTTCCTCAGGGCACTCGGCGAGGACATCGCCGAGGTGTGCCCGGACGCGTGGCTGCTCAACTACACCAACCCGATGGCGATGAACGTCCAGTACCTCGCCGAGGCCACCGGGCTGACCCGCGTGGTGGGCCTGTGCCATTCGGTGTACTGGACCGTGCGCGGGCTCGCGGACCTCGTCGGCGTGCCCTTCTCCGAGGTCGTCTACCGCGCGGCGGGCGTCAACCACCAGGCGTGGGTACTGCGGTTCGAGCACGAAGGCGCCGACCTGTACCCCCGGCTGGCCGAACTGTCCGAAAAGGACGAACAGCTGCGCCGTCGCGTCCGCTTCGACATGTTCCGGCGGCTGGGTTACTACCCCACCGAGACCAGCGAGCATTCCTCGGAGTACGTGCCGTGGTACCTGCACCACGACAGCGAGATCGAGCGCCTTCGCCTGCCCATCGGCGAATATCTCGGCATCGTCGAGGAGAACGTCGCGGCCTACGAACAGACCCGCCGCGCGCTCGCCGAGGACGCCCCGCTGACCGTCGAGGGCACGAACGAATACGCACCGCAGATCATCCACAGCATCGTCACCGGGACCCCGCGCACGGTGTACGGGAACGTCCCGAACCACGGCCTGATCGACAACCTCCCGGCCTCCGGCGTCGTCGAGGTTCCTTGCCTGGTGGACGCTTCCGGGGTGCAGCCGACCCGGATCGGCGCGCTGCCCCCGCAACTGGCCGCGCTCAACCGCGCCTACCTCAGCATGAACGACCTCGTCGTGCGTGCCGCCGTGGAGAACGAGCCGCGGCACATCCGGCACGCCGCGATGGCCGACCCCGCCACCGCCGCGACACTGCCGGTCGAGCGGATCTGGCAGCTGTGCGACGACCTGGTCCGCGCGCACGCCGACCGGCTGCAGCCCGCCCTGCGCGTCACCCTCGGCAGCTGACCCCACCATTCCCCGGGAGAAACCCATGTCGTACACCACCGACGAGATCACCAGCCAGCCGGAATGCTGGGAACGCGCCGTTGCCGAACTGCCCGCGCACGCCGCCGCCCTGCCCCGCCCCGGCGAGCACGTCGCCGTCATCGGCTGCGGGACGTCGTGGTTCATGGCCCAGAGCTATGCGCAGTTGCGGGAGGACGCCGGGCACGGGCTCACGGACGTGTACCCGGCGTCGGAGGCGAAGCTGGCCCGCCCCTACGACCGCGTCCTGGCCATGACCCGCTCGGGAACCACGACCGAGGTGCTGACCGCGATCGAGCGGACCCGGCCGGGCACCCGCGTCACCGTCATCACCGCGGTCGGCGATTCCCCCGTCGCCGAGCTTGCCGACGACGTCGTCTGCCTGCCCTACGCCGACGAGCGATCCGTTGTGCAGACCCGGTTTCCCACCACTCAGCTACTGCTCCTGCGTGCGCATCTGGGACAGGACACCGACCGCGCGCGGAAAGACGTCGTAACGGCGCTGGACGCCCCGATCGAGGACGAGTTGCTGGGCGCCGAGCAGTTTTCGTTCCTCGGCGAGGGCTGGCATATCGGCGTCGCCAACGAGGCGGCGCTGAAGGTCAGGGAAGCCGCGGCGTGGTGGACGGAGTCCTACTCCGCCATGGAGTACCGGCACGGCCCGATCGCGGTCGCCGGACCGGGCCGCGCGGTGTGGAGCATGGCGGGTGTGGCCGATTCGCTGGCCGGGCAGATCCGGGCCACCGGCGGATACCTGCGCCAGGGCCGCCTCGACCCGCTCGCCGAACTCGTCGTGGTGCAGCGGCTGGCGGTCCGGCTCGCCACCGCGGCGGGCCGGGATCCGGACCGCCCGGCGCACCTGACCCGTTCGGTCGTCCTCGAAGCCGGATGATCCCGTGGCGGAACTGCGAATCGGCGTCGTCGGCGTAGGGCAGCGCGCGGACCTGGTCACCCTCGCGAACCTGCCGGGCACGGCCAAGGTGGTGTCGTGCGCGGACCCGGATCCGCGTGGCCGTGCGGACGCCCGCGACCTATTCGGCGCTGACGTCGTGCTGCACGACCGGTACGAGGCGATGTTCGCGGACCAACTGGACGCGGTGTTCGTACTGACGCCCGACCATGTCCACACGCGACCCGTGCTGGCGTTCCTCGCGGCCGGGGTCGCCGTGTTCGTCGAGAAACCGCTCGCGATCGGGGTCGAGGACTGCGACGCGATGCTGGCGGCCGCGTCGAGGACCGGGACCCGCCTGTTCGTCGGCCACAACCTGCGGCATCTGCCGGTGCTGCGGCGGATGCGCGCGCTGATCGGCGAAGGGGTGATCGGCACGGTCAAGTCCGTGTGGTGCCGCCATTTCGTCGGGCACGGCGGGGACTACTACTTCAAGGACTGGCACGCCGAACGCGCCAACACGACCGGTCTGCTGCTGCAGAAGGGCGCGCACGACCTCGACGTGCTGCACTGGCTGGCGGGCGGCTTCTCCCGCCGGGTCGTGGCGCTGGGCGGGCTCACGGTCTACGGCGCGAACCCGCGTCGCGGCGAAGGCAGGGCCGGACAGCGGATGCCGGACTGGTTCGACGCCGGTGTGTGGCCGCCGGCGGCGTTGCGCGAGTTGAACCCGGTGATCGACGTGGAAGACCTCAGCATGATGCTGTCCGAAATGGACAATGGGGTCTTCGCCAGTTACCAGCAGTGTCACTACACCCCCGACTACTGGCGCAACTACACGGTGATCGGGGACGCAGGAAGGATGGAGAACTTCGGGGACGGAGTCGGCGGCGACGGGGCGTTGATCAGGGTGTGGAACCGCGGGAGATCGGGCTACCGGCCCGATGGCGACCTGACCGTCACGATCGCTCCGGAGCCGGACGGCTCCCATGGCGGGGCGGACGCGGCACTGGTCGCGGAGTTCCTGCGGTTCGTCGCCGAAGGCGGCCCGACCGAGACATCACCTGTCGCGGCCCGCGAGGCTGTCGCGGCGGGAGTCGCCGCCACGAATTCCCTGCGCTCCGGCGGTGCCCCGGTCGACGTGACGCCGCCGGATCCCGCGCTCGTCCGGTACTTCGACGGACACCAGGCCACCGCCCGCACCGCGCGGCCACGGTGACGGGCCAATTCGTGGGTGGGTCGCACGTCTGTCCTTTGTGGATGCGAGGCCCCGGCCCCGGTCACGACCGCGGCCCGGCCAGTAACGCGGCGAGGTCGTCGAGATCCCCGGCTTCGCGCAACGAAACCGGGTCAGGGCGACCGGGACGGTGATCCCCTGCTCGCATCGCCTCGACGAACCGGGCGACCCGGCGGGGGTCCGGCACCGGCGTGCTCCCGCCCAGGTAGCGGAGCACGATGAGGTCTTCGCCGGAATGCGTCTCGATGGCGATCGACCACCCGCGGCACTCGTCCCACAGCAGCGCGACGTCGCGGTCCGGATGATGGGGCAGGCGGCCGTCGAGCGCGAGATACGCCGAGACGGGGCGGTCGTGGTCGATGACGCAGGACTCGAGCCCGATGCCCAGCAGCCCCGCCACCTCGGCGAGGTAACCGCGCAGGGAACGGGTCGCGCGGTGCTGGTGGGCGGCGGGGAAGCCGATCGCTGCGGTCATTGCTGCGACACCCTTTCCGTGCGGCGCGGGGAACGGCGGGCCGCGAGCACGCGACCCGCCGTCGCCGTCACCGCGAGCACATGGCGGCACGCCGGGAACCGCCGGGCGGGGAACCGAAACCGCGTTACCGGGGCGCCCGGCGTCTCCCGTCCCGGCCCGGTCACGCGGTCAAGCGCTCGCGCCGGTCACGCCTTGATCTCCTTGGGCGCGGAGGCTCCGGAGATTTCGATGCGGCGCGGCTTGGCCTTCTCCGCGATCGGGATGCGCAGGGTCAGCACCCCGGCGTCGTAGTCGGCGTGGATGTGTTCGGTGTCCAGCGTGTCACCGAGGAAGAGCTGCCGGGAGAAGACACCCAGCGGACGTTCGGCGACCTGCATCTGGACGTCGTCACCGGTCGGCAGCGGCCGGCGTTCGGCCTTGACGGTCAGCACGTTCCGTTCGATGTTCAGCTCGATCGCGGCGGGATCGATCCCCGGCAGGTCGAAGCAGACGACGAACTCCTCCCCCGCGCGATAGGCGTCCATCGGCATCGCCGCGGGCTTGGACCACGTCCCCGGCGCCCCACCACCGAACACCTGCTGGGTCAGCCGGTCGAACTCGCGGAACGGGTCGGTGCGCATCAACATCGGGATCCACCTCCTGGTCGGCAACTGGGCTGGCGTCAACACGCACCTTCGTTCTAACATGTCATCGAAACGATGACAAGTACCGCGTCGTCGAAAGGATGACAGCCGTGGAAGAAGACCCGATCGCCACCATCAGCACGATCCACGACGTCGTCTCGGCGGTGCGACAGGGCTCGGCCGCCCCGGACCAGTTGCTGACCGCGCTGAACGCGTTACGGCTGCTGCGCGGCCAGATCGCCGCCTGGGAACCCGAACTCATCACCGCCGCCCGCGCCGGCGGGACCAGCTGGGCCATCCTCGCTCCCGCGCTCGGCGTGGCGAGCCGCCAGGCCGCCGAACGGCGTTACCTGCGACTGCAGCCCTCGGCCGGTGGCGAGGGCACCCGCGAAGCACGAGTGGACGCCCAGCGGGACCGGCGCGCCGCCGACCGCGCGGTGTCGGACTGGGCCCGCCGCAATTCCGCCGCGCTGCGCCAGCTCGCCGGTCAGGTCAGCGCGGTCGACGGTCTCGACAAGCCCGGCAGGCTGGCGATGGAACAGCTCGGCGACGCCCTCGGCGAGGACGACGCCGCCGCACTCCTGCCGCCCCTGGCCGAGGCCGGTTCCCATCTGGGAGCCGAACACGGTGACCTCGCCAACCGGCTCCGGACGCTCACCGAACACACCGACCAGCTCCGCCAGGCCACCATCGACCACCGCCGAGGACGTGGGTGAGCCCTGGTCCGTCCACATGCGACAGGCCCGGCCGATCCCCAGGGATCGGCCGGGCCCGCGGACGAAATCAGGCGAGGTCGAACCGGTCGAGTTCCATCACCTTGGTCCAGGCCGCGACGAAGTCGTGCACGAACCGCTCACGGGCGTCGCGGCTCGCGTAGACCTCGGCGAGCGCCCGCAGTTGCGAGTTCGAGCCGAAGACCAGGTCGACCGCGGTCGCGGTCCACTTCACCTCGTCGGTGGCCACGTCACGGATCTCGTACACGTTCTCCTCGGACTCCGACGCCTTCCACCGGGTCCCCGGTGAGAGCAGGTTGGTGAAGAAGTCGCCGGAGAGCACGCCGGGCCGGTCGGTGAGCACGCCGTGCCGGGAGCCGCCGTGAGTGGCCCCCAGAACGCGGAGCCCGCCGACGAGCACGGTCATCTCGGGGGCGGTCAGGTTGAGCATGTAGGCGCGATCGACGAGCAGGACCTCCGGCTGGAGCTTCTCCCCCGCGCGCAGGTAGTTCCGGAAGCCGTCGGCGCGTGGTTCGAGGACCGCGAAGGATTCGACGTCGGTCTGCTCCTGGGCGGCGTCGGTGCGTCCGGGATGGAACGGCACGGTCACCTCGACACCGGCGTCGCGCGCCGCCTTCTCGACGGCGGCCGAGCCCGCAAGCACGATCAGGTCGGCCAGCGAGATGTTCGCGCCGCCCGCCTCGTTGAACTCCCGCCGGATACCCTCCAGCTTCTCCAGGACCGAGGCGAGCTGCTCGGGCTGGTTGACCTCCCAGCCGCGCTGCGGTTCGAGGCGGATCCGGGCGCCGTTGGCGCCGCCGCGTTTGTCGGTGGACCGGAAGCTCGCGGCGGACGCCCACGCGGTGGTGACCAGTTGCGCGGTCGTGAGGCCGGATTCGAGGACCTTCGCCTTGAGCGCGGCGATGTCGGACTCGCCCACCAGATCGTGGTCGACGTCCGGCACCGGGTCCTGCCACAGCTGCGGCTCCGGCACCCACGGCCCGAGGAAGCGGCTCACCGGGCCCATGTCGCGGTGCAGCAGCTTGTACCAGGCCTTGGCGAACGCCAGCGCGAACTCGTCCGGGTTCTCCATGAAGCGGCGGGAGATCGGCCCGTACGTCGGATCGAAGCGCAGCGCCAGGTCGGTGGTGAGCATGGTCGGCTTGTGCTTCTTGTCCGGGTCGTACGGGTCCGGGATGATCTCCGGCGCGTCCTTGGCGACGTACTGCTTGGCGCCGCCGGGGCTCGTGGTGAGTTCCCATTCGTAGCCGAAGAGGATCTCGAAGAAGCGGTTGCTCCACTCCGTCGGCCGGTCGGTCCACGTCACCTCGAGGCCACTGGTGATCGCGTCGGTGCCCTTGCCACTGCCCAGGGTGCTCTGCCAGCCGAGGCCCTGCGCTTCCAGCGGGGCGGCCTCGGGTTCCGGGCCCACGTGGTCGTCGGCGATGCCGGCGCCGTGCGTCTTGCCGAAGGTGTGGCCACCCGCGATCAGCGCGACGGTCTCTTCGTCGTTCATCGCCATCCGGGCGAAGGTCTCCCGGATGAAGTGCGCCGCCGCGCGGAAGTCCGCGCTGCCGCGGGGCCCCTCGGGGTTGACGTAGATGAGGCCCATCTCGGTGGCGCCGAGTTCGGGCACCATCTCCGCATCGGTGACGTAGCGCTCGTCGCCCAGCCAGTCGTCCTCCGGACCCCAGAAGATCTCCTCGGGCTCCCAGGTGTCCTCACGTCCGAAGCCGAAGCCGAACGTCTTGAAGCCCATCGACTCCAGTGCCACGTTCCCGGCGAGCACGAGAAGATCGGCCCAGGAGATCTTCTGGCCGTACTTCTCCTTGACCGGCCACAGCAGGCGCCGTGCCTTGTCGAGGTTGACGTTGTCGGGCCAGCTGTTGAGCGGGGCGAAACGCTGAGCGCCGTCGCCCGCCCCGCCGCGGCCGTCGGCGATGCGGTAGGTGCCCGCGGAGTGCCAGCTCATCCGGATCATCAGGCCGCCGTAGTGGCCGAAGTCGGCGGGCCACCAGTCCTGCGAGGTGGTGAGCACCGCCACGACGTCACGCTTGAGCTCCTCGACGTCGAGCCTGGCGAACTCCTTGGCGTAGCTGAAGTCCTCTCCCAGCGGGTTGCTCTTCGGCGAATGGGCGCGCAGCACCGAGAGGTCGAGCTGGTTGGGCCACCAGTCCTTGTTCGTGCGGGGACGGCCGCCCGTCTTCGGGGTCGGCGAGTCGATCGCCGGATTCTCGCTCTCGCTGCCGTGCGCGGTCGCGGAGCCGGGCGCGACCGGGCATCCCTCCGCCGCCTGCCGATCGACGCCCTGCGCGCTGGAGGAAACGTTTTCGTTGTCGTCGCTCATCTGCCTGCCTTCCGGGCTCGCGGATCATTGCGGTTGGGGTTCGGCCGCGCAGTCGGGGCAAATACCCCAAAAGACGACCTCCGCTTCGTCGATCACGTATCCGTGGTCGTCCGAGGCGGTGAGACAGGGGGTGTGGCCGACCGCGCAGTCGACGTCCGCGATCGCCCCGCAGGAGCGGCACACCACGTGGTGGTGGTTGTCCCCCACCCGGGACTCGTAGCGGGCGTTCGCGCCCGCAGGCTGGATGCGCCGCACCAGGCCGGCGCCGGTGAGCGCCCGCAGCACGTCGTAGACCGCCTGGTGGGACACCGTCGGCAGCTCGGCCCGCACCAGCGCGATCACGGTCTCGGTATCGACGTGCGGATGGTCACGCAGCGCGGCGAGCACGGCCAGACGCGGCTGAGTCACGCGCAACGAGGCCGCCCGCAGCTGCGACTCGAAGTCGGACATCGCCCACCACCGTAGGCCGCTTGTCTGGAACGGGTCAAATTGTGCCCGGCGCACCGCCACCCACACAGGGGAACCCGGACAGCGGAACCCAGCTGGTCCCGAAAGGTCCACTGTGGATCTTCCGGATCCGGCGCGGCCGCGGCTTCTCCTACCGGACACCGCCTCCTCGGACCGGGACCGGAAGCGCGCGGAAGCCGCCGTCATGCGGGATGTCGCGCGAGCGCTGGGAAACACCCCCGCCGTCCGCCGTTCGTCCTATGTGGACCCTCGGGTCGTCACGGCCTATCGCGAGGGCCGGACGATCGCCGCGGCGCTGAAACGCGCGCAACGGCTCGACAGCGAACAGGCTCAACACGTCCTGGAGAAGGCTGTCTGCCGCCTGCTCGGGCGGAGGTCGTGAACGGCGCGCGGTGTCGACGGGGGCCACGCCCCTTTGTCGCGAACGACGCGTTCGCGACAAAGGGCAGCCCAGAGGCCCTGAAGGGGACCTTCATAGCATCCGACGCACCGAAGGACCCCTTCACAGCAACAAAGTTCCCTATACTGCTCCGGTGCACACCGGTGACGTAGTAGGCGGCCGGTACCGCCTCGACGAGCACTGCGGTTCGGGCCGCACCGGCGTGGTGTGGCGGGCGTACGACCGGCGGCTGCGGCGAACGGTGGCGCTCAAACGTTCCCACGCGCCCCTTCACGGGACTCAGCGGAGCCTGCTCCGGCGGGAAGCCGAGACCGCCGCGCGGATCTCCCACCCGAACGCGATCGCGGTCTTCGACGTGGTGAACGATGACGGCTGCTGGCTGGTGATGGAGTACCTGCCGTCGGAGAGCCTGGCCGAGATCCTGTGGCGGGACGGCCCGCTGCCCCCCGAGCGGACCGCGCGCGTGGGGAGGCAGATCGCGGCCGCGCTGTCCGCCGCGCACGCCGTCGGCATGCTGCACGGCGACGTGCAACCGGGCACCATCCTCGTCGCAGAGGAGGATCTCGCCAAGCTGAGCGACTTCGGGATCTCGGTGTGGCAGGAGGTGACGCTCACCGCCGACGGGAAAGTCGGCGGAACTCCGGGCTGCCTGGCGCCGGAAGTCGCCGACGGAGCGCCCGTGTCCAAGGCATCGGACGTGTTCTCGCTCGGCGCCACGCTTTTCGCCGCGGTGGAAGGAAACTCGCCCTGGGGTGACGGGGATCCGGCCGAGGTGCTGGCGCGGGCCCGCCGCGCGCGGATCGGCGAGATGCACCGGGCGGGCCCGCTGGCTCCGTTGCTGTCGGAGATGCTGGCCGAGCGCCCCCGGAAGCGGCCGGACGCGGAACAGGTCTGGCAGCGGCTGGTGCAGGCCACGGGGGAATGGAGCCCGCCGCCGGTGATCCAGGAGCCGCCGCGGCGGCCGTGGTGGCGCCGGCCGGGGTACTGGGGCATCGCCACGGCCGCGCTGGCACTGATCGTCGTCCTCGCTTACGTCATCGGTGGTTCGTCCCCCGGCCCGACGCCGTCCGCGGCCGCGGACGCGATCGGCGATCCGCGCACGGCCGCCCCGTGTTCGCTGACCGACGAGGGCGGGCTGCGGCGGTTCGGCAGGACGACGGTGTACGAGTCATATGGCAATTTCAACCGCTGCGACATCGAAATCGCCGTCGGCGCGGACAAGCCGGTGGACGTGAAGACCGAACTGAACAACGCGCGCCCACCGGTTCCGGTGCGGCCTGGCACCTTCGAGGTCGTGGCCAACCCGGGCGAAGACGGCAAATGCGTTCGCCGGATACTCGTCTCCGCCGAGCACGAGGTCGAGGTCAGCGCGGAGCTGGACGATCCTCCTCCCGCGGTCGATCTGTGCGCCATCGCCGACGTCGCGACCTCGGCCGCCACCGAACGGCTTCACCGCGGCACGCTGGACCGCCGCGACCGGCCGTTCGCGGAAGGGTCGCTGGCCATGACCGACGCCTGCGCCCTGCCGACCGGCGACGCGCTGTCCCGGCTCCCCGGCGTGAACGCGCACCGCCCGAAGCCCGGTTTCGGCAACTGGGAATGCCGCTGGGACAGCACCCTCAAGAAAGCCACGCTGCACATCCTGTACGACCAGCACCATTCACCCAACGCGGCGGACGGCAGACCGATCCGGCTCGCCGGCCATGACGCGTTCGTCGAGCCGGGCGACTACGGCCCGCGAAGCTGCGTAGTGCGGACCGTGCACCGGGCGTTCTCCGACCGGCGCGGCGACTCCAAGGTCGAACTCGTGCTCGTCGCCGTGACCGGCGAGGAGGGGCCCGGTTTCGACTACTGCGCCATCGCCACCGCTGTCAGCGAAGCAGTTGCCACCCGGTTGCCCCGATAGACCGCGACGGCGAGGCGTTGCCACCGCCTCGGCGCGTAACCCGCTCTCGTATCTCCTTGACGGAGGTGACGCCGGAGGTCGCCTCGGCTCATCGGGGACGCCGGCTCACGAGGTCGGCGCGACGAGAAGGAGCAACTGCATGTCAGGGAGAACATGGGGGTTCCGGAGCACTCGCCGAGCGGCCCGCCTCGCCGGGCTCGCCGGCGCGGTGGTGTTGTCGGCGAGCGGGGGCGGCATGGCCGTCGCGCCGTCCGCGGCCGCGGCCGCGCCGCACTCCACGGTGGCCGGCACCATCAAATGGCACCCCGGTCACTACATGACGAGTGACTGGTGGCACGACGCGGGAACCCCGGCGAGCATGGCAGGCAACGAGTTGCAGGTCGTCAACACCTCGCCCAACGTCCGAGGCTGGAAGGGCAACTACTACTGGGCGGCGCTCGAGACCGGCAAAGGGGTTTACAACTTCTCGGTCATCGACGCGGAACTGGCGCGGCTCAACCAGGGAAACCCGGCTCCACGCAAGAAGCTGATCATCGGGATCTCGTCGAGCGGGTTCCTGCACGCGAAGCACCAGGATCCGGGTGGCTTTCTCACCAAGGTGATTCCGAGCTATCTGACGACGGACCCCGCCAGTTACGGGTCCGCCCCCAAGGCGGGCACGAGCGGCTGGTGGTACGGCGGCGGCGGGCTCTCCATCACCGCCGCCGTCTGGCGGCAGGCCGTGAACGACCGTCTCATCGCGCTGCTCCAGGCACTGGGCGCACGCTACAACAGCAATCCCGACGTCGAGGGCATCGTGCTGACCGAGACCGCCTCCCAGGTCGGCGAAGGCGGCGGCTACAACGACACCACGCAACTGGGCCAGCTGGAACGCATGCTGACCGCCGCGACCGCCGCACTTCCCAACACCAACGTCGTCATCGAGAACAACTTCATGGGCAACCAGGCCGATACGAGCGCGCTGGTCCTGTTCCAGAACGCGCACCGGGTCGCGGAGAGCGGACCGGATCTGCTGGGCAAGACCGCGGCCGACAAGTTCTCGCCGCCCAAGGAGCTGACCTGGGGGCAGCAATGCGTGACGGGCTACCCCGGGACGGGATGCGGTAACCTGACCGGCAGCATCGCCGTGATCCACAACGTCGACGAGCCCGAGTTGCTCGGCACCCAGTTCCAGGGGGCCGGAGCGCCCTTCACCCCGCTCGACATCTACAACAACGGCGAGGACTATCTGCACGCCAGTCATCTCATGTGGACCTATCTGACCGGGCAGCCGGTCAACAACTGGCCCACGATCGCCGCGATGATCAATGCCCATCCGATCCGCTTCACCGCGTGCCCGAAGAGCTACCCGGGCTGCGATACGCGCTGACGAGATGGACCCGCGCCGGAGTCCTTTGTGGACTCCGGCGCCGTGAAGGGGTCCTTGACAGCACTGAGCGCCGCGAAGGTCCCCGGGGACCTCACCCCTCGCGGGGCGCCGCGTCCGTGAGCCCGGCGGCGGGTAGCGCACCACGCGGCGCGGTGGCGTCCGCCGTCCCCAGGCACTGTTCGCCGTCGAACAGCCCCAGCTCGTAGTGCACGGTGTGCTCGTCGTGCCCGCTGACGGCGATCCCGAGGTCGTAGGAGCGTGGATAAAGGACTTCGCCGAGGTAGTTCACCTGGTAGCGCCAAGGGAGGAACCGCGGGAGCTTCCTGGCGGAGCCGTCTCCCAGCAGGCCGTGCGCATGCGCCGCGATCGCCTCGTCGTACCAGCCGAGCTGGGCGATGTAGTTGACGTGCCGGTTGAGGTCGACGTCCCCGACGCGGGCGTGGACGGTGGCGGCGGCCGGGTAGTACCGCCGCTCGCGACGGCGCGGATCGGGTTTCGACGCGGCGGACGCGCCCGTTCCCGGCAGCCGCAGCTCGTCGAGGTCGGCGAGCAGCTCGTCCGGCAAGGTGATCGGCCCGGACTTGCCGGCGAGCACGATGGTGGCCTCGGCCGTCGCGACGAGCTGCCCGCCGGCGAACATGCCCTGACCGTAGGTATAGGAGGACCGTCCGATCGCCCGGACACCGGTGCCGATCCGGATGGTCTCGCCGGTCCCGCCGAACGCCGTCCGCCGTTCGACACACTGGCCGACGAACAGGATGTGGAACGGCCCGAACCCGCCTTCGGCCGCGAGCTTGTCGAAACGCGAGAAGCGCAGGCCGACGCGCGGATGCTCGAACAGGCGCGACAACGCCACCGTGCTCGTCGTGCCGTCCGGCGCGAGATCACCGAACCGTTGCACCACCTCCCGACGGTCAGGGAAGTCGGCCTCGGCCGGGAACGCGGCGGCGGATTGTTCGTCGAGCGTCAACATCGTTCCTTTCGAGAGATCACCAGGCCACGGGCAGGGACCGCAGACCGTGGATCAGCGCCCGGTGCTTGAAGACGGGAGCGGCGGCGAGGCGCAGCCCGGGGAACCGCCGCAGCAACGCCGGAAGCGCCAGCTGCAGTTCGAGGCGAGCCAGCGTCGCGCCGAGACAATGGTGGATACCGTGCCCGAAGGCGACATGCGGGCAGCGGCCGCGAGTGACGTCGAGGGCGTCCCCGTCCTCCAGCAGCGCCGGGTCCCGGTTGGCCGCGGGCAGCGAGGTCACCACGTGGTCGCCACGCCGCACCGGACGCCCGCCGATCATGGTGTCCTCGACGGCCACCCGGACGAAACCGGCGTGCACGACCGAGGTGTAGCGCAGCAGTTCCTCGATCGCGTCCTCGACCGCGCTCGGATCGTCGCGCACCAGCGCGAGCTGGCCGGGATGGCGCAGCAACGCGAGTGTGCCGAGGGAGATCACGTTCGCGGTGGTCTCGTGGCCGGCGATGAGCAGCAGATCCGCCAGGCCGACCAGCTCCTCGTCCGACAGCGCGCCCGCGCCGTGCTCGCGGATCAACAGGCTCAGCAGGTCCTCCCCCGGGTTTTCCCGGTGCCGCGCGACCAGCGTGTGCATGTAGGCGTCGGCTTCGGCGTCCAGCCGCAGCCGTTCCCGCGGGTCCATGGTCGTGTCGATGAACCGGTTGCTGCGCGCCCCGAACTCGGCCCGGTCGGCGAACGGCACCCCGAGCAGCTCGCAGATCACCAGCGACGGCACCGGGAGCGCGAACGCGGAAACCAGATCGGCGGGCGGACCGGCGGCCGCCATCGCGTCGAGGTGCTCGTCGACGATCTCCTGGATCCGCGGGGCCAGCGCCCTGGCCCGCCGGACCGTGAACGTCGCGGTCAGCAGCCGCCGCAGCCGGGTGTGCTCGGGGGGATCCAGCATCAGCAACCGCCCGGCACGGCGGTGTTTCATCTGCTCGTCGTCGACACCCGCGGCGGCCAGACCTGGCGACGGGCCGATCGCGTCGAGCCGCAGGCGTTCGGGGTCGCCGTGCACGGCCCGGACATCGTCATAGCGGCTGAAGAGGGTCGCTTCGTGCCCCAGCGGCGACCGCACCCGGTAGACCTCACCGGAATCACGCCGCCGCGGGACCTCCGGGTCGAGACCGAGTCCGTCCCACTGGGCGGCCAGTTCGGGCAAAACCGGCGAACTCACGTCATCCACTCAGCTCTCCTCTGCGCCGGGCGCGGCTACCACAAGGACGAGTATGTACGCGACCTTTCGACGACAAGGGGAACCGTGCCTCAAAGTTTTGGAATCTTACGCCGAAACTCCCTTCGCGTACGCGTCCCAGGCGCCGGAAGCACCGATGGCCTGAGAAGCCGCTCCGACCCTGCTCACCGGCGTGAATTCGGTCGACCGAGCTTTCCCCGAAATATGATTGACGGTGCCTGCCGGGTGCGTGATGATGAATGCACACCAGCAAGCGGAGGAGTGGCCATGACGAACATGCGGGAGCGAGAGGCGCAGCGCCGGTGTCCGGCCGCCGCGATCGCCTGCCCGTGTTCGCCGAACGACCACCGGATGCCCTTCTCCTGGCAGGAACACGGACGTCTGAGCGGTGTGGGCTCCCCACCATGACCTAGCACTTGTCATGTCAAGGGGGCCGCCCATCGGGAAACCGATCCGGGCGGCTTTCTCTGTTCGACGCACCCTGAACAATTCTTTTCTTACCGGCGAGCTTGGGAAGCGCAACGGCCTCCAAAACCGTTTTCCGGGGGTTCGACTCCTCCCGCCGGTGCTTTTCGTCACCCATTTCCGATGGGCTGGCGTGTTCTTTGACAGTTACACAGCGGAGCAGACATCTCCCGACGCTCACCTTCGCCGCGCGTCACGCGGCCCGGGTGAGCGCCGGGTAGCGACGGCGCGTTGGTCCAACGGCAGGACGCCGGGTTTTCACCCCGGAGGGCGCGGGTTCGACTCCCGCCAGGACGGCTGTGACCGAAGCCGAAGGAGACGAGGCCCCGGATTGTGGCTCCGGGAATCAGCCGGTGCGAGTCCGGTCGGTCACCCCACCCCCCGTCGCGGACCTCCCCGCGACGCGGACGCGCGCGGCTCGGCAGCCAGCCGGGACTCATGATCCTGGCCGACGTGGCTCGACACCACGGCGCGCGACGCCACCCGCTGAATCCGGCCCGTGTCATGACGGTCGTGGGACGACCTGCAAAGTCGTCAGACCGGGTTCGACTCCCGGATGGGCCTCGGCGACGAAGTCGGCTCCGCTGTGGCGGTGTCGCGAATGGGACATGGGGGACGTTCAACGTCGTCAATGTCCCATCCGCGACACACCACCGCGAGCCTGCCCCCACCAGCCACCGACACCACCCGACCACCTCGAGCAAACACCCCAGCGAAGCCACACTCCCGCCCCTTACTGGGAAAACCTCAATGGACTCGGTTCACTGTCCAAAAGTACCTTTCAGTGGCAGCCGTTGTGCGTTTTACGGTAAAGAATGCTGTTCCACTTTCCGCAGATCCGCGGCAAGCATGCGCCGGAACTGTCCCTTGTAGACTGCGGCGCATTACCCTATGCTGATGTCGAATAGTTGACGCCCCACGTTCTGGGCATCGTGATTACGAAGTTTTCCGGCACGTCACTCTCAGGAAAGCGAGTGCGATACCCATGAAACTTGCGCGATAATGGCGGTGACAGCCGATCAGCCGCGGCACGTCGAGGGCAGCCGGATGCGCGCGCTGGTGCTGAGCGCTCCGGAAAGCGCTTCCCCGCTTGGCCGCCTGGACATCGTGAGCCTGCCGATCCCCGTCCCGGGTCCCACGGAAGTGCTGGTGCGCGTCGGGCTGTGCGGCATCTGCGGCACCGACTTCGACGCGTGCCGGTTCCATCCCGACAACACACCCACGTTCGGCGGGCCTCTCGAACTGCCGGTGATACTCGGCCACGAGGCGTCGGGCGAGGTCGTCGGCACCGGTGAACTGGTGACCCGGGTCCGGCCGCACGACCTCGTGGCGCTGGAGAGCGTCCTCGCCTGCGGTACCTGTGACACCTGCCTGGGCGGCCGTCGCAACCAATGCGAGAACGCGGTGCTGGCCGGTCTGACCGCGCCGGGCGCGCTCGCCGAGTACGTCGTCGTGCCACAGACGGCCTGCCATCGGCTGAATCCGCTGTGCGACAACGGCTGGAGCCAGGAGGACACGCTCCTCGCCGGTGCTCTCCTGGAACCCCTGGGATGTGTCTACAACGCGTTGTTCGTCGAAGGCGGCGGAATCCGTCCCGGGGAGCGGGTGACGGTTCACGGGCTCGGGCCGCTCGGCCTGTTCGCGGGCCTGCTGGCCGGTATCGCGGGCGCGAGCCGCGTCGTCGGCCTGGATCCCCAAGCGGATCGGCGTGATCTCGCCGCGCGCCTCGGCTTCACCGCGTGTCTCGATCCCGCCGAACATCGGCTGGACAACCTGGACGCCGAGGTACACGTGGAGGCCTCGGGCGACCCCGCGTCGACACTGCCGCTCATCGAAGACCACCTCCGGCCCGGCGGGCGCGTCGTGCTGGTTTCCCGGACCGATGTGCCCGCGCTGGTCGATACGAACCCGTGGGTTTCGAACGCGGCGCGGCTGGTGGGTTCGAGAGGCCATTGCGGCGCGCTCTTCCCGTATCTGCTGAACCTGTTCGCCGCCGGGCGGCTCGATCCTCGCGCGCTGGTCGGGCAGGTGCTCGCGCTGGAGGACGTCCCCGGTCAGTTGTCCCGCGGTCTCACTCCGGCCGCCGGAAAAACCATCGTTCACGTGGATCAGCTCTCCGGGCTGTGGGAGGAGAACCGTCTTGCCCGTCTCGCCCAAGGCGATAGCGTGCACGCCTGAGCTTCACCAGTATCTGGTTCACCACGGCCGAGCGACCGACCCGCTGCTGGAAGAGCTGGCACAGGTCACCCGGGAAGCCGTTCCGCGGATGGCGCACATGACGCTGCCGTTGGAGGAAGCGACGCTGCTGACCTTCCTGGTCAACCTCACCGGTGCGCGCACGGTCGTCGAAGTCGGCATGTTCACCGGTTCGTCGACGATCGCGCTCGCCAGGGGTCTTCCGGCTCATGGCCGAGTGCTCACGTGTGAGATCGACCCCGGCTTTCTCGTCCTCAGCACCCCCTATCTCGAGCGGGCCGGCGTCGCGGACCGGGTCGACGTGCGCATCGGTCCAGCCTTGGCCACCCTGCGCTCGTTACCCCGCACCCCGCATCTCGACCTGGTGTTCATCGACGCCGACAAGCCCGGCTACATCGGCTACTGGGAGGAGCTGGTACCGCGGGTGCGACCGGGCGGTCTGCTGATCGTGGACAACAGTCTCTTCTCCGGTGAGGTGGTGAGTCCCGAGCCGGGGACGAAAGCCGCGGCGGTGCACGCGTTCAACGAGCACGCACGCGCGGACGAACGGGTGGAACTGGTGATGCTGAACGTCGCGGACGGCATCACCCTGGCCCGGCGCCTCGACGAGCAGGGTGGTCAAGAAGCGTGAGCGCCTTGGTCGCCGTGGTGGGGGCCGGCCCGTCCGGGCTGGTGCTGGCCAACATCCTGCACGACGCCGGGGTGCCGACGGTGGTGTTCGAACGAGCGAGCCGGGCGCATGTGGAACACCGGGCCAGGGCCGGGCTGATCGAGTACCGGACCGTCCAGACCCTGCGTGCGCATGGGCTGGCCGACGGGCTGTTGCGGTCGGGCACGACCCACGACAGCTGCGAGTTCCGGTTCGCGGGCGAGCGTTTCACCCTGGATTACGGCCGATTCACCGGTGAACGTGTCCATTACGTCTACCCGCAACAGTTCCTCGTCCGCGACCTGATCGACCGGTTGCTCCGCAACGGCGGGAAAATTCTCTTCGATACCCCGGTCACCGCGATATCGGAGCTCGGTTCCGGCCAGCCAGTGGTCGGATTCACCGACGAGACAGGTACCGAACGCGCATTGCCGGCGACGTTCGTCGCGGGTTGTGACGGCAGCCTCGGCGTCTGCCGCCGGATGGCGCCCGGCGTGGAACAGCGCACCGTCACCCATGACTACCGGGCCGGTCTGCTCGCCGTCCTGTCCGCGACGCCGCCGATCACCACCGATATGGTCTACGCGCTGCACCGAGATGGCTGCGCGATTCACGCCCTGCGCACTCCCGAAACGAGCCGGTTCTATCTGCAAGCCGATCCGGGAGACGACCTCACCGCATGGGACGACGAGCGGATCTGGGCCGAATTGCGCCGCCGATTCGCCGTCGCCGAAGGCCCGTTGCCCGGCCCGGGACGCATCATCGAGAAGAACTTGTTCACGATGCGGTCCGCGGTGACGGAAGAACTACGGTATGGCGGCATGTTCCTTGTCGGCGACGCGGCGCACACCATTACTCCTTTCGGCGGCAAGGGAATGAATCTCGCCATCGCCGATGCCGCCGATCTCGCGAGGGCCGTCCTGCTCGCCATGCGAACCGGTGACGATCGCGGTCTGGCCGGATACAGCGCGGAAGTGAATCGGCGGGTGTGGGCGACTCAGGAGTTTTCGCACTCCATGATCGATCTGCTGTGCGCGACGGCTGGCGGGGATCCGGAATTTCATTATCGGCTCCAAGTGGCGCGACTGAAGAAGTGGCGTTCTTCCTCGGCGAACGCCGCCGGTTTCGCCAGCGAGTACGCCGGCTGACGACGCGTCCGTCCTCTTCGCGTGCGGGCCGGATCAGCAGGGTTACGAGCGCGGCCAGGAGCGCGCCGGGCCCCAGCGGCTCGGGCTACCTGGGTTCGGCCCGCCACCGAGCCGCGGTCGACGAACTCGGACAGCTCGGCGGGTTCGGAAACGGCATCTTCCACCCGGACGCCGCCGACCAGACCGCTCGGGACGGGCACCAAACGGCTTCGGCGTGATCGTGCAGGCCGGCCAGGTTGTTAACCGGACCGTGACAGAAGGAACGTCAGCCGTAAAACGCGGTGCGGACACTGGAACATGTGATTGCCGCCCCGTCTCCTGGAGCCCGCAGTCGCCTGTGCGAAGCTGCCCGGCAGTACGTCATGCAAGGTTGGCAGGTTGCTCCGGGGCCGGCGTGTGACGGGTTGTCGTACCTCTCCGCCGGACGTCGCGTCCTGGGGTCGCCGGCTCCGTTGCGGGGCCTGGTCCAGGACCCGGGGGAAGTGGCGGAGTGGTGGTCGTCGCCGCGGATGATCCTGACGGCGCCAGGCCGGGTTTTCGACGTACTGTGCATGCCGGTATCGCTCGCCGCGGCCGCGGCAGCTCGGCTGGCGAAGGATCAGCTGTGTCCAGTGATGTTCACGCCCCAGGGCGCGCGGGTATTCGTCGAATGCGGTGCCCGGCTGCGACCGGAGCCGGCTTCCCGGGTGAGGCTGTTGAGCCAATCGGTGTGGCTGCCGTTACCGCCAAGCAGGCTCGTGTCGGGTTCAGCGGTCTGGTGGGTGTCCCCCGCGGACACGGCCTATCGGGTGGGAAACGCGGAGACGTTTCAGGAAGCGGTCCTGGCGGCGATCTCCACCCGTTGGTGACGTACCCCTAGTCTCTTCAGCCCGCGTCAGCAACTGGGCAGCGCCGTTACCCCGGGCAGCCGGGACTGTCCTCGTAGCGTGGCGACGGCGTGCTCGATTTCGTCGTGGTTGTTGATGATGCCGGCGCCCATGCGAATGGTCTCTTCCTCGTAGGGGGAGGTGGCGGCTTTGATGCCGTGCGTTGCCAGTGCGGCCACGACCGTGGCGGCGGTGCGGCCCGGGATCTGGAAGCAGACGAGGCCGCTGGCCATGGCTGGGTCCGTCGGGGTGAGCAGCCGGATGCCGGGGGTGCCGGCCAGTTCGTGCCGCAGTCGGGTGTTGAGTTCCCGGATGCGGGCGGCGATGGCGGATCGTCCGATCCGCTGGTGGAATCGGACTGTGTCCGTCAGCGCGAAGATGTTGGCGTAGTCGGTGAAGCCGCCGGGGGCCACGAAGGAAGCCCGGGTGGCGGGCAGGGGACGGTCGCCAAGCCAGCAGGTATGGAGAGTGGTGTCGATTTCGAAGGAGGGGATCGTGGGCGCGATCTGCCGCCATGCCTGTGCTCGTCCGTGCACGACGCCGGTGCCGGCCGGGCCGAGGAACCACTTGTGGGCACCGGCGATGAAGAAGTCACTGCCCAGCCGGGCGGTCTCGTGGTCTTCCGCGCCGAAGCCCTGGACGCCGTCGACGATGAGGAGGCAGCGGCTGGCTTCGTCGCGGTCGCGGTTGGCATCGGCGACGAGGGCGGCGATCTCCGGTAGCGGGAGTTCGACGCCGGTGCGGGAGCTGACCCAGGTGAGGCCGAGGCAGCGGGTGCGCGGCGTGAGCGCGGCGCGGACGCGGTCGAGGATCTCTTCCCGGGTCGTGTGTGCGGGGTCGTGGTACAGGCTGCAGCGGCGTACGGCCGCCCTGTTCTTCTCCGCCGCGCGGTGCACCGCTTGATGAAGGGAATAGTGGGCGTCGGGGGTGATCACCATCTCGGCGTCGGCGGGGATGGACAGGCCGTTGTAGATCAGCGCCAGTCCGGTGGTGGTGCTGGGGACGAAGGCCACCTCCTCGGCAGGCGCGCCCAGGTAGCCGGCTATAGCGGTCTTCGCCTGGAAGTAGGGGCTGTCGGAGGCGATTCCGGAGCCCAGCTCGGCCAGATCGCCGAGCAGGAACGACTCCAGCAGGTGCGGATCGAAGTCCAGCAGGGCCCGCCAGTGGTCGGCCGCGGCACGGACGGATGTCGGCGGGGAGGCGAGGAAGAAGTTCGCCAGGTGTAGCCGGGACGGGTCGAGGCGGAACTCGCGGCGAAGTGCTCGCCATGTCGTTTCTTCCAGGCCTTCGGAGCGGTGGGCTTGTGCGACTGCGGACACGAGTGGTCACCCCAAGGATTACGATGGAATCCATGTGAATGGGCCAGCAAACCGGATCCACTGTGAAATCCGATGGAACCCCTGGATTCTACTTGACATCGACTACGATTTTTTTTCTGGACACTTCGTGTCCGTCTGACGCAACGATCTCTCCGCTGCCGATGAGAACATGCGGAAGCGGTGAACTGCTCAACTGTTCAATACGCCGACGAAATGGGCAGGTATCGAATATTGGCGCGGTCGCCGACACGCCCTCACGTCCACGCCACAGACCCTGTCCGTTCTGACGATAACCCGTATCGCCCGCTAGGTCCCGGTACTTCCCGCCGAATACGTATTTCCGGCCGCGGAGCGGGTGAGCATGTCGTACTTGGGTGCGACATGCCGGGCTTCGAATCCGGCCTTCTCGACCAAGGCGAACGTCATCCACCCTTCACCTACCACACTGTGCGCGTCCCGGACCGTGACGTCCCACCTGCTGCGCAGTCCCGCGGCCTCCGCGCAGCGGACGGTGGTCTCGATCTCGGCGCCGATGGCGATCGGGCCCCGATGGTTCAAGTGCTGTCCGCTACCCACCGAGCAGTACCCCCGCGGCATGGTTTCCAGCAGCACGGCCATGCAGTACTGCTCGCACAGTCTGATCAATACGTACGAGGCGACCACTGGAGGTTTGTCGGTCCATTCAGGACCGGGACCGCCCAGGCGCACACAATCGCCGGGCTGGGTAACGTAACGGGCGCTGCGCGTTTCCCCGATCCGAACAGGGTCGCCAGAGCCGGACACACTCCGGCCATCGACGATCCTGGGCCGCGCGGCAGGCGCGCACCCGCCGGCCGCCGACCGGCCAAGAGCCGCACCGTCGAACGAAGGCATCCCGAATCACCGACCTTCCGCGGCGGCGGCCACGGGGCCGGCGGACAACGGGCCGGCACCCAGGAGTGTCCCCACCTCCGCCACATCCGACAGACAATCCCTGACAACGTCTACTTCGACACCTGCTACGGCAGCGATTTCGTCAATGTCCGTACCGCGCGAAGAATCCAATAGTTCTCGCGCAACAGAAATAATATAGTCATGCATCAGCTAATTCTCCTCAGGCGCGACCGCTTCAGGCGGACATTTTCAGTGGCAGGAAACGAAAGCTTTCATGCCCACATCCGAGAATGTGTGATTGGAGTAGCGGATACAGACATCTCGCCACTGAGAATTCCGCGTCACCCCCGCGAAGGAGCTTCCCGCCGACCAGCGCAACGGTACACACCCGAAGCTGACCACTTCAAGTGCCCAGTTGATCACCCTTTCACAGTTTCACACATGCCCTACGCCCGTTAACGCATGCGTCATGCGCGCGCCTTGTACCGACCCCGGATTATTGCCCAGAAACAGCAAGGAACAGGAAAACACTAATCGCGCTACAAATACGATAGGGCCACTAATTGTCAAGACAGCGGGGAAGATAGTTGACGATACGTGGACGATCGGGCAGATCGCCGGTTCTTCGGCCGGCCACCCGGTTCAAGGTGAGGGTGTCGAGCCGGCCGCACCCCGCTGGCTCTCCTGCCCACCGATCGCCTGGTGGTGTCCGGCTTCCACCGGTATGTGCGCGGGCCCGATGCATGTCGGGCTCCTGGCTGCGGTCATCGGCCAGGACCCTGTTGTCCGGCAACCCCAAGTCAGCAGCTTGGTTCGGCTTGGCCTCGGTGGGCGTGAGACGAGTCAACGGGGCCCCTGCGGGAGCCGGTCGATCTTTCGCGTCGCGGTCGCAATCGCCCGGACACATACGGCGCGAGCGTGCCCTCGCCAGTGATCGTGCTGTCCACTGTGGTCATTCGTTCCCGCCTGGCGGCGCGGTTGTCGCCGGTGAGCGCGACGCTGCGACAAGCCAGCGGCCGGCACTCGATTCTCGCTTACGTGAGATCCATGGCCTGAACGCCGCACGCTGCTCGAAGCGGCGTGCGGCGTTCGTTCCCGGTGCCGAAGCGGCGCTCAGCTCGCCGCCGGTTGGTTGTGCACGGTGATGTGCGCGAAGTTCCGGTCGAGCACCGCGTTCACCGGGGCGGCGACCAAGACCCTGTAGGCCCTGTCCGCCGGGGGCGGGTTGGTCGTTCCGGCGGCCACCGGGACGACCACGGTGGCGCTGGTCCGCCCTGGCGGGATCTCCACGCGCCATGCCGCGGCGGCGATCTGCGCACCGGACTGTGTCTGCACGTTCGCTACCACCGGGACCCGGCTCGGCCGGGACAGCGTGAGCCGAACCGTGGCGGTCGTGGCGGTCGTGCCGACGTCGACCGTCGTGTCCTCGATCGAGATCCGGGGCAGCGCACTCGGACCGCCCGCGCCCGCCGCCGCGGTCTGGAACGCCAGATCGGACAGGAACACCCCGCCGGACGGCGTCGCGGTCGACAGCACCACGCTCCGGAGATCGTGCACGTCGACCTGCGTCAGGTCCGATATCGGCCAGCGCACCGATTCCAGCCAGGTCTTGGGCAGGAAGGTGCCGGCACCGGGCAGCGGGGTCATCGCCCCGGACAGCGCGGACAGTGTCGTCGACTGCGACCGGCCGGCCCCGTCTGTCACGGTGAGCCTCAGATCGGCGGACGGGCTGATGTCATCGATCGCGGCCCGGATCGTCAGCGCCGCGTAACGCGAAACGTCGTGCTCCGCCACGGCGGCCGTCATCGCTCCCGCTCCGGTCCAGCTCAGGTGCAGCATCGGGGACGCCGTCACGTGGCTCGCGAAGCCGTCCGGCGCGAACGACGGGAACTTGTTGGTAAAGGTGGACTCCGTACACGAGGGCAGGCCACTCTGCGGTGATCGGCCGGCCATGCTCGCGCAGTACGCACCCGTCACCGAGCCGGTGAACCGCACGTCGCGTGCCTGCCCCTGCAGCGGTGCCACGTCGAGCCGATCGGAAGCGGGCGATTGGCTCTCCTGCAGGACCGTGGCGGCGCCGACGGTGACGGCGCTGCCGCTGTTTCCGGCGAACATCGGCAGGAACGCGTTTTCCCGGCCGAGCACCAGCCGGAAGAAGCCGGCGATGTAGGACGCGCCGACTTGGTGCTGCTGCGCGGCGGTGAGGCGGCTCGTGGTCGGTGCGTTGAGACCACACGTGGGGTCGTTCTCGTCTTGCCAGTCGTCGCCCTCCGGTGCCGCCGCGTCCCCTGGTGTCCACTGGGTGTTGAAGAAGTTGTGATTCGCGCCCATCACCAATAGCGAGGCCCGCAGGACGTTGTCCGGGCCGGCGTAGCGGGTGTCCTCGTAGTAGTGCTGGCCCTCCTGGTCGGACACGTCACCGTCGCAATACGGCAGCACCACGGCCATCGGCACGTCCGGCAGCGTTTCCCGGTCGAAGTCGGTCGGTGCGAGCGGCAGCACGGCCCTGATGCCGTAGGGATGCGGCAGCGCCGCGTTCATCAGCGCCGCCTTCACCACACCCGCACCGCCACGCGAATGCCCCATCAGGCCGACGTTGTCCAGGTCGAGTTTGTCCCGCAGCGACGGGCTCAAGCCGGGTGCGCGGCCGCGGTTCGCCTTGGCCAGCAGGTCCAGGTGGTCGAGCACGAGCTGACCGCGGGCCGACGTGCCGAAGTCCTCGCCGTTCTGGTTGTCCTGCGCGTTGACGCCGTTGGCGCTGATCGACACCACGACATAGCCGTGGCTCGCCAGCACTTCGGCAGCTTGGTCGAAGCCGTGGTAACTGGGGATCGAGGCGAACCCGGTGGGGCACGGCCAGTCCACCTCGTCCATCTTGCCAGTGCTCGCGTCATAGCAGGGCACGTAGCGGCCGTGCAGGAAGATCGCGACGGGTCGCTTGCCGGGCGCGTCCGGCACCCACACGGCGGCCCGTTCCTCCACGGGCTTGCCGGGCAGCCCCGGCAACGTCAGGGCGGTGTCACCGAAGTCGTAGTCGGCGCGAGTGCTGTGGTACCGACCGGTGGTTGTCGGGTCGGGCGTCGGCTTGCCGGGTGCCGGCATCGTGCCGCGCCGCGTGGTTCGTGGTGCGCTGCCGCCGACAGCGCCGTTCCACGCCAGCTGCACAGTGCTCGGGTGGGCGGCAGCGGGGTCGGCGGTGACGACGGTCAGCGTCCTGCGGTCCGGCGACTCGTGTGCCACGCCGACCGATTTGCCGTTCACCGCGATCTCCGGTGCCGCGGCACGGGTATCGAGCTGCCGGGGAAGGTGCAGGGTGATCTGGTAGCCGGCACCTTCCCGTACCACCGACCACGAGGTGCCGTCCGGCTCGGACGGAGACGCGGCTGCCGGTGTCGTGCTCACCATCGTGACGGCTGCTGCCGCGGCGACGGCGGCCTGGAGTGATCTCACCCATCGGTGCATTCGTCCTCCATGTCGAGGTGTTCTCGTTCGGTGCGGAGAATTCGGTGTGCACCAGGAAGTCCCGCCGGACCGCGGCGAGTTCTTCACCTGATCATCGTGATATGGCCCCTCGGCACACCATGTCCGAGAGAACTGTCTGCCCGACGATCCCCTTTTCAGGCACGAAAGTACTTTCCCGGGGTGGTGCTGCGAGGTCGTGCGGGAGGCGGCCCTCGATCGGCCTGTGAAATGGGCTTTCTCCTGTGCCTGGTGCACCGCCGAGTTCGTCCGCGGCGGTGCACCAGGCGGATTCGCTCCGGGGTGTGGGAGCGGTGCTCAGACGAATTCGGTCACGGTGCCGCGGATGCCGAAGAGGGACTTGCCGTAGATGTCCGAGGCGACATCGGCGCGCAGCGCCGCGTGCCGGCTCCCGGTCTCGCTGTCGCGCCAGATCCGTTGCAGCGGGTTCGATTCGCCGAAGCTCGAGGCGCCCTGCGCGGAACACACCAGGCGGATCGCCTCCCGCGCGTGGTCCGCGGCGACCCCGGCGTCCATCCGGATCCGGGCCCGGACGTCGTAGTCCGGCTGGATCCCGTGGTGCGCGGCCTCGTCGATGTCCGCCGCCGCGCGGTAGGCGTGCAGCTGGGCGGAGTCGGCCAGGGACGCGGCCTGTGCGGCGGCCTGCTGGATGATCGGGGCTTCGGCCTGGATGGCGTAGAACGTCTGGGTCAGCGACCGCTGTGGCGCCTTCTCCCGCAGGATTTCGACGGCGGCCTCGGCAAGTCCCAGCTGGGGCCCCGCCAGCACGAGCGCGGCCGCCGGCACGAACGCCGACCGGTAGAGCGCTTCCTCGGTGTAGGGGGTGGCGTAGTGCCCTTCGACCGCGTCCGGCGTGGAGTGGAAGCGGTGGGCGGGAACGAAGATGTCCTTGCCGGCCAGCGTGTTCGAGGCGGTCCCCCGCATCCCGCTGACAAACCAGGTGTCCTCGACGGTCAGCTCCGACATCGGCACGAGCACCAGCCCGGTGGCGTCGGTGGTGCCGTCCGCGTCCGGCCGCTTCACTCCGAGCATCGCCCAGTCCGCGTGGGCGCTGCCGGAAGCAGGCGCCCAGCGCCCGCTGACAAGGTATCCGCCGTCGGCTGCCTCCGCGGTCCCGGAGGGGGTGATGACGCCGGCGACGTGGGACTGCGGGGTGCCGGCCCAGACGTCGTCCTGTGCCTGGGCGGGAAAGAGCCCGACGAACCAGGAGTTGATGTTGAGCAGCGTGGTGACCCAGGAGGTCGAGCCGCAGGCCCTGCCGACCTCGCGGCTGACTTCCAGCAGCGTGCGGAAGTCGGTCTGCAGGCCACCGTAGCGAGCGGGCCGCAGCAGGGAGAGCAGGCCGCTCCCGGCCAGCGCGGCGACACTCTCCGTGGGCACGTTGCGCTCGCGGTCGGTCCGGTCGGCGTTCCCGGCGATCAGCGGCCGCAGTTTGGCGGCGCGCTCGACGAGGTCGGCGCGCAGCTCGCGGGCTTCGTCGGTGACGTGCGGTGCGTCCAGGGCGATGCTCATTGTCATCTCTCTTTCGGGCGGTGATACGGGTCAGCTGGCGAGGGCGTGGGCGGAATGCGTGCCGAAGACCCGGCGCGCGTAGATCAGGGGAGCGGTCGTGGTCGACTCGGCTTCTTCGACCCGCACGACGAGCAGGACGTGGTCGCCGCCGTCGACATGGCGCTCCACGTGACCGGCGGTCCAGCCCGCGGACTCGGGCAGGTACGGCAGCCCGCCGCGTGGCCGCCAGTCGACCCCGGCGAACTTCGCGCACGGCCCGCGGTTGCGGTGCGCGAAGGCGGACGCGATGTCCCGCTGGCCGGCGCCGAGGATGTTCGCCCCGACTCGCGCGCCGGGCCGCAGGTACTTCAGCAGCCCGGAGGTGCGGGCGAGGGCGAAGGTCATCAGCGGCGGGTCGTTCGACAGCGAGGTGAGGCTGGAAACGGTGCTGCCGTAAGGACCCTCGCCGGTCATCGTGGTCACCACGGTGACCGGCGAGCACAGTGCGCTCACCAGGTCGGTGAAGGTATCTCGGTCGATCATCGCCAGGCCTTCCGGTCGCAGGGCGCCGGAAGTGCTCCGGCATCACCCATGAGACCGTGGGGAGGGCGGGTGCCTCTTGGTCCGCGAGCGCAAGATCGCGCCGCGAGGTTGCGCTCGGCTGCCTTGCCGCGCTCAGCGCAGGACCGCGTCGCCCAGCTCGTCGGCAAGCTCCAAGGCGGTCCGCAGTGCGAGCGGGCGTTCGTCCACCGCGCGTTCGAGTACTTCTTGTGCCCGCCGTACGCGATAGGTGACGGTGCCGCGCGCGATGTGCAGGCGCTGGGCCACGGTCACCAAGCTGCGCTCGGCGTCGAGGTAGTGCCGCAGGGTCGTGCGGAGGATCGCCATCGTCTCGGTGCGTTCGGCCAGCGCGCCGAGTTCGCGGCGCACGAGTTCGCCGGCGGCGGTCAGATCGGCGGTCAGCAGCGCCGCGACGGCGACGTCGGCGTATGCGGTCGACTCGCGTGGCCGTTGTCCGGCCTCGCGGCGCAGGTGTTCGAATCGTTCCGTCCGGCCGGCTTCGGCGTGCGAGCGGCGGAAACCGTCGACGCCGTTGGCGGGAAGGCCGATGCCCACGTGCAGTCCGTGCTGTGGCTGGAGGCCGGGCGCCAGCGCGCGGGCGTCCGCCGAACCGGCCATCGGCGCGCGTACGGCGCCCCACGCCCACACCTGGCCGGGCGCCATCGGCACCACCAGCGTCGCGGTCGCGCCGTGTGAGCGCAGCATCTCGGTCGCGGCCGTCTGCAGCGCGGGGTTCGCGGTGGGCGAGTCCGACCACAGGACGACGGCCACGTGCGTACGGTCGAGGTCGTACCCGAGAGTGCGGGAAGCCTGCTCGGTGTCCGCGGGCGGACTGTCGGAAAGCAGTGCGCGCACGGCACCGGCGCGCGCGGCGGCCGTGCTGACGCTCCACGCGGCGTGTTCCGTGAGGTATTCCCGGATCATCGCGTCGGTGAGCTTGTCGATGCGGCCGAACAGTTCCTGCGTGACCGCCGTGAGTTCTTCGATCACCGCGGACGGATCGAGGAGTTCGGCACAGGCACGGTGGAACGCCTCGGTCGTCAGCGCGTGCGCGATGCGCAGCCCGCGCAACACCTGCTCGAGCGGGATGGCCCGGTGGACGTACTCACGCATCCCCTCCGCCGTGGGCTCGCTGATCGGCGGGCGCTCCCCGGACGGCCCGGCGAGCGCGGCCAGCACCTGCACGGCGGACGCCTCGGTGCCGCGGCGGAGCCGTTCGCGGGCCCCGGCGCCGCCACCGAGGGACGGCACCTCCTTGAGGATCCGCGCCGCGACCTCGCTGCCCAGCTCGACGGCCCAGCGCACCGGATCCTCCCCCACGAGTGCGATGGTCTCCTCGATGATCGGCCACGGGCACGCCGCCTGCGCGAAGTCGACCGCACCATGCGGGCTCAGCTTCTTGACCCAGGCCCTGGCTCCGGCTTCACTCACCCGGTTGGTTGGGTTGATCGGGCGCACAGCTGATCAGCAGCTGGGCGGTGTGGGTGATGTGGTCACGCAGCAGGTTTTGCGCGTGGTCGGCGTCGCGCGCGAGAACGGCGTCGAGTAGTGCTCGATGCTCGGCGGCGACGTCGCGGCCGGGTTCGTTGCCGAGGGATACCGACCACTGCCGGTACAGTTCGGCCTCCTGCCGCAACGCACGGGCCGCGTCGAGCAGCCGCTGGTTGCGGCATCCGGCGAGCAGTGCGTGATGGAAGGCCGCGTGTGCCTGTGACCACTCGTCGGACAGGTGGTCCGGGTCGGCCGGGTCGCGGTACGGCGCGCGTTCCAGAAAGTGGTGCGCGGCAACGGCATCGGCCTCCCAGCGGGTGTCGCCTTCCCGCACCGACAGCCCCAGCACCAGGGATTCGATCTCCGCCCGCGCCTGTGTCAGCTCGGCAAGGTCCTGATGGGACAGCGGCCGGACCAGGTAGCCCTGACGCGGCCTTGCCACCACCAGCCCTTCGGCGACCAGTCTCGTCAGCGCCTCGCGGGTGGCGCCGACGCTCACTTGGTAGCGGTCGGCCAGGTCCGGGAACTTGAGCCGGTCGCCCGGCACCAGCCGACCGGCGAGGATGTCGGCGCGTAACGCCTGGTGGATGCCGTCGGTGCGGGTCGCTCCGCCGCTCTTGGTCATGCCTTCCATCCTAGCACTTTACGAATCCCGCTTGAACTTTCGAAAGTTTGGGTCTAGTTTCGAATTCAAGCCCCCCGGGACCCCGACCGCACCAGGAGTCATCGATGCCCGCGAACACCCTTCGACGTCCGACCGTGCTCCGTGGCGGGACGGTCCTCACCATGGATTCCGGCCGCACCGTTCTCGAAGGCCACGACGTTCTCGTGGTCGACGGCCGGATCGCCGCCATCGGTGTCGGTCTCGTCGTTCCCGACGGCGCCGAGGAGATCGACGCCCGCGGCGGGATCGTGATGCCGGGGATGGTCGACACCCACCGGCACATGTGGCAGACCACGACGCGCGGATACGGCGCCGACTGGACGCTCACGCAGTACTTCGTGTGGTACTACCTGAACTGGGGCAAGAAGTTCCGGCCGGAGGACATCCACGCCGGGAACCTCCTCGGCGCGCTGGAGGCGCTCGACGCCGGGGTCACCACCTGCGTGGACTGGTCCCACGGCCTGCAGACGATCGACCACGCCGACGCCGCGGTCGATGCGCTCGCCTCGGTGCCGGGCAGGTTCGTGCTGGCCTACGGCAACATCCAGGACGCGCCCGCGAACTGGACCGGCACACCGGAGTTCCGCAAGTTCTTCGACCGCCGGTCCGGCGATCTCGAAGGCTTCCAGATCGCCTTCGACGTCACCGGCGATCCGGGCTTTCCCGAACAGCCCGCGTTCGAGGTCGCCAGGGACCTCGACCTGGCGGTGACCACGCACGCCGGAATCCGGGGCGCGAGTGGCGACGACGCCCTGCGGCTGATCCACGAGCACGGCTACAGCGAGGCCAGAACGGTGTACGTGCACGCCTCGACGTTCTCCGCCGACTCCTACGCCCGCATCGCGGCGACCGGCGGATCGGTGTCGGTGGCCGCGGAAAGCGAGCAGAACGCCGGACAGGGCTATCCCGCGACGGCCGCCCTGCGCGCCCACGGCATCCCGGTGTCGCTGTCGCCGGACAGCTGCGTGCTCGGCAGCGGTGACCTGTTCTCCGCCATGCGCACGACGCTGGGTGCCGATCGCGCCTACGAGCACCTGCAGGCGCACGCTCGCGACGAGACCATCACCCATGTCTCCCTGCGCGCCGACCAGGTCGTCGAGTGGGCCACCCGCGGTGGAGCGCGAGCGCTCGGGCGGGACAGTGAGATCGGCAGCGTCGAGGTCGGCAAGAAGGCGGACCTCGTGCTCGTCCGCAACGACGACTCGCCGGCGATGACGCCGCTGCTGAACCCGCACGGGCACGTCGTCCTGCACGCTCAGCGCGCCGACGTCGACACGGTCCTGGTCGACGGCCGGATCGTGAAGCGCGATCACCGCCTGGTCGGTGTCGACCTGGCCGGCGCCCGCCGCGCGGTCGAGGCAACCGTCGACTACCTGCGCGCCGAACTCGGCGAGCAGGCCTGGCGCGAGGGCATGAACCCGGAGATCCCCAACACCAAGGTCCTCGACAACCCCTACACCTACACCTACTGATGGTCGGCCGAATCCCGGAAAGGCAAAAACAATGAAACTGGCCAATGTGGACGGACGCGCGGTCCTGCTGACCGCCGACGACACCGGAATCGACGTCGAAACGGCGTCGGGCGGCAAGTTCGGCCCCGGTCTCGCGTCCGTGTACGAGAACTGGGACGGGTTCCAGGCCTGGGCGCAGCAGCCGCCCGCCGAACCCGGCGTCGTCTTCACCCGCGCGCAGCTGGGCCCGCCCTCCCCTGCCCCGCGGCAGATCATCGCGATCGGCCTGAACTACGACGCCCACGCCGCCGAGTCCGGTTTCGAAGCACCGGACGGGCTTCCCCCGACGTTCACCAAGTTCGTTTCCGCGCTGACCGGTCCCGACGCGGAAGTCGTGCTGCCCACCGGCGGCGACGTGGACTGGGAGGTGGAACTCGTCGCCGTCATCGGCCGGACCGCCACCCGCGTCACGGAATCCGACGCATGGGACCACGTCGCCGGGGTGACGATCGGGCAGGATCTGTCCGAACGCATCTCGCAACTGGCCGGTCCGGCCCCGCAGTTCAGCCTGGGCAAGTCGTTCCCGAACTTCGCGCCGGTCGGGCCGTGGCTGGTCACACCGGACGAGCTGGCGAACCGGGACGACCTGGCGCTCGGCTGCGCGGTCGACGGCGAGACCGTGCAGAACGGCCACACTCGTGAGCTGATCTTCCCGGTCGCCAGGCTGATTTCCGCGCTGTCGCGCACTATCACCCTGTACCCAGGCGATCTCCTCTTCACCGGAACCCCGGCGGGCGTGGGCGTGGGCCGCACGCCGAAGCGGTTCCTGCGGCCCGGCGAGCAGCTCGTCAGCTGGATCGAAGGCATCGGGGAGATGCGCCAGACATTCGTGACCGCACAGGAGGACTGACATGGGCATGCACCGCCTCACCCGGGTCACGATGGGGGTCCCGAACGTCGCGGACACCATCGCCTACTACGCCGATTTCGGGCTCACCCACCTCGGCGACGGGGCCTTCACCACCCTCGAAGGCGGCGAGCAGCTACATGTCCGGCACGCCCCCACCCGCCGGTTGCTCGAACTCGGGGTGGGCGTCGACGACCTCGACGACCTCGCGCGGACCGCGTCACGGCTGAACCGCCTCGGCCTGGCGGGCGGCGCGGACGGCACCGCGGTCACCGCGATCGAGCCGGTTTCCGGCTTCACCGTCCGCGTCGAAATCGCGCCGCGGATCGTGCAGCAGCCCGTCCCGGCCACGCCGTACAACGGGCCCGGCCGCATCGAGCGGTTCGGCCGCGCACCCGGAGTGCTGCGCGAGGACCCGATCCGGCCCAAGAAACTCGGCCACTGCGTGGTGGGCACCACCGATCTCGAAGCCACCATGCGGTTCTTCACCGACGGCCTCGGCTTCAAGGTCAGCGACTACATCGGCGACAAAGGCGCCTTCATGCGCTGCTCGGTCGATCACCACAACGTGCTGGCACTCGCCGCACCGGTGAACTTCCTGCACCACACGTCCTGGCAGGTCGACGACATCGACGACGTCGGGCGAGGCGCGAAAGCGATGCTGGCAGGCAACCCCGACCGGCACGTCTGGGGCCTCGGGCGGCACCACGCGGGGTCCAACTTCTTCTGGTACCTCAAGGATCCCGCGGGAAACTTCAGCGAGTACTACGCCGACATGGACTGTATCCCCGAAGACGAGATCTGGACCCCGGAAGTCTTCGAAGGCGCGCAAGGCCTGTTCAGCTGGGGCCCGCCCCCGCCACCGTCGTTCCTGGAACCGGACGACCTCGCCGCGCTGATGACCGGGCAGCACGCCCCCTCCCAGTGACCGCGGCCGACCGCTTTTCCCAGTCCCACCATCGAAACAAGGAGAGATCATGACAACCGCCCTGTACGTGCCCCAGATCCCGGACAACCTCAACATCCGGTTCGTCGAAAACCGCATCGTCATCAACCGCCCCGCACAGGACGTGTACGACTGGGTGACCACCTGGTCGAACCTGCCGAAATGGCTGCCGATGGCCCTCGGCACCGAAGTACGACGCGGCAAAGAGAACGTCCCCGCCGAGATGGGCGACGAACTGCTCGAAACCATCCAGCCGGAACTGAACGAGAAGCCGAAGCTCTACACCGTGGTGGCGCGGGTCCCCGGCAAACTGTGGACGGTGGTCGGCCGGGACGTGTACGACGACGGCACCCTGGCCCCGATGCACGCGATCGCCACCTTCACCACCTTCGACCTCGGCGACGGAACAACCCTGTTCTGCCGCCTGTTCGAGCGGCTGATCCCGGACACCGAGCCGCCCGGCCCGCACCCGGTCGAAGACCCCGCCCTCATCCAGCCCGGCCTGGAACTGATCAAGGCACACCTCGAGGGCACGGCCGAATAGCTCATCGCGCGGCGCTCCAGGGCAGCCGACCGAGGTCCGGCCCGTGCGCGGGCCTTTTCAGGAGACGAAAGTGGCTGATCAATCACACACCACAGCCGGGTCGCTCACCTCGGATCACCGGCGCGCGGGCCGCCAGGGGCTCGCGCTCGCCGCGCTCGCCGCGGGCCAGTTCATGGTCGTGCTGGATTCGTCGATCGTGAACGTCGCGCTGCCGTCCATCCGCGCCGGTCTCGGCCTCGGTCCCGCCGAGCTGTCCTGGGTGGTGGACGGCTACCTCGTCGCGTTCGGCGGTTTGCTGTTGCTGGGCGGCCGGCTCGCCGACGTGTTCCGTCGCCGCGGGGTGTTCGTCGCGGGTCTCGCCGTGTTCGTCGCGGCATCGGCCGCATGTGCGCTCGCTCCGACCGGGCCGGTCCTGATCGGCGCGCGGCTGGCGCAGGGAGCCGGCGGGGCGGTCATGGCACCGGCGGCGCTGTCCATCGTGATGGCCTTGTTTCCCGACGGCGCCGGGCGCGCCAGGGCGATGGGCATCTGGGGCGGAGTGTCCGGTGCGGGCGGCATCGCGGGCGTCCTCCTCGGCGGCGTGCTGAGCCAGACCCTGGGCTGGCCGTGGATCTTCCTGATCAACGCACCGATGGGACTGCTGGTCGCCGCGGTGGTGCTGTGGACGGTGCGCCCGTTCCCTGCCGCGGGCGGCACGTTCGACATCGGTGGCGCGGCCACCGTCACGCTCGCCATGGCGAGCATCGCCTACGGTCTGGTCAGCGGTGCACATGCCGGCTGGACGGCCGGCGTCACCCTCGGCGCGCTCGTCCTCGGCGTGATCGCGTTGGCCGCTTTCCTCGCCGTCGAGCGGCGCGTCGCCCGGCCGCTCGTGCCGCTGCGGGTGTTCACCCGCGCTCCGCTGGTCGCGGCCAACGCGATCATGACACTGCTCGGCGCCGTCAGCGTCGGCATGTTCTACTTCCTGCCCCAGTACCAGCAGATCGTGCTGGGCATGAGCCCGGTGGCGACCAGCGTCACCCAGGTACCGATCGCGGCGGCGATCACCGCCGGCGGGCTGCTCGCGCCCAGGATCGCCGCGGTCGTGGGCTCCCGCACCGCGCTCGCCGGCGGCCTCGTGTCCTTGACCGTCGGGCTCGCATGGCTGGCACTGGGGCCAGGCCCCGCCTATGCCGCGCTGGTGGGGCCGTTCCTGTTGATCGGCGCGGGAATCGGGGTCGGTCTCGTGTACGTCACCACCCTCGCCGTAGCCGATTCCGTTCCCGGCGAAGCCGGACTCGTCAGCGGCCTGGTCAACACCACGCGCCAGATGGGCGGTGCGCTCGGTCTGGCGACACTGGTCGCCGTCGCGACCGGCACCGGTCCCGTTCCGCACTTCGCCACCGCCTTCGCCACCGCGGCCGGACTCGCCGGCCTGGCGTTGCTGCTGTCGTGGGCACCGGCCCTTCGCAAGCACTGAAACCGTTGCAGGAAAAGGAGATCATCATGACGACCAAGCCCTACCTGACCGGGCACTACACCCCTGTCCCCGACGAGACCACCGCGGTGGATCTGCCGGTCACCGGCGCATTGCCGCCGGAACTGAACGGTGAATACGTCCGCAACGGCCACAACCCGAAGCCCGGCATCACCCCCAGCCACTGGTTCAAGGGTTCCGGCATGCTGCACGGCGTCCACCTGGCGAACGGGCGTGCCCAGTGGTATCGCAACCGCTGGGTCAGAACCCCGGCTCTCGACGGTGCACCGCTCGTGCGCGAAGACGGCAGCATCGATCTCACCGCCAGCGTCGCGGGCACCCACATCATCGAGCACGGCGGCCGGCTCCTCGCACTCCAAGAAGCCAACCTGCCCTACGAGGTCACGCCCGAACTCGACACTGTCGGCCCGTTCGACTTCCACGGCAAGCTCACCTCGGCGATGACCGCGCACCCGAAGCAGGACCCGGCGACGGGCGAGTTGCACTTCTTCAGCTATTCGCCGTTCTCACCGCACCTGACCTACTACGTCGCCTCGCCCGAGGGCCACATCACGCGCAGCCACGTGGTCGACGGCAGCGGCCCGAGCCTGATGCACGACTTCGCCATCACCGCGACCAAAGCCGTTTTCCTCGACCTGCCAGTCGTTTTCGACCCCGAGGAGACCTCGGGCATCCCCTACCGCTGGCATGACGACTACCCGGCCCGCATCGGTGTCCTCGACCGCGTCGGTGCCCCGCACGTGACCTGGATCCCGGTCAGCCAGCGCGCCCTGCTGCACGTCACCAACGCCTACGACACGCCGGACGGCAAGATCGTCCTCGAAGGACCCGCCTACGACCAGGCGTCCTGGGCGACCTCGTGGAAGTGGTGGATCGGCGCGCCCGGCTACCCGACCACCCCGGTCAGCGGGGCGATCGCGACCCGGTGGCTGCTGGACCCGGCGACCGGGACCGCGACCGAACAGGAACTCGACGACCTGGTGACGGACTTCCCCAGCATCAACGACGACCGCACCGGCCTGCCCTCCGCGATCAGCTACTCGGTCGCCTTCCCAGGAGCGGGGCTCGACGAATTCGCCATCGTCAAACTGAACACGACCACCGGCGAGCGGCACCTGCACCGGCCGGGGCCCGGCCGGCATGCCGGCGAAGCCGTCTTCGTCCCCGCCGCGGGCGCCACCGGCGAGGACGACGGCTACCTGCTGACGATCGTCAGCGACCTGCGCGCCAACGCATCCCAGCTGCTCGTCCTCGACGCACACGACCTGAGCACCACCGCCACGGTCGACCTGCCCCGGCGCGTGCCCAGCGGAATCCACGGCTCATGGATCCCGGACACGCACCTCACCTCGTGATCACCACACCGACGCACCCAGGACCGGCTCCCCCGGGTGTCAGGCGGCGATCTCGACGGCCGGCTGGGGCGTGGCCGCCAGTCGCCGGGACCGCACCGCCAGAATGATCATCACGGCCGGGATCAGGATGTCGGTGATCAGGACTCCGCCGGTGTTGCCGGGGGCGTGGTCACCGCCCGCGAACCACTGGTAGACGTGACCGACCACGGCTCCCCACAGGAACATCCCGGCACCGAGCCCGATAGTGATCCGCTCGCGCGCGGATGCCGAGGCGGCGCGGAATCCCAGGACGGCCAGCCCGAGGTTGGCGAAGGCGATCTCGAACAGGAACGGCGTCCGGCCGAACCCGATCGCGGTGGCCATCACGTCCGGGACGGCGAGGAACGCGACCGTCATCCACAGACTGCCCAGCCCCATCGCGCCGATGGCCCACCAGCGCTGCCAGATCTCCAGCCGTTCCCGAGGCGAGGCGACACGGCGGGCCCGCACGGCGGCGCCGATGGCCGGGATCAGGATCCAGACCACGGGGAAGGCTGACTGGGCGAGGTAAGAGAAAGTGTCCATACCCTCAGTCTTATCTTGTTAACATTAACTAGTCAACACTCTGTTATGCTGACACCATGGACGACGGACTCGCAGACCTGCTGCACCGGGTCGTCATGCTGCTGGGCGAAGCGACCCGGCGACGCACCGACGACCGAGACGGCCTGACCTACAGCCAGATACGACTACTGGGCACACTCGAAGACATCGAACCGGCGACACAACACCGCCTCGCACAGGCACTGTCGGTATCCGACCCCGCGATCAGCCGGGCACTACGACCACTCGAAGCAGACGGCCTCGTACACATCACCATCGACCCCGACCACGCACGACGACGACTGGTCCGCCTCACCAAAGCCGGCCGAAAAGCCTTCCATGCCACAGGAAAGCCGCTCCAGGACGAATTCCGCACCGCACTCATCGCGGCCGGCTTCCCCTACGAACGCTACCTGCAAGACACCCTCCGGCTGGCCGAAATCCTCGAGCCCGACTGAGAACGCCTTCGACGGCTACCCGGCGGGCAGCACCTCGTCCCAGGCGACCGGCAGCGCGACCGGCCCGAGCACGACGGTGTCCTTTTTGAACTGGATCTCCTCGAACGGTACCGCCAGCCGCAGCGAGGGGATCCGGCGTGGCAGCGTGGCCAGCACGGTGGACAGCTCCAGCCGGGCGATGTGCTGTCCGGGACACTGGTGCGAACCGTGGCCGAAACCGAGATGCGCGGCACGCGTCCTCGTGACGTCCAGCCGCTCCGGCTCGGGGAACCGGTCCGGATCGTGATCGGCTGCCTGGATCGCGACGACGACGTAGTCGCCCGCCGCGATGCGGGTGCCCGCGAGTTCGGTGTCCACAGTGGCCACTCGCATCAAGCCGTTGCCCGTGCTCAGCAAGCGAACGAGTTCCTCCGCGGCGTTCGGGGCGAGCGCCGGGTGGTCGCGGAGGATCGCGAGCTGGTCCGGGTCGCGCAGCAACGCCAGCATGCCGTAGGTGATCATGCCCGCCGTGGTGTCGTAACCGGCGGCCAGCAGGCTCGCCGCCACCTTCGTCAGTTCGAGCTGGGTGAGCGGCTGATCCGCCGCCCGTGCCCTGGCGGCCATCACGCTGATCACGTCCTCGCCGGGCTCCTGAACGCGGCGGGCCACCAGTTCGGCCAGGTAGGCGTACAGAGGGACATTCGCCGCCGCCAGCTCGTCGGCTTCGACGTGCCCGTCGAACAGCGCCCTGGCGGCGTTGCGGAACAACACCCTGTCCCCGGGCGGGACATCGAGTAACTCCGCGATCACCGACGAGGTGAGCGGTGTGGCGAACCTGGCGTGCAGGTCGACAGGGCCGGTCTCCCCCGCCAGCTCGTCCAGCAGGTCGTCGGTGATGCGCTGAACCAGCGGCCGGAACAGCTCGGTGCGTTTCACCGTGGTGATCGCGGGCGCGATCACCCGGCGGAAACGCAGGTGATCCGCGCTGTCCATCCGGTTGAAGTCGCCCTCCTCGACACCGGCGTCCGGGGGCTGGTTCAGCAGTACGTGACCGGCCTGGCCGGAGCGCGCGCTGAACCGCTCCTGGTCACCCAGCACCTCCCGGACATCGGCGTAACGGGTGACCAGCCAGGCTTCGATCCCGGTCGGGCACGCCACCTTCGTCACCGGTGCGTCGCGCCGAAGGCCGGAGATTTCGGGCGCGGGCCCGAAAGGACACTCCCGCTCTCGGGGCGACGGCAGCGGAATGACATCGATCGTGGAGGACAATGACCGCTCCTTACCGCGGCGGTAACCAACAAACGCGACCGTAGGCAGGCCCTATCACGGAATCGTCACGACGACGCACCCGTGCCCAAGCGGGCAGTAATCGTTGTCCGGCCGGATCCGCGCGGGCTTTCGGTTAGCCGACGGTTAACCGTATAACCTACCCTGAGGAGCGACCCGTCGACGCCGAGCGACGGCCGGGGGAGCTTCGATCGTCCACGACGCAGCATATCCGCAGCGACAAGGACGCGACGAAACGTAGCCGAAGTGGAAGTGGGAGGCCGTCCTTGGTAACCATGCGAGATGTGGCGGAAGCCGTCGGAGTCTCGCACGCGGCCGTCTCGTACGCCTACAACCGGCCTGACAAGCTTTCCCAGCAGCAACGGTCACGCATCCTCGCGGCAGCCGCGGAACTGGGATATCCGGGACCGAATCCCACCGGCCGGAGCCTGCGCACGGGCAAGGTCGGCGCGCTGGGGCTGATCCTGACCGATTCGCTGCCCTACGCGTTCGAAGACCCCGGGGTGGCGCTGCTGATGCGCGGCATCGCGGAAGTGGGTGAACTGGCCCAGATCGCCTTGACCCTGCTGCCCGCGCCTCTGGAGGCGATACCCGCCGCCGCGAGCCTCGACGCGTTGCTGCGTGGCGTGGTCGACGGCTTCATGGTGTACGCGATGCCGGATCGCCATCCCGTGCTCGACAGTGTCCTGCGCCGCCGGCTGCCGGTGGTGACCATCGACGGTCCCGCGCTCGAGGGACATTCCCGGGTCGGCATCGACGACCGTGGCGCGGCCCGCGAGGCGGCCCGGCATCTGCTGGCGCTCGGCCACCGCGACGTGGCCGTGCTGGTCAGCCGCCTGAGCCCGGACGGCCGTTCGGGGGCGGCGTCCCACTCGCGGATCGCCCATGCCCGTGACCGGGTCATGAAAGCGCGGGTCAAGGGCTACCGCGACGCCTTCGCCGAGGCCGGGGTCGGCGTGCTCCCGGTCGTCGAGGCCGGTGGGTTCAGCGCGGCACAGTCCCGCGCGGGCGCCGAAATGCTGCTCGACACCCGTTCGGTGACGGCGGTGCTGGCCGCGACCGACGTGCTGGCACTGGCCCTGCTCGACGCGGCGGCCGGCCGCGGCCTGCGCGTTCCCGAAGACCTGGCCGTGATCGGGTTCGACGATCTGCCCGCCGCGGCGGCCGCGGGGCTGACCACGGTCCGGCAGCCCATGACGCAGAAGGGACAGGAGGCGGCCCGCCTGCTGTTGAACAACATCAACGGGACGCCGGGAACACACCTCGTCACGCTGCCCACCGAACTGGTGGTGCGCGGCAGCACAGGCGAGCCGACGACCGGATCGACGGCTTCGCCGCGCTGAACCCCCGCGCACCGGCCACACCCAGGCGCCGGGCCTCCGGCGCGAACGAGCCAGATCTCACATCCCGGCCTCGCGTCCGAGCGGGTAAGCTCGACGCCATCATTCTAGTTACACGGTTAACCTGGTGACAGCGAGAACGTACCGATGACCACTATGACACCTTCTGCGCCACATCCCCGTCGCGCGGGACTTTCCGCGCGGAAAGAGTTTCGCCGAGCCTGACTCCGGACCATAGAACAGAAAAGTCTTCACATTATCCACTGTGGAATCACTGCTCAAACCGCCCGAGAACGAAGGGGCCGACGCGTGACCGAGGTACTTCCTCTCTCGACCGCCCGTCCGAGCCGGCGGCGTTCGATAGCTGATCGTGTGCGGCAGTTCTCTCGTGCGGGTTTCGTCGGACGGACCGAGTATCGGCGGGTTTTCGGCTCGGCGCTTGCCGGTGAGCCGGGTGCCCCGCAGGTGCTGTTCGTGCACGGTCCGGGAGGGATCGGGAAGTCGACGTTGTTACGGCGGCTGGCCGACGACGCCGAGGAGCGGGGGCATGCCGTGGTGTGGGTGAACGGGGAATACGTACTCACCTCCACCACCGCGCTGACCGAGGCCGTCGCGCCGGTGCACGCGAGTGCACGGCCGGTGCTCGTCGTCGACGGATTCGAGCACTGCCAGGCCCTGGAAACCTGGATCCGCGAGCAGCTGCTGCCCACCGTGCCCGAGGACACCGTCGTCGTCATCGCCGGGCGACACCGCCCCGACCCGCACTGGACCCTCGACCCGGGGTGGCAGCACCTTGTGCGCACGATCGCCCTGACGACCCTGAACCCGGACGAGGCCGGTGATCTGCTCGCCCAGCGCGGTGTTCCCGGCGAACTGCACGCCACCGTGAACGGCTTCGCGGCCGGGCATCCGCTCACTCTCTGCCTGGCGGCGGAAGAAACCTCCGCCCCACCCACCACGGCCCGCGACGCCGCGTGGAAACCCAGCCCGCAGATCATCGAAACCTTGCTGGCCCGCATGATCGACCGGGTGCCCTCGGCCGCGCACGAATACGGCCTACGCGTGGCCGGCCACGTACGCCATGTCACCGTCGGGCTGCTCCGCACCGGACTGAACGAACACGACGCACGCACCGTGTTCGACTGGCTGGCCGGATTACCGTACGTCGAAACAGGACGCCACGGACTGGTCTGCCACGAACTCGTCCGCGAGGTACTCGACTCCTCCTTCAAATGGCGCGACCCCGTCGCCTACGGCGAGTTGAACCTGCGCTTGTGGCGGCATTTGCTCGACAGCCGGCCAGCCGTTTCGGACGCCGAGATCGATGTGGCGGCGAACGATCTGCTGTACCTCTGTCGCCACCTCAGCCCGGCGAACAAGGCGGTCCTCGCTTTTCGGGAACGCGAGGCGCTGTTCGAAAGTGCCTACCGGCCGGAAATGCGTGCGAATCTGCTGCGCCTGGCGCACGAGGACCGGGGCGAGGAGCACGCGCGTCTGGTGGCCTACTGGCTCGACAGACAACCGGAAGGCTTCACCGTCCACCACCGCGCCGAGGACATGACGATAGTGTCCTTCAACGCCTGGCTACGCCTGCACCCGGGAACGGACGAGCTGAGTGGCGACCCCGCGCTCGCGCCGATACAGGAGTATCTCGATCAAACCGGCCAGGTGAAACCCGGAGAACATGTCGGGGTGGCTCGCTTCCACGTTCCGGCGTTGTCCGCCGAACACTACGTGACCGGGATGAACCTCCACACCGGGTATCAATCCACCAGGTCGCTGCATCGGCGAAACGGGCTCGTCGCGAGCTTCGTACTCGTGCCGAACGTCACGAACATGGCGCCCCACCTGGAAGCGTACGACTTTTGGCTGTACCGGGCGATCCCCGAGTTCGACGACAAGACCTGGGGGCTGTGCATGCACGATTGGCGCGAGGTTTCCCTAGGGCAGCTTCTCGAACGAACCGAGAAGACAATGCGGTGTGGCGTCATACCGGGCGACTCCGCTAGCGATGTCCGTGCCGCACCGGCGATGTCCCAAGAGGAGTTCTTCGCCGCGGTCAAGCAGGCCCTGCGCGACTGGCATGACGAAGAGGCGATCGCGGTGAACCAGCTCATCGGAGCCTACGGCGATGCCCGTACCTTGCGTACGACGGTCGTCACCACGGTCGACACCCTGCGCCAGGACCGGCGGCGCATCAAACATCAGCGCGCCGTCCACGCCACCTACCTCGACCGTGACACCAATCAGAAAGCCGCGGCCGCCCGGCTCGGCGTTCCGTTCAGCACCCACCGCAGGCACCTCCAGTCGGGCGTGCACGAAATCTGCGCCGCACTCTGGCAACACCATGAGGAAAACCGCGTCCAGGACAACCGGAACTCGTCAGCCGAATGAGGCGCCTCGGTGTAGTCACGGAGGACACCGCGGGTCAGCCGGGTGCTCGACGCCGGCGGCTGGTTGAGCAGCACGAGCGCGTGAGTTCGCCCGAGTTCGAAGGGACCGGCGCGTGAACGAGATAGTACCCTTCCCCACTGCCCGCCCGAGCGAGCGGCGTTCGTTGGCTGATCGTGTGCGGCAGTTCTCTCGTGCGGGTTTCATCGGCCGGGTCGAGTATCGGCGGGTTTTCGCTGCAGCCCTTCGCGGTGAACCAGGTGCTCCGCAGGTGCTGTTCGTGCATGGTCCGGGTGGGATCGGGAAGTCGGCGCTGCTGCGGCACCTGGCCGATGACGCCGCGGTGCGGGGCCACACGGTGGTGTGGGTGGACGGGGAATACGTGCTCACTTCCGCCACCGCGCTGGCGGAGGCCGCCGCGCCGGTGCACGCGGGTGATCGGCCGGTGCTCGTCATCGACGGGTTCGAGCACTGCCGGCCCCTGGAAACCTGGCTGCGTGGGCAACTCCTGGCCACGGTGCCTGAGGACACCGTCGTCGTCATCGCCGGGCGGCACCGCCCCGAACCACACTGGACCCTCGACCCCGGATGGCGGCACCTCGTCCACACCATCCCCCTGGCACCCTTGGATCCGGACGAGGCCGACGCCCTGCTCGCCGGCCGCGGTGTTCCCGATCACCTGCGCTCCCCGGTGAACGGCTTCGCCGCCGGGCATCCGCTCACCCTGTGCCTGGCCGCCGAAGAAACCTCCGCCAAACCCGGCCTGGCCGGCAACACCGCGTGGGAACCCAGCCCGCACGTCATCGAAACCCTGCTGGCCCACATGATCGACCGAGTCCCCTCGGCAGCGCACGAATACGGCCTACGCGTGAGCGGCCACGTACGCCACGTCACCCTCGGACTACTCCGCACCGGACTCGATGAACACGACGCACGCATCGTGTTCGACTGGCTCACCGAATTGCCGTACGTCGAAGCAGGACAGCACGGACTGGTCTGCCACGAACTCGTACGCGAAGTGCTCGACTCCTCCTTCAAATGGCGCGACCCAGTCGCCTACCACGACCTGCACATGCGTCTGTACCGCTACTTGCTCAGAGCTCCGTCGGCCGTCTCGGGAAACGCGGTCGAGGTGGCGGTCAGGGACGTTCTCTACCTCACCCGGTACCTCGACCAGGAATACGCCCAGATCATGGCCGACCAGGAGCGTGAATCGCTGTTCATCAGCGACTACACACCGGAAATGCGCGAGGACGTACTGCGCATCACACGCGAGAACGAAAACGACGAATGCGCGCGACTGGTGGCCTATTGGCTCGATCGGAAACCGGAGGCGTTCAAGATCAGCTGCCGTGCCGAAGATCTGACGCCGGTGTCGTTCTTCGCCTGGCTGCGGCTGTCCCCGGAAACCGACGACCTGACCGGCGATCCCGCGCTGGCCCCGATCCGGGAGTACCTCGATCGCGTCGACCGGCTAGGCCACGGAGAATATGTCGGGATGGCTCGCTTTCAGGTTCCGGTGGTCTCCGCCGAGCGCTGCATGTCCGAAACCGTCCTCAACGCCTCGTTCATGTCCACCCTCTCGATGCACCAACGGGACGGCCTCGTCGCGACCTTCATGCTGATACCGGAGATCGAAACCTTCGGTCCCGGGATCGAGCAGTACGACTTCCGTACCCTCCGTTCGATACCCGAACTGGGGGCGGGGGGCTGGGGTGTCGTCGTGCACGATTGGCGGGAGGTCCCCATGGAACCGCATTTCGAAAGAATCGAGAAAACGCTGAGTCAGCGCGGCGCCCCGGGTGACGTCGCGCGGGACGTCCCACCGGCACCGGCGTTTTCCCGGGAAGAGTTCTTCGCCGCTGTCAAGCAAGCCCTGCGCGATTGGCACGATGACGAAGCGGTCGCGGCGAACCCACTGGTGCGGATCCACGGGGGCACCGCAGCCCTGCGCACGGCGGTCACCTCCACCGTCGACGCCCTGCGCCAGGACCCACGGCGCATCAAACACCAGCGCGCGATCCAGGCCACCTACCTCGATCGTCAGACCAACCAAAAAGCCGCCGCGGCCCGGCTCGGCGTTCCGTTCAGCAGCTACCGCCGGCACCTTCAGGCAGGGGTGCACGAGATCTGTGCGGCGCTTTGGCATCGCCAAGAGGAAAACCGCTTCCAGGTGAGCCGGAACTCGTCAGCCGGATGAGGACGTTCGACGTCGTTCCACCGATCGGATAGGCGCGAGGAACCCATCTCATGCCCTGAAGGGGAGGATGGGGGCCCGCACCGGACAGCGCGGACCCCGCTCGCGGTTCACTCCGGACATCGGTTGAATACTTTCGGGCAGAGCTGCTCGTCCGTCCTCGACTTGGCCGAGGCATACCCTGTGCTATTGGTAGCGTCTCCGATGGATTCCGGGCAGGGCGAACCGGCGAAGCCCGATCCGGACACCGGCGTCACGTCCGGGAGACGCACAGGCGAAGCGACCTGAGATCGGGCTGTCCGGCAAGATGCGACCGAGGTGACTTATGAGCGACGATCCCACCAGCAGGGCGGCGGACTGGCTGGAACGTACCTACCGCGGTCTGGTCACCCTCGCCGACACCCAGCCCCTGCGCGAGGGCGACCAGACCTGGCTGTACGGCTGCGACTACACGAGTAGCTCGGCCGAGCCGATGCTGGCCGCCACGATCGCGGTACCCAAGGACGGCGGTCAGCCATTCCCGGTCTCCACCGCCGATCCGCTGAATGAGGAGTTCAACGCGTCGCCGGCGGCGGACCTGGATCCGCGGCCGTGGCGGTGGCGGGTCAACGCCCGCGGCTGTCTGGTCGCGACGGACGCCGCCGTGGACCGCCGCCCCACCTCGGCGCTGCCGTGGGTCCCGCTGGACGAGGCGCCCGGCTGGTGGGACCGGATGCTGAACACGCACTTCCCGGACTCCGAGGTGTTCACCAGTTCCACCTGGGCGGATGTGTCGTCGGCTTTGCAGGAGGGCGGCCCGGGTACCCGTACCGCGGTGTGGTTGCGACGGCAGCTCTCCGGTTCCGAGCTGACCGGCCATCTGCTCTACGGCTTCCACGACGAGCGCCAGGTGGTCTTCCTGGACGGACAGCGGGGTGCGCTGGCCCGGCTGGACGACGACGAGATCGGCCAGCTCGTGGTCGCGCGGTTCCACCGCCCGGTCGTCACCGAAACGACGTCCTTTTCGGTGCCGTGGGAGGCCCCGGCGCCGGACCTGCGGGCCGCATTGGACAAGGCGACCAGCTGGCTGGAGCACACCTATCCCGACCCGGTGGTCCTGGTCCGGCCCGATCAGGACGACGAGACCGAACGGGGCTGGCTGTTCGCGTGCACCACGCGGCGATTCCAGGAGACCGGCGAGTGGCGGGATCAGATGCTGGACGCCGCGCTGGTGGTACCCAAGGAAGCCGGCCGCAAGCCGTTCGGGCTGCCCAACAACGATCCGTGGTCCTATCTGTCCGATTGGGACGCCAGGAAGGACGGGCTGGGCAACCCGCCTGCCCCCGGCACCGCGGCTTGGTTCCAGCCGACCATGCGTGAGCTGGGCACCCCGGTGAGCTTTGCCGAGCACCGCAGCTGGGGCGAGGCACTCACCGAGTTGTCGGGCACCCCGCAGGATTCACGAGCAGTGGTATGGATCCGCCGGCAGGACGCACGGGGCCGGGAAACCGTGGGCAACCTGCTCATCGCGCTCAACGAGCCCGAGGGGGTACGGCTCATCGACTCGATGGCCGAGGACAATCTCCCGGTCTTCGAACAGGATCCGATGGCGGTGCACGTCATCCGCTACCGGTAGATCTTGAGCCGACTCCAGTTCGCGCGCACCGCGGGCCACCACCGGCTCATCGCAGCATCGTGACGAACGTGGGTTCCAGACTGGTAACGCGGAACAGTTCGGCCACTGCTTCGCGCGCGTTCTCCGAGCCACGCAGCAACACCGCGACGTCGTCACTGCCGTCCCACCAGGGCGCGACGAAAGCCAGTTCCGCTCCCGAAGCCAGGCGCAGAATCAAGACCTTACGCGGATCATCCTCCCCAAGGGACCAGAACACCGCACCCGCCTGCATCCCCACGTACGCGTAGGGCAGCCCGACACGCGCGACCGGGATGTCCGGAAAACTCCGCCACTGCGACGGGGGCACCCTGCGGACAGCCGGCGCGGGCCAAGGGCGCCGCGCCTCCATTTCGTTCAGAATCGCGGCCAGGAACGCACGCATGGCAGCCGCACCGTGCGGCGGCGGTGTCACCTCGGTCAGATCGGTACCCGGCCGGATCGCGGCTTCCAGGGCCGCGAACTCATCCTCGACTGTCAGATATCCCAACGGCTCGCGCACAAGCACGCGGGCGATCCGGGCCGCTGTCACACCGTCGAGCGATTCGCGCGGCAGGATACTTTCGCAGATGCCGTTCACCACGCCTCGCCACTTGTCCACCATACCCCACCTCGTACATGATCAAGATTTAAGTACCTGAATTCTTGCGTAGCGGAACTCCGCTCCTTGTCGAACCAGGTTATCCACAGTCTGCATGACATGTTTTTCCATAGGTCGATAATGTCCACTGCGACCGATAATATGCAGTAACCTACCCGTTTCGACCCGAATATACCCAGCTCCGGCGGTATCGCCCCCCGAAAGAAAGCTGGAATGCTGAAGCTCTCCGGCAGATTTTTTCGCTGAATAAAGGACCCCTTCCTCGTCCATCACGAAGATGAACTTATCACCACCCCCCGAACCTCGCCCAGTCGTATCAAAAACACGCCCGATACTATCGTAAAGAAGGCCATCCGGCCCTACCGTGATCAGATAGGCCTTTCGCTCCTCTTCCGTGAAGTACTTCACATGCGTGCCCAAGCTTGCGTATCGCCGATTTCCCGGCTTGTCTTCACCGTGGTATTTGGCTTGCATTTTCATCAGCTCGAAATTCGGCGGGAACTCCAGTAATCGCAATGCTACCTTTTGCAGTCTGGCGCTAAATTCCTCTTCGAGCCAGCGCAACTCGCTTGGGCCTACCGAAGAAACGACGAGTGCAAGTTCCAGGCGACGAACTCCACTGACCCACACTTCGCCGTTCCGGGTTTTCTCCTTCGCCCATTCCCATCTGCGCCGGACCGTCTCCCTCACTCTAGTGAGATAGCGTTGACTCGGAGCAAATTCTGCGGCGTCGCAAATACTTCCAACAATCTTTTCCGTCAATTCCGGAACAGTCTTCTCAGTGAGAGAATTCCAGAGGTAGTCGAAAGTGCGGACAGCCGTCTGCGACGCTCGGTCCGTGGCTTCGGCCTGTTTGGTGGCCCACCCCTCGTCCTTACCGTACGCATAAGCCAGTTCATCGGTGCTGTAGGGAAGTCCGGCAGCCTTCGCTGCAAGCAAGTCGGCGCGCGCGGCCGCGTCGACCTGAGCCAAGGCCCACTCCATGCTCTTGCCGTGGTTTCCGGCCAGCCGTTCGGCAAGGACCGGCAACCCGGCATCCACGTCGCTGAGGACTTCGGCGCGGGCACGACAGTCGGCCGGCTCATCGGCGAGCAGGTCCCCGTACCAGGCCGGACGCGCCAGCTGCCGCGCCACCCGCCGCGACTCCCACTCAGGCGGAGGAGACGAAGGCCGGTCGACCAGACGGTTCGTGCCGGAACGGGAATCCAGCCCGGCATGCGGTTCACTCTGGTATCTCGCGCCTCGCGCGGGTGACCGCCGATGACCACCGGCACGCGGGACCCGATAGTCCCCGCCCCGCTCCAGTTTCACGATCCGCACGTCCTCGTGCTCGATCGACAGGTCGGCCATCCCCGACTTACCGCCGAGCTTCTTCGACACCCGCTGCATGGCCACATAGTCGACGGAGCCGGACAGGCGCCGGTGGAAGTTGTAGATGTGCCGGTGCCCGCCCGGCGACCGGAAGGACACCAAACCCTGCTCACCAGGCTTGAACACGGCCCGGATGTGCTTGTCGGCCGCCGCGAAGTTCGGGAACGACGCGCCGAATTCCTTCCCGATCGCCTGCTCGATCTGCCATCCCGGCATCGGCGGGCTTCCCTCGGCCTCATACGACTGGTTGTGCTCAATGACTTTCGCCACCTGAACCGCCACCACCGGACAGTTCGTCAGCCTGGCCGCGAGGTCCCTCCTGGACTCGTCCGGCCACGGCTCGTTCACCTCCAACGCCGGCTCGTAGTGCGTCACGGCGTAGCGGTAGGCATCCCGGAGATCGGCGAAGGCATCCTCCGAAATCGGGTCACCCGGTCGGTATCCCTCGCGGAACGCCGGCCGCGCCAGCTCCTCCGGCCCGGCAAGCTTCAGGTCGTTCCTGCTCAGCCGCCTCTCCACCTCGAACATGGTCATGTCCGCCGGCACCATGAGCCGTTCCCGCTGCCCGGCCTCCCAGCGCGAGTATTCGGTGTGCAACGAGTCGAGCCACTCTCTCCCCCCTTGCGTCGATGGCCGCTCCCGACCGGCGGATGTAAGGAAGGTGGCGACCTCCCGCGGATCGCGCTTCAGCACCTCCGCGGCAGCGAGCAGGTCCTTTTCGTCCACCCCCAGGTCCGACAGATCGTCCGGAATGCGCTTGCCCGCCCTGCTGACGGCGAAGATGGCGGCCGCGTGCTCGCCGCCCACCTTCGCGACCAGCCGGGTGAAGTCACGAATGGTGAACCAGTTCCCCCGATTCAGGATCAGCATCTCAGGTGCGATCTTCTCGGCGTCCTCCGCCGGCACACCGAGTTCCCGCAGCCGCCACACCTGAGCGTCCCGCGCCCACTTCCCGTCGAACAGACCTTCGGACCAGCGTTCGTGCTGCTTCGCCAGCCTCCCGAGGGCCCGGTTCAGCTCCCCATGTGTAGCCTTGCCACTCGCCAGGAACCGCTTGAAAGCACGGGTGTCCCATCCCAGTCCCGCAACGAGCCCGGGGATCCCCTTGGTGACGAATCGGTTCGCCGCCTCCCCGAACACGGGTGAATCCATCGGGACGCCGTTCAGCTCGTCCAGCACCGCGCGGAACGGCGCCAGTTCCCGCAGGGCAAGACCCGTTTCCGCGCCGAATCGCAGCAGCACAGCTGCCGGAATCCCGGTTTCGGCGGAAACCCGCGCCAGCTGGTCCGGGAACGGGCCGAGCGTCCGGCACAGCTCACGCAGAGCCCGAAAGTGCTCCCAGGGATCGAGATCGGCTTCGACCAACAGACGGAGCGGACCTTCATAGTCATTCCGGCTAAACCAGGGTATCTCGCGAGAATCAGCGGCAACATCCTCGGCGCTCAACCCAAGTACACTCTCCACCGGCGTTGGCACTGGCGGCTTGATGACTTTTTTCGGGTCCGTCGTGATGATGTGAAACTCTTTGACATTCGTGGGGACTCGCCACATACTACGGTTGGTCCTATCGGGAATCTCCACCCTTCCGTCACGAGTACGCGCAATGAGCATCGCATGACGGGGCTCCGCCTGAATCAAGAGGGTCTGCAAAATACCCTTGGACAGCATTTTCCGAGCAGCGGCATTTACCTCTGCGAGACTCTTATACGGTCCCAGTAGCTGCCCCTTTGTTGCCTCGACAATCTCCTCCAGCGTGTTTCCGCCGCTGGGCTTGGCGCGGTACACGGTTCCCGGATGGTTGCGCGTGTTCAGCGCCGCGATCGTACACTCGACACAGTTGCTTCTTCGGCCGAGCGTCTCCAGTGCCGACTCGACCACACCATCCTCCGGTTCGTTCACCAGCAGCAAATCGCTGTAGTGCGCGTCGAAGTATCGCTTGGCATCGGCCGGAGAGGCGAAACTACCGGCGTGGATCAGATCGCCGTCACGGTAGTCGGCCGCGAACTCCCAGCCGCCAGGTTCTGCTTCGGCGACCGGCACGTCAGCCCCGCCCGCCGAAGCAGAAGCGTGCGCCGGTCCGGCGTTGTGCCCGCCGCGGTAGACCTGGCCGACAGGACCGCTCGCAGCATCCGCAAAGCGCCAGTCGCCGGAACGGCTCCTCGGCGAGGCCGCCCCTGGCGCCATGCCGACCAGCATGTCCGGGTCCAGCCGCGGACCTGCCATCGGCGTCGAACCCAGCTCGCGCAGCGGAACATATCCGCGTACCTCGGCGGGCTCGATCTTCGAAGCCGTGCCTCGATGCGGATCGGCCTGGGTGAGCTCACCGTTCGCCGACCGCCGGACCAGGACCATATGCCCCACCGGAGCATTGCCCTCCCGAAGGACGACCCCGCCCCACACCGCACCTCGGTGCCCGGCGACCACGCCCCCGGAACCACTCAGATGCGCCACCACCTGGGCATGGGACGCCTCGACCATGTCCTTCGGCCGCACCCGCAGCTGCTTCGCCAGCCACGACAACGGCATCGGACCACCCGGCGCGGCGTGCACGGTACCGGTCACGGCGCCTGCGGACCGGTTGTTTTTCAACGTCTGGACCGCCGCGACGAACGACTGGCCACAATTCTTCGTATGCCCATCCACGTCGAACAGGTAGAGCTGCGAGTTCACCCCGGCAAGCTCAGGGAAACGCGCGCGGAACTCGATGTTCGCCGCAGAAAGAACAACATTCCCACCAGAGTCTGAAATCGAACTCGTATCGCTCTCGTCGTCAAAGATGACGTCCGGCAGCGGGTCGGCAACATTTTTTCGCTCACCCTGCTGAGCGTCCTCGGCCCGATCGAGAAGATCGTAGAGCTCGGCATTGCCCAGCACGGGTTCTTCATCGGCGTCTTGCGGGAATTCGTGAACCTCCGCCACGTAGCGCTCGGCGTCGGCCCGGCTGATGGCGAAGCGCGAAGCCAATGACTCCGGGGCGGAATGCCGCATGTCCCAGCCAGGGGAATCCACACTGCCGTACATCGCGCGCGCATGGTCACGAGCAGCGGTGGCGATTACCCGTTTGGCCGTGTCCACCTCGAACCGGTACCGCTCGGCAAGCGCTTCCGGCGAATAGGGTGACCCCAGCATCGCCGCTTGCTCCACATCCATCCGCGCGGCAGCACTGATCCCGTTCCGCGCGAACTCCAGGACCGACTCCCGATGCTCTTCGCTCTCCTGGTCCAGGTCCCACCGGAGCTGCCGGGCCAGGTCCTCGACCGAGAACGGCACACCTTCCCCGGCAGCCCACCGCGCATACGCTCTGATAGCGGTCGATGCTATCGAATCGGCCGTTTCCTGGTAATTGTGTAAATACCTGCGAGCTCGAATTATTCGCGGGTCACTGCCATACAGGACAGTCCGCTGGAATTCAGCACTGGCGACCGTGTCGAATTGACTGCCGTACCGCGCATCGCTGACCCGGAACTGGTCTCGCAGGAAACTCAGATGAGACCTTATGTCCACCCGCGGGTCGTCCGCCACCGGGTCCTGCAGCAAGGTCTGCGCCGCGTGATAGACAATCGCTTCGCGCAGCTGAGCATCGATCCGGTCCCGCGCCCACGCTTCGTCCTTGCCGTACCTGCGCGCCAAGTCCTTCTCGGTGACCGGTTTGCCCTCGGCGAGCCCGCGCCGGATATCGCTTCCGGCGGCATCGTCGATCGCTTTCTCGGCCCTCGTGAAACTGATTCCGTACTGTCCGGACAGGTCCTCCGCGGTAAGCGGATTCCCGGCCGCGGCCGCCTCCTTGGCCGCCTGTTTCGCGGCATGTCCGCCAACAGCCTCGACCACGGGCGCCTGAAGAATCCGGGCACGCGCCTGCTCGACGTCCAAGCCGAACTCGGCGGCAAGGCGTTCGGCGGAGTAAGGCCGCCGGGCACCCATCGCCTCGATCACCGCGATATGGGCCGCCGCATCGATCTGGAGCCTTCCCCATTCCCGGGACTTCCCGTATCGCCTGGCCAGCGCCTCGGCGTTCGGGACCTCACCACGGCCTACCGCCGCGCGCACCTCGGCCCGCGCCAGCTGTTCCAGCGCCCCCGCGGGCTGGACCTCTCCGTGGCCATCGAGCCGGCTCAGCCCGAATTCCGGGACCAGCTGCCGGTAAACCTTGGACTTCGACAGCTCTTCCCGCAGCGCTGCCTCGGTGAGGATCGGTTTACGCGCCCACTGCGGCGTCCTGCCGTAACGCCGAGCCAGCTCACCGGCGGAGTAAGGCCGGCCGCCCGATTCCACGGCCGCCCGCACATCCGCCAGTGCCGCAGCGAACACGACCTGGTCGACCCAGCTCTCCCCGCGGACCTTCACCGCGAGGTCCTGACCGTACTTGGCGGCCAGTTCCTCGTCGGAGTAAGGCCGGCCGTGGTCGGCTGCCTCGCGCAGATCCGCCACCGCGGCAGCCTGGATCAGCCGGTACGCGTCCTCGTCTCCGATGCCGTAGGCATCGAGCACCTTGGCTTGATCGGGCCAGTTCCCGCCGGTCTCCCGCAGTTTGTCCATCGCCGCGGCTTCGACCACGCGTTTCACGTGCCACCTGCCGACACCGTGCTTGCCGGACAGGTAGCTGCGCAGCGCCCGTGTGACACCACCGTGCGCGGCAGCCTTGTGCACTTCCCGGGCAACGTCGCCCAGCACCAGGCCCAACGCGTGCTCCTCGCTCACGCCGGGGATGGTCAGCAGCTGATCCGCACGCAGCGGCTCGGTCCCGGCCGGTGCGCCGACCAGACGTTCCGGCGACAACTGCTTGCCCGCCAGCGGAGTCGTGCCGAGGTCGGACAGCGGCCGGAAGCCCCGCACGTTGTGCGGTCCCACGTCTGGGAGGACCCCTCGGTGCGGATCCAGATACTGGACCGGCTTCGTTCCTTCGTGCCGCGGACCGGCAGCTGCCCGCTCCGCCAGCACGACGTGCACCATGCCGTCCCTGCCCTCGATGTACACCTGGGCCATGGCACCCGGGGTGTGGCCCGCCATGTGCGATTCGACCTGCTCGAAGGTCGCCTCCACCGCCTCCGTGCCGTGATGCTCGTTCGCCGCCCCGATCGTCATCGGCCTGCCACCGGGCGCCGGCACCGTAACGCCACCCACCCGATTGCCGGACAGGATGTTGCGTCGGGTCTGCACGGCGGCGATCACCGACTGCTGGCAGTTCTCCGTGTGCCCCTCGGCCCGCTGGGCGTACTTCTCGCCGTTGACCCCCCAGTATTCCGGGTAGCGCTGCTTGAACTCCTCCTGCTGGAGCGCCAGCTCGGAGGTCTCGCCCCTGGCAGGGGACTCGCGCTGAACCAGGCCCGACGACGGCGCGTCTTGGGAAAGGCGAAACGGAGACGACGGTTCGGATCCCGGCGTCCGCTTCAGGTGCGGGAGCCCTGAGGCCGGACGGCTCTCGGCATTGCCGGATGGTCGGGACACCGAGACCTCGGGACTCGGCCCGGGCTCGCGGTCCTGCCGAATCGGCACGGCCACATCCTTGGCTCCCCCCGGATGACGCGCCCCGCCTCGGGCGGGCGCGGTCAGGTCGGTTGCCGGGTTTTCGTGAGGCTTGCCGGTATCGAGTGCCCTCGGGCCCTCGAACTCGGTCTGCGGCCGGACAGCCGGTACCCGGTGACCGGAAGCGCCGACGCGAGCGACTTCGCCGCCGGGAGCTTTCTCCATGACCGGAGTGGTCGGGCTTACGGTAGGCCGCGATGTACTTCGGGGCCCCGCCGAAGGTGTGGTCGTGCTCGAGGTTCCCGATGAACGAACGGTGGCCGGCCCCACCAACCGGTCCGGCTGCCCGAGCGTCTTCGGGTCCTGCCCGTGGTTCTGGCCGTGGTTCTGGCCGAGGTGGCCGTTCGCGGGATGCCCGCCTTCCGCGCCTGCCGTGTTCTGCCCGGCGGGCACGTGCCGTTCGATGGTTGTGCCGGTGTCAGGGAACTCCACCGACCTCGACGGAAAGGACGACGATTCGACGGAGGTCTTCGGGACGTACGACGGCTGCCGGAGGTCCTGCTGAGTACCGCTCAGCGGCGGCTTGGTGTTCAGCGGTGTGTTCTCGGAGGACGGGGACCGGGTCGGGTCGGATCCCGGCGCTTCCTTGGCCGGGCCGAAGGTGTGTGGTGTGGTGTTGTCGGATTTCGGGGTCTGCGTCGGTGTGGTGCCCGGCGGCTGGCTTGGCTGGCCGGTGGCCGTGGTGGTGGTTCCGGGTTGCTGGGTGCTGCCGTTCTGGTTCGGCTGTTGGTCGTTGGTGTGCCGCGTCGGGTCGATCGACGAAGACGGCGACGGCGAGGAAGTCTGCGGCGTGTTTCCCGTTTCCGGGTGGTGCGTACCGATGCCGGAGCCTGTGGTGGCGGTGGCCGGACCAGCGTTCTGGGTATGTGGTGCGGGGTTGCTCGCGGCGGGATTGTGACCCGCCGATGACAGCGACTCACCCGGCCGGACGTCCGGCGTGCCCTGGTGAGCCACCGGCGACTCCACCACCCGCGGCTGCCCACCAGGCGACTCCACCGACGGCTGCCCACCGGACTGCTGCGCGGTCGGTGTCTGCTCACGGGGAGATTCCGTTGCTGCGGGTCGGGGCGTGGGGGCAGGCGATGTCGCGGTGGTTGGTGAGGTCGCGGGCGTGCCTGATGGCTGACTGGCCGCCGGTGGTGTGGGCTCGGGGCGGTAGGCCGGAGGAGGCGTATACGGGGCGTTGTAGGGCGGAGGCGCCGGATATTCCGGCGGCTGTTCTCCTTCCCGCACCTCCTTACCCGACTTACCACCATCAGCCGAGGGCTTCCCATCCTGGTCCAGGTGTTCCAGCTTCACCTCCGGAGACGACGTCAACTCCGGCGACGACGCATCCACCACACCAGGACCACCCCCATGCGGCCCCCCATGACCACCCCCATGCGACCAGTTGTGCACCGCCTTCGACGTACTACCCATCAAAAAACTCGAAATAAACGTCCCAAACGGATCCATCC
>NZ_JBHYJW010000005.1:122964-270994 GCF_042741125.1 Amycolatopsis sp. NPDC058986 | reverse complement strand
CAGTAATGTGTTGTCGAGTTGACTGGTACTAATAGGCCGAGGACTTGCCCACAAACATGCTACGCATTCACTCTACAGCTCTGAAACACCACACATGTTGTGGTTGTTTCGCAGAGTTTCGGTGGTTATAGCGTCAGGGAAACGCCCGGTCCCATTCCGAACCCGGAAGCTAAGCCTGACTGCGCCGATGGTACTGCAACCGAAGGGTTGTGGGAGAGTAGGACACCGCCGAACACCCTTTCCGTAGGGCCCGTTAGGATAGCCGATTGGCTCGCCTAACGGGCCCTACGTGTGTCTGACGAAGATTTTTCATGGCAGGAGGCCAGGTGTCCGAGTTCGGTCGACGTGACTCAGAGGATGATGGCGCGTCCGGCCGGTCGGGACGGCGGGACCACGGTTCCCGCGCTGGCCGGTCCGGTGCGCCGCAAGGGGATCGGCGTGGTGGCAGGCCGGATCGCGGCGGCCGCGACGGTGGCTACCAGGGCCGTCCGCGCCGGGACGACCGCGGCTCTCGCGGGGCGGGCGGCTACGCGGGTAAGCCCTCGCGTGGCGATGCCCCCCGCGAACAGCGCCGCGACTTCGGCGGGAAGCGCAACGAAGGCGAGCGCGGCGGCCGCTGGGAGGACCGCTCGGGCGAGCGGCGCGGTAGCGGTGACCGCTTCGACAACCGCGGTGAGAAGCGGTTCGGCGGCAGGTCGGACGAGCGTTCGGGCGGCCGTTACGAGAAACGGTCCGAGGGCGGGAGCGGTGGCCGCTTCGACGATCGCCGTTCGGGCTCGGGTCGTCCGCAGGGCAAATCGTCCTACGGCAGCCGGTCGGACGGCCCGCGGAAGTGGGAGGACCGGCCGCGCCGGGACGACGACCGCGGGGGCTACAAGGGTCGTGACGACCGTGGCCGTTCCGGTGGCTTCGACCGGTCGCGTCGTGATGACGATCGTGGTTACCAGAAGCGCGAAGACCGTGGCGGTTACCGGGGCCGCGACGATCGGGGCGGCGCGAGCGGCGGCTACGACAAACCGCGCCGCGATGATCGTGGTGGGTTCCGTGGCCGCGATGACCGGGGCGGTTCGGGTGGTGGCTTCGACCGCCCCCGTCGCGACGACGATCGCGGTTACCAGAAGCGGGACGACCGTGGCGGCTACGAGCGCAAGGACGAGCGCCGCGACGATCGCGGGCAGGGTCCGCGTCGCGAGGACCGTCCGGCTCGCGAGCGTCAGCCGCGTCGCGACCCGCGGCCCGCGTACTCCGCCAAGTCCGACGGCCCGCTCGACGACGAGGCGATGGCCCGCGAGCTGCTCGAAGCCCCGGAACTGCCGGAGGACATCGAGTACTCCGACCTCGACGAGGAAGCCCGGCGCGAACTCCGCACGCTGCCGAAGGGGCTCGCCGAGACAGTTGGCAAGCATCTGGTGGCCGCCGGCGGGCTGATCGACAGCGATCCCGAGGCCGCGCTGGAGCACGCGAAATACGCGAAGGCCAAGGCGTCGCGGGTGCCGATCGTGCGGGAGGCCCTCGGCCTCGTCGCCTATCACGCGGGCAAGTGGGCGGAGGCGCTCTCCGAACTGCGCGCGGTGCGGCGGATGACCCGCAGCGACGAGCACATCGCCATCATCGCCGACGCCGAGCGCGCGCTGGGCAGGCCCGAGCGTGCGCTGGACCTGGCGAAGGAGGCCGACAGCTCGAAGCTCGCGAAGGGCACGCAGGTCGAGCTCGCCATCGTCGCCGCGGGCGCGCGCCGCGACCTCGGGCAGCTCGACGCGGCGGTGGTCTCGCTGCAGGGCGACGACCTCCAGCCGGGCAAGCGCGACCCGTGGAGCGCGCGGCTTTTCTATGCCTACGCGGACAACCTCGTCGCGGCCGGGCGACAGGAAGAGGCGCTGCGCTGGTTCCTGAACGCCGCCGAGGCCGACGAGGACGACGAGACCGGCGCCGCCGAACGTGCCGCGGAACTGGCGAACGAGTCGAACGAGCCCAACGAGTCCGATGAGTGACGCGCTGCTCGCGGCCTACGACGCGGTGCTGTTCGACCTCGACGGCACGGTCTACCACGGCACGCGGGTCATCCCGGGCGCTCCGGAGACGTTGCGAGCGGTGCGGGATCATGGCACCGCGGTCCGGTTCGTCACGAACAACGCCTCGAAGGCGCCGGAGGACGTGGTCGCGCATCTCGCCGGGCTCGGCATGCCCGCCGAACCCGGTGAGGTGCACACCAGCGCCCAGGCCGCCGCGGTGCTGCTGAAGGAGCGGCTGGAGCCGGGGACCGCGGTTCTCGTCGTCGGCACCGAGTCGCTCGCGGCGCTGGTCGCCTCGGCCGGGTTGCGGCCGGTGCGCAGGATCGCCGACGCCGACGACATCGCCGGTGTGGTGCAGGGGCATTCCCCGGCCAACACCTGGGCGGACCTCGCCGAGGCGTGTCTCGCGATCCGCGCGGGCGCGCTGTGGGTGGCGACCAACGTCGACCCGACGCTGCCGTCGGAACGCGGCCTGTTGCCCGGCAACGGGTCCATGGCGGCCGCGCTGCGGACCGCTACCGACGTCGAACCGCTCGTCGCGGGCAAACCGGCGCCGCTGCTGTTCGACACGGCGGCGCGGACGGCGGGCGCGAACCGTCCGCTGGTCGTCGGCGACCGGCTCGACACGGACATCGCGGGTGCGGTCGCGGCGGGTGTCGACTCGCTGGTGGTGCTGTCCGGGGTGACCACGCCGGCGACCTTGCTCGCCGCGGTGGAAGCGGAGCGGCCGACCTACGTCGCCGCCGATCTCGGCGCGCTGGACCAGCGTGCCGACCAGCTCGCGATCGGGTCGCAATCCGGCTGGCAGGTCACCCACAGTGGTGACTTGCTGGCGGTGTCCGGCCAGGGTGATCCGCTCGCCCTCCTGCGCACGCTGTGCCCGGTGGCCTGGGCTTCCGGTACGACCACCGTGCGTGGGGACACCGATACGGCGCGTGCGGCGCTCGGGGAACTCGGACTGGCCTAACCGGCTTCCCGGCGGTATGAGTGCCAAGGGGTATTTTGAGTGCGTGCAGGATTACCCCAACAACCCCGTCCCGCGGCCCGTTCCGGGCCCGCCGCCCGGCGCCGGCCAGTCGGTGCCGCAGGAGATCGACCCGCGGGCCGGTATCGACGAGGCCGTGGCCGGTCTCGACGGCCTCGACGCGCTTCCTCTGGTCGAGCACGTCGACCGCTTCGACGCCGTGCACACCGAGCTGACTGTCGCGTTGTCCAGCATCGACAGGGTCTGACCGGGTGGCGAAACGGGCCCGCCTCGACGCGGAGCTGGTGCGGCGCGGCCTCGCGCGATCACGGGAGCAGGCTTCCGCGCTGATCGCGGACGGCAAGGTCACGGTGCGCGGCATGGTGGCCACCAAGCCCGCTACCGGCGTCGAGTCGGGCGCGGCGATCGTCGTCCGCGACGAGGACGACCCCGGCTGGGCCTCGCGCGGCGCGCACAAGCTGCTCGGCGCCCTCGCGGCCTTCACCCCGGACGGGCTCACCGTGGACGGCAAACGCTGCCTGGACGCCGGCGCGTCGACCGGCGGCTTCACCGACGTGCTGCTGCGCAACGGCGCCAAGTCCGTCATCGCGGCGGACGTCGGGCGCGGGCTGCTGGACTGGCGCCTGCGCACCGACGACCGGGTCGTCGTGTTGGACAAGACCAATGTACGGAATCTGACCACCGAACAGCTCGGCGGCCAGGTCGACCTCGTCGTGGGCGACCTCTCGTTCATCTCGCTCGAGCTCGTCCTGCCCGCGCTCACGGAGTGCGCGCGCGAGGGCGCCGATCTGGTGCCGATGGTGAAGCCGCAGTTCGAGGTCGGCAAGGACCGGCTGGGCAGCGGTGGCGTCGTGCGCGATCCCGGCCTGCGGGCCGAGTCGGTGCTCGGCGTGATCGAGCACGCCGCCGGGCTCGGTCTCGAGCTGCGTGGAGTCGTCGCGAGCCCGCTCCCCGGGCCCTCGGGCAACGTCGAGTACTTCGTCTGGCTGCGCAAGGCGGTGGCCGGGTCCACAGTGGACGGGGTAGACAGGGCGGAGGCCGAGCGGCTCGTCCGAACCGCGGTCCAGGAAGGGCCTCAATGACCACCGAACGTGAGGTGCTGCTCGTCGTGCACCCGGACCGGGACGCCACCCGGGAGGCCGCGCGCGAGGTGTCCGCGCGGCTGGCCAAGGCGGGGATCCGGCTGCGGGTCATCGAGGAGGACGTGCGGCATCTGATCGACCCGGACGGCGGCGTCGGCTCGATGTGCACCGTGCTCGCGCCCGAGGGCGACCCTGCCGCGGGCACCGAGCTGGTGCTGGTGCTCGGCGGGGACGGCACGCTGCTGCGGGCCGCCGAGCTCGCCCGGCCCGCGGGGGTGCCCGTCCTCGGGATGAACCTCGGCAGGGTCGGCTTCCTCGCCGAGGCCGATTCCGACGCGCTCGCGGATACCGTGCAGCGTGTGGTCGACCGCGACTACCACGTCGAAGAGCGGATGACCGTGGACGTCTCGGTGACCGTGCACGGCGTCGAAGTCGCCCGTACCTGGGCGTTGAACGAGGCCAGCGTGGAGAAGAGCACCCGGGAGCGGGTGCTGGACGCGCTCATCGAGGTCGACGGCAGACCGGTGTCCGCCTTCGGCTGCGACGGTGTGTTGTGCGCGACACCCACCGGTTCGACCGCGTACGCGTTCTCGGCGGGCGGCCCGATCATCTGGCCGGACGTCGAGGCGCTGCTGGTCGTGCCGAGCAACGCGCACGCGATGTTCGCTCGCCCGCTGGTGGTCTCACGGGACTCGGTGATCACCGTCGGCATCGACCCCGACGGCTCCTCTGCCGTACTGACCTGCGACGGGACCCGGCATCTGGATCTGCCGCCTGGCGCGCGGGTGACGGTCGTGTGCGGGCGGGTCCCGGTGCGGCTGGTGCGGCTGTGGGACGGCCCGTTCACCGACCGGCTGGTGCACAAGTTCTCCCTGCCGGTCAAGAGCTGGCGCGAGCGCCACGACCGCTGACTCCGCCGCTCGCGGCGCGCGAACGGAGTTTTCCCGGCTTTTTTCGCAAGGAATTCGCCGTTCATGGCGAGCGAGCGCGCACGTGGTCGGTGCGTGCCGCTACGGTAGGCGTCGTGCTGGCCGAGATGCGCATCCAGGGCCTCGGAGTGATCGAGGACGCCCTGCTGGAACTGCACCCGGGCTTCACCGTCGTCACCGGTGAGACGGGTGCGGGCAAGACCATGGTGGTGACCGGGCTGCACCTGCTCTCCGGCGGCCGGGCCGAGGTCTCGAAGGTGCGGACGGGCACGCTCAAGGCGTTCGTCGAGGGCCGGTTCACCCTCACCGGCGCCGAGGCGGCGAGCCGGATCGTCACCGACGCCGGTGCCGACATCGACGAGGACGGCAGCGTCATCGCGCTGCGGTCGGTCGCGGTCGACGGGCGCTCCCGCGCCCACCTCGGCGGCCGGTCGGTGCCGGTCGGGGTGCTCGCGGACCTGTCCGAGCAGGTGATCGCCGTGCACGGGCAGAACGACCAGCTCCGGCTGCTGCGCCCGGCCGAACAGCGCGCGGTGATCGACCGGTTCGCCGGGGACGCCGTCGCCGAACCGCTCCAGACCTACCGGGAGATCCGGGACGAGTGGCTCGCGGTGATCGCCGAGCTGGCCGAGCGGTCGAGCCGGTCGCGTGAGCTGGCGCAGCAGGCCGATCTGCTCCGCCACGGGCTCACCGAGATCGACGCCGTCGCGCCGGAGCCGGGGGAGGACGTCGAGCTCACCGAGCAGATCAAGCGGCTGGCCGCGGTCGACGAGCTGCGCGCGTCGGCCACCGAGGCACACAACGCGGTCTCGGGCTCGGCGGACGGTGATCCGGACGCGCCCGGCGCGCTCGGGCTGGTGGGCGAGGCGGTCCGCCGGTTGTCCACGGCCGAGGACGCGGTACTGCGCGATCTGGTGCCACGGCTCGAAGAGGCGTCGGTGCTGCTGTCCGACGCCGGAGCCGAACTGGGCGGCTACATCGAGTCGCTCGACGCCGATCCGGCGTTGCTGGAGAAGGTGCTCGCCCGGCAGGCCGACCTCAAACGGCTCACCCGCAAGTACGCCGCGGACGTCGACGGGGTGCTCGCCTGGGCCGAGGACGCCCGGCTGCGGCTGTCCACGATGGACACTTCGGAGGAGGCGCTGGCCGAGCTGGCCACCCGCCGGGACGAACTGGCCGGGAAGCTGACGGGGTACGCGGCCGAGGTCTCCGCCGCGCGTGGCAAGGCGGCGGCGGAACTCGCGACGGCCATCACCGCCGAACTGTCCGGCCTCGCGATGGGCCAGGCCGAGATCGAGGTGACCGTCGAACAACGTCCGGCCGAGCACGGTGACCGCCAGGCGCTGACGCTCGACGGCCGCGCGGTGCACGCCGGGCCCGACGGCATCGACGACGTCGAGCTGCTGCTGCGCGCGCACGACGGCGCCCCGGCGCTGCCGGTGCACAAGGCGGCGTCCGGTGGTGAGCTGTCCCGGGTCATGCTCGCCATCGAGGTGGTGCTCGCGCACGCGGACACAGTGCAGACGCTGGTGTTCGACGAGGTCGACGCCGGGGTCGGCGGCCGCGCCGCGGTCGAGATCGGCCGCAGGCTCGCCCGGCTCGCGCGGACCCACCAGGTCCTCGTGGTGACCCACCTGCCGCAGGTCGCGGCCTACGCCGATCAGCATCTGGTCGTCGACAAGGGCACCAGCGGTGGCGTCACCCGCAGCGGCGTGAAAACGCTCGAACAGCCCGAGCGGGTGCGGGAACTGGCGCGCATGCTCGCCGGAATGGACGGGACCGAGACCGGCCGCGCCCACGCGGAGGAACTCCTCGCGGCCGCGGAATCCGATAAGAAAGCACCCGTGAAACGGCCGAAGCGCGGCGGAAAGAAGAGCAAATCGAGCGCGTGAGATAGCTGCGCGCGGCTTACCAATGAGACCGAAAGCAGGCCCGGCTCGCGAAGTCGGCCGACCTGCATGAGCCGCTTGCTTTCGGTCGGTTTGGTATCTATCGGCGCAGTCGCGCCCGTCGAAAAGTTGCCATCCTCACCGCAATGAGTCATGCCTGTTACGGCGTGGCGTGCGACGTCTCACGCGCAAATTTGTCACCATCGGCAACATGAAGCTCACCGGTCTGCTCACGCGGAACAACGAGGCCCTTCCCGGGATCACCGGCGTCGCACGGGTCGACCGCCGCACCCGGGAGCTGCTGCGCCGGATCAGTCCCGGCGACATCGTCGTGCTCGACCAGCTCGACCTCGACCGCGCGACGGCCGACGCGCTGGTGGAGGCCGAGGTCGTCGGCGTGGTCAACGCCTCGCCCTCGATCTCCGGCAGGTTCCCCAACCTCGGCCCGGAGATCCTGCTCGGCGCGGGGATCCCGCTCATCGACTCCGTCGGCGGCGACCTGCTGCGCACGGTCAAGGACGGCACCAAGCTCCGGCTGCACGACGGCGTCGTCTACGTCGGTGAGCGTCAGATCGCCTCCGGGATCGAGCAGACGGCGGAAAGCGTCGCCGATCAGATGATCGAGGCCAAGGCCGGGATGTCGACCCAGCTGGAAGCGTTTTCGGCGAACACCATCGAATTCCTGCGTCGCGAGCGCACCCTGATCCTGGACGGCGTCGGCGTCCCGGAACTGCAGGTGTCGCTGCGCGACCGGCACGTCCTGGTGGTGGCGGGCGGCACCGGGCACGCCGAGGACCTCAAGCACCTCAAGAAGTACATCGCCGAGCACCGGCCCGCGCTGATCGGCGTGGACGCCGGGGCGGACACGCTGCGCGCGCAGGGCTACAGGCCCGACGTCATCGTCGGTGACCCGCACGGCATCGGCGCGGAAACGCTGCGCACCGGCGGCGAGGTCGTCGTGCCCGCGCAGCCGGACGGGCACGCTCCCGGCGTCGAGCGCATCCAGGACCTCGGCATCGGCGCGGTGACGTTCCCGGCGTCGGGCAATTCCGAGGATCTCGCCCTGCTGCTGGCCGACGCGCACGGCGCGAGTCTGGTCGTCACCGTGGGATTCCAGGCCACGCTGCGGGAATTCCTCGATCACGGCCGGTCGGGGTCCAACCCGTCGACGTTCCTCACCCGGCTCAAGCTGGGCACGAAACTGGTGGACGGCAAGGCGGTCGCCACCCTGCACCGCAGCCGGGTCTCGCTCGGGGCCATCGCGCTGCTCGTCCTCGCGGCCGTCGTGGTGGTGGTCGCGGCGCTGCTCGTCTCCGATGTGGGCTCGGTCTACCTGGACTGGATCCGCCACACCTGGAACTCGTTCATCGGCTGGGTCAAGGGGCTCTTCACGTGATTTCGCTGCGGTACCACGTCGTTTCCATCGCCGCCTGCTTCCTGGCACTGGCCGTCGGGGTGGTGCTCGGTTCGACGGCGCTCAACGGCAGCCTGCTGTCGGGGCTTTCGGACCAGAAACAGGATCTCGGCAAGCAGGTCTCCGACCTCGAGGCACAGCGCAACGCGCTCAACGCGCGGCTGGCCGACGCGGACGCGTTCGCGGGCGCGACCGGGGCGAAGGTCGTCGCCGGGGCGCTGGACAAGCGATCGGTGGTCCTGGTGACCACAGAGGACGCTCGTCCCGCCGACCGCGACGCGCTCAAGAAGCTCATCGGGGAGTCCGGGGCCTCGGTCACCGGTGAGGTCCAGCTGACCGGGATGTTCACCGACCCGGCGAAGACCGATCAGCTGCGCGACGTCGTCACGCGGCTGCAGCCGGCGGGCTCGAAGTTCCCGACGGCGGGCGACTCCGGCACGCTCGCCGGCGCGCTGCTCGGTTCGACGCTGTTGCTGGACAAGGCCAGCGCCAAGCCGCAGTCGACGCCCGCCGAACTGGCGGCCGCGCTCGGCGGGCTCACCGACGGTGGTTTCGTGAAGCCCAGCCAGGACGTCAAACCCGCTCAGCTCGCGGTGGTGCTCACCGGGGCGCAGGCCTCCGGCGACGGCGCGGGCGACCGCGCGGCCGCCATCGCCCGCTTCGCCGCGCAGCTCGACCGTTCCGGTGCGGGCACGGTGCTGGCGGGCAACCCGGGTTCGGCAGGCGGCGCGGGCGCGCTCGGCGTCGCCAGGGCCGACACCGCCATCACGTCGATCCTGTCCACAGTGGACAACGCGGACTCGGCCGCGGGCCGGATCAGCACGATCCTCGCCCTGAAGGAACAGCTCGACGGCGGTTCCGGCCGGTACGGCATCGCGGGCAACGCCCAGGCGCCCGCGCCCGGCGTGGGCAACGCCAGCGGTAACTAGGGTCCGTTACAGGAAAGTGGAAAGGCCGTCGAGCAGCCGGTCGACGTCGTCGGTGTTGTTGTACGGCGCGAGCCCGACCCGCAATGCGGGAGCGGACAGCTTCAGCGTGGCGAAGGCTTCGGGGGAGTAGAACGATCCCGCTACGGCGACGACGTTCCGCTCGGCGAGGTGCAGCTGCGCCGCCCGCTCGCGGCCGTCGAGGCCCATCAGTATGGTCGGGGTGCGATCGTCCGCCTTCGAATGGATGGTGACCGCTCCTGCCCAGCCGTGGAGCCCCTTTTCCACCCTGGCACGCAGTTCGAGTTCGTGGTCGTGCACCGAGCGCAGCGAATGTGTCAATCGTTCCCTGCGCGTGCTGCCCGTGCCGGGGTCGACCCCGGCGAGGAAGTCCACCGCGGCGGTCGCTCCCGCCAGGATTTCGTACGGCAGCGTCCCGAACTCGAAGCGCTCCGGCCCGGCATCCGGGGACGGCGCCAGCTTGTCCGGGCGGAGGGTTTCGAGGAGCGCGGGCGACGCGGCGAGCACACCGCAGTGCGGGCCGAGGAACTTGTACGGCGAGCAGACGAAGAAGTCCGCTCCCAGCGCTGACACGTCCACCAGCTGATGTGGCGTGTGGTGCACTCCGTCGACGTACACCAGGGCACCGGCGTCGTGGGCCAGATCGGCGATCCGGCGGACGGGCGGCTTGGTGCCGAGAAGGTTCGAAGCGGCGGTGACCGCGACCAGGCGTGTCCGGTCCGAGAGGACGCGGACGAAGGAATCGAGGTCGAGTTCCGTGGTCTCGGCGTCGATCTCGATCCAGCGGACGAGTGCACCGGCCCGTTCGGCCGCCTGCATCCAGGGGCGGATGTTGGAGTCGTGGTCCAGACGGCTGAGGACGATCTCGTCCCCCGCGTGCCAGGTTTTGGCCAGGTGCCGGGAGAAGTCGTAGGTGAGCTGGGTGGCACTGCGGCCGTGGACGATGCCTGCGGGCGGGACGCCGAGCAGGTCGGCGTAGGCGGCGCGGAAGCCCGCGACCGCGTTCTCGGCATTGAGCTCCGACGGGCTGCCCCCGCCGCCCAGGTTGGACAGCGGGCCGGTCATCGTTGCGAAGATGGCTTCGGCGACGGGCCGGGGAGTCTGCGTTCCGCCTGGGCCATCGAAGAAAGCGGCCCCCTTGGCGAGAGCGGGGAAGTGGGCTCGGAGGGCGTCGACGTCGAAGGTCATGCCTCGACTCTGGCATCCGGCACTTGAGTGCGTAAATGCTTCGCGGCCGGGACTGCCGCCGACGCCCTCCTGGCCTCACTTCGCCGGCAGATTGAGTGAGACGCAGGCCGGGCGTATCGGCCACAGGTCACCGCCCGGCGGCGCGGGGACCTGCTTCAGCGCCGCCGCCGCTTGCGGGTCGTGCCCCTGTTCCGCCGCGGCGTGCAGGACGTCCACCGCGATCCACTGGTCGAACGGGCCGATTTCCTCGTGCGGCCAAGCACTCTTCCCGTGGACCGCGCCGGGGATGAGGTAGTCGACGGCCTTGCGCAGGCTGCCGCCGCCCGGCGCCTGGTACGACCACAGATCCACGCCGACGTGCCTGCCGATCTCGGCGAGCCTGCCCAGCGCGGTCAGGTTGAAGTTCGAGTAGTGCCACGTCTTCGTGCGGGACAGCTCCAGCGGCTGGCTGCCGTCGGCGGCGATCTGCCTGCCGATCCGTTCGGTCTTCGCGGTGTCCACTATGGACCTCGCGAGGTCGCGTTCGCCGATGTACAGGGCGATCGCGGCGTTCTGCATGTCGAGGAACGTGCCGTGGTTGTTGGTGGCGGCGAGTTCCTTCTTCGCCTGCGGACTGGTCCGCATCCAGTCGAGGTACCGGGTGAGCCACTTCCTGACGTCTGCGCGGTCCTTGCCGTTCCAGCCGGGGGCACCGGCGTCGAGGACGGCGAACGCGTCGACGACCGACGTGAACGACTGCGTGGAGTCGATGATCCCGGTCCCGCGAACGTCGGTGCGGCAGGGGATCAACTGCGCGTAGGTCATGTTCGGGTTCATCCGGGTCGCCGGATCGAGGAACCAGGCGCGCACGGCGGACTCCGCGTGCTCGGCGTACTTCCGGTCACCGGTGTAGTACCAGGCCAGTGCAAGGGCCGGGATGGCCTCGAACGCGCGGCCGCGTTCGGTGTGATCGCTGATCGCGTCGGCCTCGGGATTGCGCTCGCCGTCGCGCTGGACGTACGGGCAGCCCTGCGGATTGTCGGGCGTCCGTGGCTTGCTCGCCCACCAGTACGGCGCCTGGCTGAGGTAGTCGTGCTTGTCGCCGCTGGGCGGTGTCTGCTGCTTGTGGGTCACCGCCCATGGCGCGTCACCGAGGAAACCGTCCGCTTTGGACAGCAATCCCTTGAGCGCGTCCCGCTGAGCGGGAGTGGCCGTGCCGGTTCTGAGGCCGGATCTGATCTTGGCGAGCTGGACGCCGTCCATGACCACCGTGCGGGGGATCGGGGCCGCTTCCGCTGTGCCGCTCACCGGCATCAGCGCGAGACCCGCGGTGAGCACCGCCGTGCCCAGCGTCCGTAGCTGCTTTCGCACCTGTGACCGCCCTTTCCGTGTTCCGGGGACGCCGAAGTCCCCACGAGCAGCCGGGCGGCGAGCGGCTGTGGCGGAGGAATTCTGCGGTCTGCGCGGCCCGGGTGTCAATCGGCGACGGGCGGCCAGACACGGCGTTTTTCGAGCGGCCGGGCGTACGAACCAGCCCGGCTGGTCCTGAGTCCCAGCGCTACCAGGGACTCCGCGAGCCGGACCGCGGCGGTGACGCCGTCGATGACCGGGATGTCCAGCATGGCCCCGATCCTGCGGTCCAGCCCGGTCATCCCCGCGCAGCCGAGCACCAGCACCTCGGCACCGGCGTCGCGGGCGCGTCGGCCGGCGGTGAGCAACGCCGACTCGGTGCGGTGTTCGTCGGCCAGTTCGAGCACGCCGAGCCCGGCCCCGACGACGGCGACGCAGTTCTGTGCCACTCCGGCCGTGTGCAGGCTGTCCTCGATCAGCCCGCACGTTCTGTCCAAAGTGGTCACCACGCCGTAGCGCCTGCCGAGCAGACAGGCCAGATGCGCGGCGGCCTCGGTGATGTCGACGACGGGGACGTCGAGCAGCTCTCGCGCGCCCTCCCTGCCGTGCTCGCCGAATCCCGCCAGCACGACAGCGTCGAACGGGTCCTCGATGCCGCGCAGCAGATCGAGGACCGCGGCGGCGGACAGGAAGCTGTCGAGCCAACCCTCGGCGGATTCCGGTCCCCAGCGCGGGGTTCTGGCCAGGATTTCGGTGCCGGGGCTCGCGGCGGCCCGCGCCCCGGCTTCGATCTCCTTCGTCATCGCTTCGGTCGTGTTGCAGTTGGTGACGAGGATGCGCATCAGCGCGCCCTGGAGACCGCGCGGTACAGCAGCGCGGCCGAAGCGGTGCCGATGAACCACGAGTACGGCGCGGCCGGGGCGAACACGGGTACGAGCGCGATCACGGCGGACAGGGCTGCGGTCGGCAGGAACGTGACGAGCGCCCGCGGGTTGACGCCCCGGCGGTAGTGGTACGGCGAGGAGGAATCGGCGACGAACAACGCGTCGACGTCGACCTTGCCGCGCCGGATCAGGTAGTAGTCGACGATCATGATCCCGAACAGCGGGCCGAGGAACGCGCCGAGCCCGCCGAGGAAGTAGTTGACCACCGCGGGGGAGGAGTACAGCTTCCAGGGCAGCACGCACAGCGCGGCGACGGCGCTGATCATGCCGCCGACGGTGAAACTGATCCGCTTCGGCCAGATGTTGGCCAGATCGTAGGCGGGCGAGACGAAGTTGGCGACGATGTTGACGCCCATGGTGGCGACCGCGAACGTCAGCGCCCCGGCGATCAGCACCGGCGTGCTGTGCACCCTGGCCAGCAGCGCCGCCGGGTCGGTGATGGCCTCGCCGAACACCTGCAGGCTGCCGGCGGTGATGAACACCGAGAGCAGCGCGAACGCCGTCGAGTTGATCGGCAGGCCCCAGAAGTTCCCGCGCCGCACCGTTTTCTGGTCCGGGGCGAAGCGGGAGAAGTCGCAGAAGTTCAGCATCAGCGTGCCGTAGATGGACAGGATCAGCCCGACGGCGCCGAACCACTGCCGGAACTGCTCCCCTGTGGACAGTGCCTTCGGGTTGCCGGTGAGCGAGATGTTCCAGTGGCCCGCGGCGAGGATCCACACCGCCAGGGCGAGCATCACGACCCAGATCGCGGGCCCGCACCAGTCCTGGAAACGGCGCACCGAGTCCATGCCCCTGGTCAGGATCAGCGCCTGGACGAGCCACAGCGCGAGGAAACAGGCCCAGCCGAGCGCGTGCAGGCCGAGGAAACCGTGCTCGGTCCAGGGTTTCAGGCCCGGATCGATGGCGAGCACCAGCACGGTGATGGCGACCGAGGCGAGGTAGGTTTGGATGCCGTACCAGAAGATCGCGATGACCGCGCGGATGAGCGCGGGCAGGTTGGCGCCGAACGTGCCGAAGCTGATCCGCGCGACGACGGGGAACGGCACGCCGGTGCGCTGCCCGATCCGGCCCATCAGGTTCATGCCGACGTAGATCAGGACGAACCCGAACAGCAGCGCGGTGAACACCTGCCACGCCGAGAGCCCGAGCACGAACAGGCCTGCCGCGAAGGTGTAGTTGCCGAGGTTGTGCACGTCGGACATCCACAGCGCGAAGATGTCGTACACCTTCCAGCGGCGTTCCTTCGCGGGCGCGAGGTCGGCGTTCCACAGGCGCGGATCGGGGGACGTCCGGGGCGGTCCGGCGGCGTGGGCGAGCGGGGCGGCGGTCATGGGTGCCTCCGATCGACGTGCGAGGACGGCGATTTGGTATCCCAAAAATTGGTATCCCAAATATCACCCCGTCGTTCCCGTCCGTCAAGGCTCCCGGCGATAAACTCCTGTTACCAATCCGACCAAAAGCGGGCGGACACGGGCCGCAGCCGACCTGCTCGCAGGTACCCGTTTCCGCCGTGACTGTGGTCGGATTGGTAACGAGCGGCACAGCACGGCTCGTTACGCGGGCATTGAACGAGAGGGGCTCGATGAGCACGTCGGCGGGCATGCCGCAGCCGCTGGCCGCCACCCGGCAGCGGGTGCGCGACGAGCTGCGCGAGCGGATCCTGACCGGCAGGCTCCGGCCGGGGGACCGGCTGGTGGAGCGCGAGCTGGCCGAGGACCTCGGCGTGTCGCGGGTGCCGGTGCGTGAGGCCATCCGCAGCCTCGAAGCCGAGGGCTTCCTGGCCGTCCAGTCCCCGCGGCGGGTGGTGGTGCGGCAGCTGGCGCGAGTGGACGTCGAGGAACTGTTCGACGTCCGCGAGGCGCTTGAAGGACTTGCGGCCGGGCTGGCGGCGGAGCGCGCGACCCCGGCGGATCTCAAACGGCTGGAGCGCGCGCTCGAAGCCGCCGCGAAGGCCACGGTGCGCGGCGACGGCACCCGGATCGCGGCGCTGAACGTCCGGTTCCACGACGAGATCGTGGCGATCGCGGGCAACACGCTGCTCTCGACCGTGCTGCAGCCGCTTGAAGGCCGGTTGCGCTGGCTGACGAGCCAGAACGAGCACTGGGCCGATCTGCTCGGCGAACACCGGCGGCTGTACGAGGCCATCGCGTCGGGGGACGCCGAGCGCGCCAGGACGACCGCGGCCGAGCACGTCCGGGTCAACCGGGAGGTCACCCTCACGACGTTGTTCGCCGACGAGGATCGCGTCACCGGCTGACCCGGACTCGTGTGATCGGGCACGGAACTCGCGTGATTGGACGCGGAACTCGCGTGATTGGGGGGAGATCTCGGGTGATCAGCCGAGCATCGTCGTCCAGGTGCTGGTGAACTCGGGGAAGGTTTTTCCCACGGTGGCGGGGTTTTCGACCTCGACGCCGTCGACGCGCAGGCCGAGGAGCGCGGCCGCCATCACCAGCCGGTGGTCTTCGTAGGTGTGGAACAGCCCGCCGTGCAAGGGAGCCGGGGTGATCCGCAGGCCGTCGTCCGTTTCGGACACCGAACCGCCGAGTGCCGAAAGTTCGGTGGCGAGTGCGGTCAGCCGGTCGGTCTCGTGCCCGCGCAGGTGCGCGACGCCGGAGATCACCGACGGGCCCTCGGCGAAACACAGCAGGGCCGCGATCACCGGGGTCAGCTCGCCGACCTCGTGCAGGTCCAGTTCGACGCCGGGGATCGTCTCGCCGCCGGTGACTGTCAGGCCCGAGGCGTCGAGACGCACCGTCGCGCCGAGCGCGGGCAGCAGCGTGCGCAGCCAGTCGCCCGGCTGGGTCGTGTGCTCCGGCCAGCCCGCGAGGCGCAGGGTGCCGCCGGTCAGCAGGGGCGCGAGCACGAACGGCGCCGCCGTCGACAGGTCGGGCTCCACCACGTACCCCGGGCACGAGAGTTTCGTCGGCTCCACGCGGAATTCGGTGCCGTCACGCTCCACCACCGCGCCGAAGCGGCGCAGCATGTCCATCGTCATCGCGATGTGCGGTTCGCTCGGCGGGGTGCCGCCGACGAGCCGGACCGTGACGCCTTGTTCGAAGGCGGGCGCCGCCAGCAGCAACGCGGACAGGAACTGGCTCGACGCCGAGGAGTCGAGGTTCACCGTGCCGCCCCGCAGCCCGCCCTCGCCGTGCACGGTGAACGGCGGCGCGCCGCGGCCGTCGTCGTCGATGCGGGCGCCGAGCGCGCGCAGCGCGTCCAGCAACGGCCCGATCGGGCGCCGCCGGATGGCTTCGTCGCCGTCGAAGAGGACCGGGGCGAACCCGAGCGAGGCCAGCGCCGGGGTGAACCGCGCGACCGTGCCCGCGTTGCCCAGCGTGACCGTGACCGGCTCACCGCGGCCCGAGCCTGCCGCCGCGATCGGGTGCACGAGGACGCCGTCGGTGGTCGCCTGGGAACGGGCGCCGAGCGCGGACAGCGCGCCGAGCATGAGCCGGGCGTCCCGCGAATCCAGTGGCTGCCGGATCCGGGTCGGCGCCCCGGCCAGCGCGGCGAGCACGTAGGCCCGGTTGGTGATCGACTTCGAGCCGGGGACGCGCACCTCGGCGTCCAGCGGGCCCTCGGCGGTCGGTGCGGTCCACCGGTCTTCGGCTGCGTTCACGTCAGTCACGATGGTGAGCTTAGTAGTCCCGACACGCGCGGTGACGACCCGATATGGGCTCTTCGCGCATGGCTGCCGAGCGGATCGGCAAGCGTGAGATAAGGTGGAGGCCCGTGGGACTTCAGTCGCGGGCAACCAAGTATGTCTTTGTCACCGGAGGCGTCGCCTCCTCTCTGGGTAAGGGACTCACGGCTTCCAGCCTGGGTCAGCTCCTTACCGCACGTGGGCTCCGGGTCACGATGCAGAAGCTGGATCCATACCTCAATGTGGACCCCGGCACGATGAACCCGTTCCAGCACGGTGAGGTGTTCGTCACCGACGACGGCGCCGAGACCGATCTGGACATCGGGCACTACGAACGTTTTCTCGACCGCGACCTCGACGGCAAGGCCAACGTCACGACCGGTCAGGTCTACTCCGAGGTGATCGCGAAGGAGCGTCGCGGCGAATACCTCGGCGACACGGTGCAGGTCATCCCGCACATCACCGACGAGATCAAGTCCCGGATCACCGCGGCCGCGCAGGCGGACGAGTCCGGCCAGGCGCCGGATGTGGTGATCACCGAGGTGGGCGGCACGGTCGGCGACATCGAGTCGCTGCCGTTCCTCGAGGCGTGCCGCCAGGTCCGCCACGACGTCGGCCGTGACCAGTGCTTCTTCCTGCACGTCTCGCTGGTGCCGTACCTGGCGCCGTCGGGCGAGCTGAAGACCAAGCCGACCCAGCACTCGGTCGCCGCGCTGCGCAACATCGGTATCCAGCCCGACGCGCTGGTCTGCCGGGCCGACCGCGAGATCCCCGAGGACCTCAAGCGCAAGATCGGCCTGATGTGCGATGTGGACACCGAGGCCGTCATCGCCTGCCCCGACGCCCCGTCGATCTACGACATCCCGAAGGTGCTGCACAGCGAGGCGCTCGACGCCTACGTCGTGCGCCGCCTCGGCCTGCCGTTCCGCGACGTGGACTGGACGGTGTGGGGTGATCTGCTCGACCGCGTGCACAACCCGGCCGAGACCGTGCGGATCGCGGTGGTGGGCAAGTACATCGACCTGCCCGACGCGTACCTCTCGGTCACCGAGGCGCTGCGGGCGGGCGGGTTCGCCCACCGCGCCAAGGTGGAGATCGTCTGGGTCGCCTCCGACGACGCGCAGACCGCGTCCGGCGCCGCCTCCGTGTTGTCCGATGTGGACGGTGTGCTGATCCCCGGCGGGTTCGGCATCCGCGGTATCGAGGGCAAGGTCGGCGCGGTCGAGTACGCGCGCAAGCACGGCCTGCCGCTGCTCGGGCTGTGCCTTGGCCTGCAGTGCATCGTGATCGAGGCGGCCCGGCACCTGGCCGGCGTCGAGGGCGCGAACTCCGCCGAGTTCGACGAGAACACCGCGCATCCGGTGATCTCGACCATGGCCGACCAGCGTGACGTCGTCGCGGGGGAGCGGGACATGGGCGGCACCATGCGGCTCGGCGCGTACCCGGCGAAGCTCAAGCCGGGCTCGCAGGTCGCGAAGGCGTACGGCAGCACGGAGGTCTCCGAGCGGCACCGCCACCGCTACGAGGTCAACAACGCTTACCGCAAGCGGCTTTCCGAGGCGGGGCTGGTGTTCTCCGGCACCTCGCCCGACGATCGCCTCGTCGAGTTCGTCGAGCTGCCCGCCGACGTGCACCCGTTCTTCGTCGGCACGCAGGCGCACCCCGAGCTCAAGAGCCGCCCGACCCGGCCGCACCCGCTGTTCGGCGCGTTCGTCAAGGCCGTGGTGGACCGCAAGGTCGCCGAGCGGCTGCCGGTCGAGCTGCCGGAGACCCCGGTGGCGGCCCGGTGACCGAGCCAGGGACGCACGAGTTCACCGTCGCGGGCAGCCGCGACGTCCACATCGGACGCGTGGTGGGCCTGCGGATCGACGACGTCGTGATGCCGGGCGGGACCCCCGCGACGCGCGAGGTGATCGAACACCTCGGCGCGGTCGCGGTGGTCGCGCTCGACGCGGACGGCGCGGTCACGCTCGTCCACCAGTACCGCCATCCGATCGGGCGGCGGCTGTGGGAACTGCCCGCCGGGCTCATCGACCACGAGGGCGAGGATCCGGTCGGGACCGCGCGGCGCGAGCTGGTCGAGGAGGCCGGGCTCGCGGCGGCGGACTGGTCGACGCTGGTGGACGTCGCGGCCTCGCCGGGGTTCACCGACGAGGTGGTGCGTGTCTTCCTGGCCCGCGATCTGTCCGAAGTGGACCGAGAGGTGCTCGGCGAGGAGGAGGCGGATCTGGTGATCCGCCGCTTTCCGCTGGCCGAGGCGGTGCGGATGGCGTTGTCCGGCGAACTGGTCAACGGGGCGACGGTCGGCGGGGTCCTCGCCGCGCACGCCGTCGTCACCGGGGCGGCCGCGCCCCGCCCGGCCGATGCGCCGTGGCGGGACCGCCCCACTCGCTTCGCCGCCCGCGAGCGCTAATCCCGGAGGCGGCGGCCGTGGTTGTCGAAGCCGCCGTTGGCGAGCAGGACGATGCCGTCGATGATCGGCCAGAGCGCGCCGAAGCCCGCGGTGATGACGAACACGACGAACTGCAGCACGGCGATCCCGACGTGCCCGGTGTAGAGGCGGCCGCTGCCGAAGGGGAGCACGATCTGGAGGATCCCGGCGACCATCCGGGACTTCGGCGAGTACGGGACCGGCGGCGGCTGCCACGGGACGGCGGCGGGCAGGCCGTTCGCCGCGGGCGGCGGGTACGGCAGCGGGTGCTCGATGCGCAGGGGCGGGGCCAGGAAAGCCGGGTGCGGGGCGGGCAGATCGGTGAACAGCGGGCGCAGCTCGGCCCGCGTGGTCGCCGCGTACGCGCCGGTCACCCGGGTTTCGTACTCGTCGGGCGTCAGCCTGCCCTGGCTGAAGTGCTCGGCGAGCAGCCGCGCCGACTCCTCGCGCTCGGCGGTGCCGATGCGCAGGTCGTCGTGGTCCATTCTTCACGGTACCTCGGGAAGGCTCCGGCCGGTCGGGACCGGAACCGGCTCGCGGAGTCCTAAGGTGTCCCCGTGGCAGGCGCGGGGAGCAGGGCAGTGGCCGACGCGATCGCCGCGTATCTCGACCATCTGACCGTCGAGCGCGGCACCGCGCGCAACACGCTGGACAGCTACGCCCGCGACCTCCGCCGCTACGCCGCTCACCTCGACAGCGCGGGCGTGACAGGGTTCGGCGACGTCACTTCGGCGCACATCACCGCGTTCGGCGCGGCGTTGCGGGAAGGCGACGAAGAACACCGTCCGCTGGCGGCGTCTTCGGCGGCACGGGCGCTTGTCGCGGTCCGGGGGCTGCACAAGTTCGCCTACGCCGACGGCATCACCGAGCACGACCCGGCCCGCGAGGTCCGCCCACCGACGCCCGCGAAGCGGCTGCCCAAGGCGCTGCCGGTCGCGGATGTGCTGCGACTGCTGGAAACCCCGCCGCCCGACGGCGAGCGCCCGCTGCGCGACCGCGCGCTGCTGGAGCTGCTGTACTCGACCGGCGCCCGGATCTCCGAGGCGGTCGGGCTCGACGTCGACGACATCGACGAGGCCGAACGCACCGTGCTGCTCGACGGCAAGGGCGGGAAACAGCGGCTGGTGCCGATCGGCCGCCCCGCGCTCGCCGCCGTCGACGCCTACCTCGTGCGGGCCCGGCCCGCGCTGGCGGCACACGGAAGGGGGACGCCGGCGATGTTCCTCAACGCCCGAGGCAGCAGGCTGTCACGGCAGAGCGCGTGGCAGGTGCTCAAGGACACCGCCGAGCGCGCGGGCATCTCGGCCGCCGTCTCACCGCACACGCTGCGCCACTCGTTCGCCACGCATCTGCTGGAGGGCGGTGCCGACGTCCGGGTGGTCCAGGAACTTCTCGGCCACGCCTCGGTGACCACTACGCAGGTGTACACGCTCGTCACGGTCAACACACTTCGCGAGGTCTACGCCACCGCGCATCCGCGCGCACTGGGCTGAACGGCGCAAAGGACTTCGCACGGTGCGGAAGAGATCGCCCCATCGCGGTCGGCGAGCCGCTTTGGCAGCGCCGCGAATTCCCGCATAGGCTGCCGAGGACTCTGCCGAACGAGGAGCTTTTTCGCTATGTCGACACCGAACCAGCCGGAGCGCCCGGCCGCGTCCGCCGGTTCGGTCGCGGCGAACCTCAACCAGGTCACCATCGCGACCCCCGCCGAGCACGACGGCGACGAACCGTCGGAGACCCCGGTCCGGCCCAAGGGCCGCAAGGCCCGCGCCAAGAACAGGATGAAGCCGCGCGAGGACGACGGGCTCGGCCCGACCGGCCGCCCGCGCCGCGAGATCCCCGAGCCGCCCCCGCTGGAGAAGCACGGCCCGGCACAGGTCATGGCCATGTGCAACCAGAAGGGCGGCGTCGGCAAGACGACCTCGACCATCAACCTCGGCGCCGCGCTCGCCGAATGCGGGCGCCGGGTGCTGCTGGTCGACTTCGACCCGCAGGGCGCGCTGTCGGTCGGCCTCGGCATCCAGCCGCACGAACTGGACCAGACGGTCTACAACGTCATCATGGAGCGGTCGGTGGTGATCACCGACGTCATCCGCAAAACCTCCGTCGACGGCGTTGACCTGCTGCCGAGCAACATCGACCTGTCCGCGGCGGAGGTCCAGCTTGTCGCTGAGGTAGGACGCGAGCACACGTTGTTACGGGTCCTTCGTCCGGTCATGAACGACTACGACTATGTTCTTGTCGACTGCCAGCCCTCGCTCGGCCTGCTCACGGTGAACGCACTGACCGCCGCGGACGGTGTGATCATCCCGCTGGAGTGCGAGTTCTTCAGTCTGCGAGGCGTAGCGCTCTTGATCGACACCATCGAGAAGGTGCAGGAACGCCTCAACCCCAAACTGGACATAACGGGGATTCTCGCCACCATGTACGACCCGAGAACCCTGCACTCGAAGGAGGTCATGGCTCGCGTGGTGGAGGCATTCGGCGACACCGTGTTCGACACGGTGATCAACCGCACCGTGCGGTTCCCGGAGACCACTGTGGCCGGGGAGCCGATCACGACCTGGGCTCCCAAATCCGCAGGCGCGGCGGCCTATCGCGCGCTGGCCCGCGAGGTGATCGCTCGGTGAGCAGGCGAGCTTCCCTGCCCGGAGCGTCGGAACTGTTCCGCATCACGACCAGCACCGCCAACCCCGCCCTCGACACCCCCGCCAAGCCCGCCCCCGGCACGGGGAACGGCGGCACCGGGAACGGCAACGGCGGTGGCGGCACGGGGAACGGCAAGGCGAGCGGGAACGGGCACCAGGACCAGCTGACCCGCAGCGGCGCCGCCCGGCGCGGATCCGGCCGGACCAAGCACGACGCGAAGATCACCGTGTACGTCTCCGGCGACGAACTGCTGGCGATGGAACAGGCGCGGCTGAACCTGCGGGCGAAACACGGTCTGGTGCTCGACCGGGGCAGGCTGGTGCGGGAGGCCGTCGCCGTGCTGCTGGCCGATCTCGACCAGAACGGCGAGCAGTCGGTGCTGGTCCAGCGATTGCGGGCGCTCGGCGACGACGAGAGCGAAACCGAGGCCTGATGGACGAACCGGCATCGGCTGAGCAGGCGCCGGAGCCGGACGAGCAGGCCCCGCAGCCCAGCCAGGACGAAACGGCTCCCGTGCACGAGACCGTGCACGGGGGCACGATCCCGGAGGGGCTGGCCGCCGAGGAACTGAGCACGTCGAAGTTCAAGGTGCGGCTGGCGAACTTCGAGGGCCCGTTCGACCTGCTGCTGCAACTGATCTCCCAGCACCAGCTCGATGTCACCGAGGTGGCGCTGCACCAGGTCACCGACGACTTCATCGCCTACACCCGGGAACTGGGCGAGGACTGGAACCTCGACGAGACGACCGAGTTCCTGGTCATCGCGGCGACCCTGCTCGACCTCAAGGCGGCGCGCCTGCTGCCCGCCGCGGAGGTCGAGAGCGAGGACGACCTCGCACTGCTGGAAGCCAGGGACCTGCTGTTCGCCCGGGTGCTGCAGTACCGCGCGTACAAGCAGGTGGCGGCGTTGTTCGGCGAACTGGAAGCCGGTGCGCTGCGGCGGTATCCGCGTTCGGTCGCGCTGGAGGACCGCTTCGTCGGGCTGCTGCCCGAGGTGATGATCGGCGTCGACCCGGCGAAGTTCGCCGAGATCGCGGTCGCGGTGTTCAAGCCGAAGCCGCCGCCGACGGTGTCGATCGCGCACATCCACATGGGCAGGGTGTCGGTGCGCGAGCACGCGGCGCTGCTGCGGCTGAAGCTGGCCGAGCGCGGGCAGGCGACGTTCGGTGAGCTGGTCGACGACTGCGAGCACACGGTCGAGATCGTCGCGCGGTTCCTCGCGCTGCTGGAGCTGTACCGCGAGTCCTCGGTGCAGTTCGAACAGCTGGAGGCGCTGGCGGAACTGCATGTGCGGTGGACCGGCGGCAGCGTCGAGGAGGCGGTCGTCGCGGCCGAGCACGACCGGGCCACGGCGGAGGACGAGGAGTACGGGTGAGCAACGAGGAGAACGAACCGGACGTCGCCGAGACCTCTGGGGAACCGGAGGACTCGCGTACCGAAACGGTCGGTTCGAGTACCCAGACAGTCGGCTCGCCGGACGACTCTCCAGGTACGCCGGACGACTCTGCGAGTACGCCGGACGACGTTCCCGGTACACCGGACGATGTTCCGGGTACGGCTGAAGAGGGCGAGGTGCCCGAAGGGGCCGAGGCAGCTGAGGCGGGGGAGGCTGACGAAGCCGCTTCGCCGGAGGAAGCCCCCGGTGTCCCGGCCGAACCGGACGGGCTGGACCCCGATGATCCGGAGTCCAGGCTGGTGGCCGCGGGTGACGCGAGCGACCTGCCCGACGTCACCTCCGACGAGGCCTTGGAGGCCGCGCTGGAGGCGTTGCTGCTGGTCATCGACTCCCCGGCGAGCGAGGAAACCCTCGCCGAGACGGTCGAGCAGCCGGTCGCGCGGGTGACCGTCGCGCTGCGCACCATGGCGCAGAAGTTCACCGAGCGCAGCAGCGGGATCGACCTGCGGCGCGTCGGCGAGGGGTGGCGGTTCTACACTAGGGACGTCTATGCCCCGTTCGTGGAGAAGCTCCTGCTGGACGGCCAGCGGTCGAAGCTGACCAGGGCCGCGCTGGAGAGCCTCGCCGTGATCGCGTACCGGCAGCCGGTGACCAGGGCCAGGGTCGCCGCGGTGCGTGGCGTGAACGTGGACGGCGTGATCCGGACGTTGCTCGCGCGCGGCCTCATCGAGGAGATGGGGACCGATCCCGAGACCACCGGCACGCTGTACGTGACGACCGAGTTGTTCCTGGAGCGGCTGGGGCTGTCGTCGCTGGCCGACCTGCCCCCCATCGCTCCTTTGCTACCCGAAGTGGACACGATCGATGACATCTAGCGAGCACCCCGACGGCGTTCGCCTGCAGAAAGTGCTCTCGCAGGCGGGCGTCGCCTCACGCCGCGCCGCCGAGGACCTGATCGTGGCGGGCCGGGTCGAGGTGAACGGTGAGGTGGTCACCGAGCTCGGCCGCCGGGTCGACCCGCTCGAATCGGTGATCCACGTCGACGGCACGCGGGTGAACCTGCGCGACGATCTGGTGTACCTCGCGTTCAACAAGCCCAAGGGCGTCCACTCGACGATGTCGGACGACCGCGGCCGCCCGTGCGTCGGCGACTACCTGCGCGGCCGGTACGAGGAGACGCCCGGGGTCGTGCACGTCGGCAGGCTCGACGAGAACACCGAGGGCCTGCTGCTGCTCACCAACGACGGCGATCTCGGCCACCGCCTGATGCACCCGTCGTTCAGCGTGCTCAAGACGTACCTGGCCGAGGTCGACGGGCTCGTTCCGCGCGGGCTGGGCAAGGAACTGCGCAAGGGCTGGGAGCTGCCGGACGGCATCGTCAAGGTGGACCAGTTCCGGGTCAAGGACATGCACTCCGGCAAGACGCTGGTCGAGCTGGTGATCCACGAGGGCCGCAAGCACATCGTGCGGCGGCTGTTGAAGGACACCGGCCACCCGGTGCTCAAGCTCGTCCGCACGGCCGTCGGCGAGGTCCAGCTGGGCAACCAGCGGCCGGGTTCGATCCGGCGGCTGACGCGCGGCGAGGTCGGTTCGCTGTACCGCTCGGTCGACCTCTAGGCCGAACGGGCGGGCCCCGCCCGAATACCCACTTTCCGCTCTACCGGGCGAAGTTGGCGGCTTCTAGCTTGGCGGCCACGGATCTCGGGAGGCTGCTGTGCGGTTCGGTTCGGCGGGTGTGCTCGCGACGGTGATGGCGATGACGGTCGCGGTGCTGGTACCGGGTGGCGCGCACGCGGCGTCGCGGGTGAAAGGCACCGATCCGGTGTACGACTTCGCGGGCGCGATCCGCGAAACCGTCTGGGTGGACACCGGCCGGGACGGGGACGGCGACGGCAAACCGGACCGGGTCGCCGCGGACGTCGTGCGCCCGAAGGAAACCGTGGCCAAGGGCATCAAGATCCCGGTGATCATGGACGCCAGCCCGTACTACTCGTGCTGCGGCCGCGGCAACGAGAGCGAGCGCAAGACCTACGACGCGAGCGGCCGCCCGGTCGGTTTCCCGCTCTACTACGACAACTACTTCGTGCCGCGCGGGTACGCCGTCGTCCTGGTCGACCTCGCCGGGACGAACCGGTCGCAGGGCTGTGTCGACGTCGGCGGCGTCTCGGACGTGCAGTCGGCGAAGGCGGTCGTGGACTGGCTCAACGGCCGCGCGGCGGGCTACAGCGCGAAGACCGGCGGCAGCGCGGTGCCGGCGAGCTGGAGCACCGGGAACGTCGGCATGATCGGCAAGTCCTACGACGGCACGATCGCCAACGGCGTCGCGTCGACCGGGGTCGCCGGGCTGAAGACCATCGTGCCGATCGCGGGGATCAGCTCCTGGTACGACTACTACCGCTCCGACGGCGCGACGTTCGGCTTCGACCCGGTCGGCCTGGCGCGGACCGTCGAACAGCGCAACAGCGGGCAGGACTGTTCGGCGCAGAACCGGAAACTGACCCAGGGCGCGACGGCGAACGGCGACTACGGGCCGTTCTGGGCCGAGCGCGACTACTACGCGGCCAAGGCGAAGAACATCCGCGCGAGCGTGCTGCTTTCCCACGGGGTGAACGATCTCAACGTCAAGACCATCCACTTCGGACAGTGGTGGGACGCGCTCGCGGTGAACGGCGTCGAGCGGAAGATCTGGCTGGCCCAGACCGGGCACGTCGATCCGTTCGACTACCGGCGCGCGGACTGGGTCGACCTGCTGCACCGCTGGTTCGACCACTACCTGATGGGCATCGACAACGGCGTCGAACGCGGCCCGATGGCGAGTGTCGAACGGCAGCCCGACCAGTGGGCCGACCAGTCCGCGTGGCCCGCGGCGAACGCCTCGCCGACGGTGTTGCGGGCCAAGGCAGGCGGTGTGCCGGGACTCGGCTCGCTGACCACCGGCGCGTCCTCGGGCACCGCCACGTTCACCGACAATCCTTCGCAGGGCGAGAACGACTGGGCGGCGAACCCCGGTACCGCGTCGGGCTCGCGATTGCTGTACAGCACCGGGAAACTCGCGAACGACCTCCAGGTGTCCGGCACCGGTTCGATCAGCGTGACCGCGACGCCGAGCACGTCCTCGGCCCGGCTGTCCGCGGTGCTCGTCGACTACGGACCGGCGACGATCCGGAACTTCGCGGGCCGGGGCGAGGGCATCAACACCGGGACAGCGGAGACGTGCTGGGGCGCGAACGCGCCGGGTGACGACGCCTGCTACAAGGTGACCACGGCCGACACGACGAACGTCGACTACACCATCATCAGCCGGGGCTGGGCGGATCTGGCGAACTACCGCTCGCTGTCGAAGGAGGAGCCGCTCGTCCCGGGCACGGCGTACACGATGACATTCCGCCTGGCGAGCACCGACCACGTCGTGCCGCGTGGGCACGCCCTGGCGCTGATCATCGGGGGCACCGACAGCGGGTTCATCTCGGCACCCGCGAGGACGCCGAAGCTGACGATCGACCTGGCCAAGACGGCGGTCACCTTGCCGCTGTCCGGCACGCCTTCGGCATTCTCCGGCGACAGCGTCCCGGCCGCTCCCGGGCAGCTCGCGCATGTCGACGCGGCGCCGCGGGCCCGGCTCGACCAGGGCTGAGCACTACCCTGAGGCGCTATGACCGAGTTCGGCGAGCGCTACGCCCTGCGCGGCGGTGTGTCCTGCGTCCGTTCGCCCGACGGGAAGACGAGCCTGCTCTGCGACCGGTACGCGCAGACGATCGGCGCGCTGAGCGAAGCCGAGCGCGCGATGTTGGCGGCGTTGGCGGATCGCCCGCACACGCCCGAGGAACTCGCGGGCCCCGAGGGTGAGCGGCTGCTCCAGGTGTTGCGCGACGGCGGGTGGCTGGTGCTCACGGTGACCAGCGGCGGGACGGACCTGTACCGGATGCAGCCGTTGCGCCCGCCGCCGGAACTCGGTGACACCGGAACCGGGAAGCTGCGGCTGTCGCGGTTCGCGGTGATTCGGGCGGGGACGGACGGGATGGTCGTCGAATCCCCGCTGGCCTGGTGCGACGTCGAGGTCCGCGATCCAGCGGTGCTCGCCGAAATCGGCGGGTACACGGGAAAACCGGGCGTCTCCGCCTTCCCGGACGGCCTGCGGGCTCGCCTCCGGCGGGATCTGCGGTGGGCCGGGCTGCTGGTGGACGCGGGCGCGGAGAACGACCTCCGGACCCGGCAGTGGAGCCCGCACGAACTGTGGTTCCACGCACGCAGCAAACGGGACGAGCGGGGGCATCTCGGCGAGGGATTCGCCGGGACCTACTGGGCGAAGGGGAGCCACGATCCGCTCCCTGCCCGGCCGGAGCCGTACCCCGGGCCCGCGGTCGCGCTGCCGGAGCCGGACGCGGAAGCGGTGTCCCGTGACGATCCCGGCCTGACCGCGGTGCTGGCCCGCCGGAGCAGCGTCCGTGAGCACGACGACGAACATCCGCTGACGGCGGCCCAGCTGGGCGAGTTCCTGCACCGCTGCGCCCGGGTCCAGGGCATCGCGGAGGTCGGCGGGGTGGAGCACGTGCGGAAGCCTTATCCGAGCGGAGGTGCCTCCCACGAGCTGGAGGTATATCCGATCGTGTCCACTGTGGACGGTGTCGCCCCCGGCATGTACCACTACGACGCGCACGAGCACGTCCTCCGACCCGTGGCCGCCCCCGGCGTCCCGGCGGTACGGCGGCTCGTCCGGCACGCGCGCGGGGCGGCAGGGGGCCTGAACACGGTGCCGCAGGTCGTGTTCGTCGTCTCGGCGCGGGTGGGCCGGGTGATGTGGAAGTACGAACGGATGGCGTACGCGCTCACGCTCAAGCACGTCGGAGTGCTCTACCAGACCATGTACTGCGTGGCGACCGCGATGGGACTCGCGCCCTGTGCCCTCGGTACCGCGGAACCCGCGGCCTTCGCCGAGGCCACCGGACGGGATCCGCTGGTGGAAACCGCGGTCGGCGGGTTCCTGCTCGGCACCCGGCCCTAGGGCGACCCCGAGGACGACGCGGCGGCGGCCTTCGCGGCCGTCTTGCGCCCCAGCGCCCTCGCGATCGGCTCGACGACCCTGGCGGTGATCGGGCCGAGGATCGCCATGAGCAGTACGTACGCCGTGGCGAGCGCCGCGAGTTCGCCGGTGACGGCACCCGCCGACACCGCGAGACCGGCGATGACGATCGAGAACTCGCCGCGGGCGACCAAGGCGGCACCCGCGCGGGCCCGGCCGAGCTTCCCGACGCCCTGTCTTCGCGCGGCCCACCAACCGGTGCCGACCTTCGTCAGCGTCGTCACCACCGCGAGCACCACCGCCCAGCCGAGCACCGGCGGGATCGACGCCGGGTTGGTGTTGAGCCCGAACACCACGAAGAACACCGCGGCGAACAGGTCCCGCAGCGGTTCGAGCAGGTGCGTCGCGTTTTCCGCGGTCGAACCGGAGATCGCGATGCCGAGCAGGAACGCGCCGACCGCCGCCGAGACCTGCATCGCCGAGGCCAGCCCGGCCACCAGCAGCGCGGCGCCGAGCACCTTGAGCAGGAACACCTCGCGGTCCGGGCTGTCCACCGCGGCGGACACGAACCGGCCGAACTTCAGCGCGATCACCAGCACCACGGTGATCACCAGGAGCGAGATCCCGACGGCCTTCATCCCGCCGAGCAGGCTGACGCCGCCGAGCACCGCGGTCAGGATCGGCAGGTACAGCGCCATCACGAGGTCCTCGAACACGAGGATCGACAGCACCACCGGCGTTTCGCGGTTACCGAGCCTGCCGAGGTCGCCCAGCACCTTCGCGATGATCCCGGACGAGGAGATGTAGGTGACGCCGGCGAGCACGATCGCGCCGATCGGGCCCCAGCCCAGGATCAGCGCGACGATCGCGCCCGGCGCCGCGTTGAGCACGATGTCGAGCAGCCCCGCCATCCACGACCTGCGCAGCCCGGTGAACAGCTCGGCCGCGGAGTACTCCAGGCCCAGCAGGAGCAGCAGCAGGACGACGCCGATTTCGCCTGCCAGGTGGGTGAAGCCGCCGATGTCGGTCAGTGGGAGGAACCCGCCCTGGCCGAAGCACAGGCCGCCGAGCAGGTACAGCGGGATGGGGGAGAGGCCGATCTTCCCGGCGAGGCGGCCGAGGGCGCCCAGCACGAAGAAGACCGCCCCGAGTTCGATCAGGGACAGTGCGGTGTGGTCCATCCCGGGATCAGCCGAACTTGAGTATCTTCGCGGCGGCCTCGAGTCCCTCGGACGTGCCGACCGCGACGAGCACGTCGCCCGCGGTGAAGGTGAAATCCGGTGCCGGCGACGGGTGCACCTGCCCTGCCCGCATCACCGCGACCACGGAAACGCTGGTACGCGTGCGCATCGCGGTGTCCCCGAGGGTCCGGCCGTCGAACGGGGAGGCCGTCTTGATCGGCAGCTGCCGGGTGTTGATGCCCGGCAGGTCCCGGTGTTCCTCGGTGAGCTGGGCGACCAGCTGCGGCGCGCCGAGCAGGTTGGCCAGCGCCCCGGCCTCGTCGGCGGTGAGCGGGAGCGAGGCGAGGCAGGCGTCCGGATCGTCGGTCTTGGACACGATCAGCTCGATCTGCCCGTCCCGCTGGGTGACGACACCGATGCGGCGGCCGGTGCGGGTGGCGAAATCCTTGCGGACGCCGATTCCGGGCAGAGGGGTCACTTCGACGTTCACTCCTCCACGGTAACCCACTGTCCGATTCGTGCTCGATCACCCGAGCAGCAGCAGGGCCGATGCGACGGCCATCACCACCGCGGTCACGCCGTGGACGCCGAACGCGACGGCCTTCTTTCCCTTGTGCCGCAAGATGGTCAGCATGTCGCCGAACGGGATGAACGCCTCGGCGAGGATGACCCAGGCGAGCGCGTGCGGGTCGCCGTAGAGCATCAGTGCGATCGGGACGAGGCCGCTCCCGATGTCGCGGACGCCCTTGATGTTGTAGAAGGCGTCGCCGTTCTGCGGGAGTGTCCGGAACCCGAAGCCCTCGGCGATCTTGGCGGGCGCGAAGACGTAGTTCAGGCCGACGTAGATGATCATTGCCGCGACGAGTCCGACGAGGACGTATCCGGTGACGAGCATGGGTCCCTCCAGTTGGCTTTCATCGGCGCTGTCTAGCAACGCTAGGATTACTAGCAACGCTAACCTAGCGGCGCTAGATTGTCTAGCGGTGCTAGTATCGGGTTCATGACCCAGCAGCTGCGCCGAGCGCGCGATCGTGCCGAGCGGGAGCGGCGGATCGTCGCCGCCGCCCGTGAACTCGCCGAGGCCGAGGGCTGGGACGCGGTCACCACCCGGCGGCTCGCGGCCAAGATCGAGTACAGCCAGCCGGTGCTGTACAGCCACTTCTCGGGCAAGGACGCGATCATGGCGGCGGCCGCCGTCGAGGGCTGCGCCGAACTCGCCGAGCAGCTCGGCGGCGCCGCGTTCGAACCGTCCCCGCTGGCCGCGGTCGCCGAGGCCTACGTCGCGTTCGCCGACGCCAATCCCGCGCTCTACGACGCGATGTTCACCCTCGCCTCCGAACTGCCGTTCGCCACCGACGAGGCACCGCAGGCGCTGCGGGACGCGTTCGGGGCGATCGCCGCGGCGGTGGCGCCGGTCGCCGGGAAAGACGCCGTCGGGACCCTCGCCGAGACGTTCTGGGCCGCGCTGCACGGACTCGTCACGCTCGATCGAGGTCGTCGGCTGAGCCCCGGTCACCGTGCGGAACGGCTCGCGATCCTGGTCGCCCGCTTCGGCGGCGGGGCCTCCGGACCGGCCGACTGATCCGCCCCACCGGCCGCCGGGCAGAATGTACGGCGATCAGGTGCGGACGAAACGCGAGGAGAGTGCCGGTGTCGGGAGCCCTACGTGGTGTGGTCGCGCTGGACGGCCCGTCCGGGACCGGGAAGACCACCGTCGCGCGCAAGCTCGCCGACCGGCTCAGCGCCGGGTACCTCGACACCGGCGCGATGTACCGGATGGTGACGCTCGCCGTGCTGCGCGCCGGGATCGACCCGGCCGACGCCGATGCGGTGGCGGGGCTCGCCGACGGCGTCGACCTGATGATCGGGACCAGCCCGCAGCGCCCCGAATTCCGGCTCGGCGGCGAGGACGTCTCGGCCGAGATCCGCGGGCCCGAGGTGACCAAGGCCGTCTCGCCGGTGTCCGCGGTGCCGCACGTGCGCGAGCTGCTCGTCGCCCGGCAGCGCCGGATCATCGCCGAGGTACTCGGCGAGGTCGGCGGCATCGTCGTGGAAGGCCGCGACATCGGCACGGTCGTGGTGCCCGACTCGCCGCTCAAGGTGTTCCTCACCGCGTCGGCCGACGTCCGCGCCGCGCGGCGCAGCAGCCAGGACACCGCCGCCGGGCGGCAGTCCACGGTGGCCGACGCGCGCGAGTCCGTCGAACGCCGGGACCGGCTCGATTCGAGCCGGACCGCCTCCCCGCTGCGTGCTGCCGACGACGCGGTGCCGGTCGACACCTCGGAGCTGTCCATCGACCAGGTGATCGTCGCGCTCTGCGAGCTGGCCAGCCACCGCGGTCTGCTGGCGGGGTGCTCGGCCGAGGCCGCTCGATGAGCGACGCTTGCGAGCGAATCATGGACATCATGCGCCAAGAGGAATTGAACACTGTCTCGCGGAGCGAGGCGATCGCATGAGCGCAGCCGGGCTGCCCGAGGGCGCCCGCGGGGGGCTGCACGACGCCGGGCGGGTGTTCGCGCGGTACCATCTGCGGTCGGCGTTCCGCATCCGGGTGCACGGGCGGGAGCGGATGCCCGCCACCGGTCCGGTGGTGGTGATCGCCAACCACAGTTCGTACATCGAACCGCAGCTGATCTTCGGAATGCTGCCGAGGCGGTCGGCGTTCCTGGTCAAGGAGGAGCTGTTCCACAGCCTCGGCGGGGCGGTGGGCCGGTTCCTGCTGGCGATCGGGCAGATCCCGGTCAAACGCGGGGAGGTCGACCGCAAGCCGCTGATGACCGCGGTGTCGGTGCTGAAGGCGGGCGGTGTCGTCGGGATCTTTCCCGAGGGCACCCGCGGTGACGGCGACGTCGGCGCGGCGGAACGCGGTGCGGCCTGGCTGGTCCGGGCGTCCGGCGCCACCGTGCTGCCGGTCGCGACGCGGGGGACGTTGAAGCCCGCCGGCGGGCGGCGGCGCTGGCGGCCACGGGTGGACATCCTGGTCGGCGAGCCGTTCACGCCGGAGATCGGCAAGGGACGGACCGGCCTCGACGACGGCACCGAGCACCTGCGCGGCGAGCTGGCGGCGCTGGTGAAGACTTTGGACGAATGGCGCTCGGAACACGGGTTCTGAACGCGTACGGGAATGAGAACTGATGACAGAGTGGGACGCCGCCTCCGCGGGAAAAAGCACGTCGGCGGAGTTCGAGACGTCGGCGGGTGTCGGCGAGGTCGACGGGACCTGGTCCGACGAGGCGGAGTTCGCCGCACTCGACGCGCGGATCGAGGCCGAGGAGGCGGGCACCGAGGCCGACCTCGCGCAGCCGGTGCTCGCCGTGGTCGGCAGGCCGAACGTGGGCAAGTCCACTTTGGTCAACCGCATCCTCGGCCGCCGCGAGGCCGTGGTGCAGGACGTGCCGGGGGTGACCCGCGACCGGATCGCCTACGACGCGTTCTGGAGCGGCCGCCGGTTCACCCTGGTCGACACCGGCGGCTGGGAGCCCGGCGCCAGTGGCCTGCAGGCGTCGATCACGGCGCAGGCCGAGATGGCGATGGCCACCGCCGACGCCGTGCTGCTCGTCGTCGACGCGTCCGTGGGCGCGACGACCACCGACGAGGCCGTCGCGCGGGTGCTGCGCCGGTCGAAGAAGCCGGTGCTGCTGGCCGCGAACAAGGTCGACGACGAGCGGCTGCTCGCCGACACCGCGTCGCTGTGGTCGCTGGGCCTCGGCGAGCCGTACCCGGTGAGCGCGCTGCATGGCCGCAACTCCGGCGACCTGCTCGACGCGGTCATCAAGGCACTGCCCGCGGCCCCGCGCGAGCGCGAGACGATCACCTCCGGCCCGCGCCGGGTGGCGCTGGTCGGCAAGCCGAACGTCGGGAAGTCCAGTCTGCTCAACAAGTTGTCCGGGGAGCAGCGGTCCGTTGTGGACTCGGTCGCCGGGACCACTGTGGACCCGGTCGACTCGCTCGTCGAGCTGGACGGCGAGGTCTGGCGGTTCGTCGACACCGCCGGTCTGCGCAAGCGCGTCAACTCGGCCAACGGCGCCGAGTACTACGCCTCGCTGCGCACCAAGACCGCGATCGACGCGGCCGAGGTCGCGATCGTACTGCTGGACGCGGCCGAGCCGATGTCCGAACAGGACCTCCGGGTGCTGACGATGGTGGTCGAGGCCGGGCGCGCGTGCGTGCTGGCGTTCAACAAATGGGACCTCGTCGACGAGGACCGCCGTCACGCCATGGTCCGGGAGCTCGAACGCGGCCTGGTCCGGGTGCCGTGGGCGGAGAAGGTGAACATCTCGGCGCTGACCGGGCGTTCGGTGCGCAAGCTCGCGCCAGCGCTGCGGACGGCGTTGAAGTCGTGGGACCAGCGGGTTCCCACCGGCCAGCTCAACGGCTGGCTGTCGGACCTCATCGCGGCCACCCCGCCGCCGGTGCGCGGCGGCAAGCAGCCCAAGGTGCTGTTCGCGACCCAGGCCGGGATCCGCCCGCCGACGCTGGTCCTGTTCACCACCGGCTTCCTCGAGGCGGGCTACCGCCGCTTCATCGAACGCAAGTTCCGCGAGCGGTTCGGCTTCGAAGGAAGCCCCGTTCGGGTGAATGTCCGCGTCCGGGAAAAGAAACCGAAGCCCGGCGCCGGTAAGAAACCCACCAAATCCCGCACCCGCTGAAACACCGATCTCGCGTGATTGGACGGAGATCTCGCGTGATGGAACGGAGATCTCGCGAAATCTCCGTCCAATCACGCGAAAACGCCGTCTGGACACGCGAGTTCGCTGGTAGGCGGTGACGTCCGACACTCGGGCGTGACCCAGGAGAAACCATTCGTTCATCTCCGGGTATCGTGGACGGTCTGTTGCGGGCGCCTCAACTGGAGAGTGCAAGCCCGAATGACACTCGCGGAAGGTGAGTGATGGGCTTGCGCCCCCGAATGATGTCCCAGTACGCCCATGGCCGGAAAGCCGCCGGGGTGAGCGGCCGATGACGCTGACCGCCGACCACCGCCCGCTCGCGTGTGTCGCCGAGGTCACCCAGGCGCCCTCGCCCGCGCCGGTCGCCGACCGGGCCCTGTTCTGGTCGGGGCTCGGCACCAGCGAACGCACCCTGCTGGACATCCTCGCCGCCACCGCGGCCGAGCACCCCAACGCCGCCGCGATCGACGACGGCACCACCACGCTGTCCTACCGCAAGCTCGTCGACGAGATCGACGCCTACGGCCGCCGCCTGCGTGCCCACGGCGTCGGCGTCGGCGACCGCGTCGGCATCCGGATCTCCTCCGGTACCGCCGAGCTGTACATCGCCATCCTCGCCACGCTGTCGGTCGGCGCCGCGTACGTCCCGGTCGACGCCGACGACCCCGAGGAACGCGCCGAGCTGGTGTTCGGCGAGGCCGGTGTCGCCGCGATCGCCACCGACGGCGCCATCACCGTGCACGGCACGCCAGGAGGACGCAAGGGCCGCCCCGCCCCGGCCGACGACGCCTGGATCATCTTCACCTCCGGGTCCACCGGCAAGCCCAAGGGTGTCGCGGTCACGCACGCCTCGGCCGCCGCGTTCGTCGACGCCGAGGCCGAGCTGTTCCTCACCGAGGAGCCGATCGGCCCCGGCGACCGCGTCCTCGCGGGCCTGAGCGTCGCCTTCGACGCCTCGTGCGAGGAGATGTGGCTGGCCTGGCGGCACGGCGCCTGCCTCGTCCCGGCGCCGCGCGCGCTCGTCCGCACCGGCGTCGACCTCGGCCCGTGGCTGGTCGCGCAGCGCATCACCGTCGTCTCGACCGTCCCGACGCTCGCCGCGCTCTGGCCCGCCGACGCGCTGGAAGACGTCCGCCTGCTGATCTTCGGCGGCGAAGCCTGCCCGCCGGAGCTGGCCGAGCGCGTCGCCGTCGAGGGCCGCGAAGTCTGGAACACCTACGGCCCCACCGAGGCCACCGTCGTCGCCTGCGCCGCGCAGCTGACCGGCGAGGGGCCCGTCCGCATCGGCCTGCCGCTGGTCGGCTGGCAGCTCGCGGTCGTCAACGAGGCGGGCGAGCCGGTCGGCATGGGGGAGACCGGCGAGCTGGTCATCGGCGGCGCCGGGCTGGCCCGCTACCTCGACGCCGAGAAGGACGCCGAGAAGTTCGCGCCGCTGCCGGCGCTCGGCTGGCAGCGCGCCTACCGAAGCGGCGACATGGTCCGCGCGGAGCCCGAGGGCCTGCTGTTCCTCGGCAGGCTCGACGAACAGGTCAAGCTCGGCGGGCGCCGCATCGAGCTGGGCGAGGTCGACGCCGCGCTGCAGTCCCTGCCCGGCGTGCAGGGTGCCGCCGCCGCGATCCGCCGCACGAAGGCGGGCAACCAGGTCCTGGTCGGCTACGTCGTCCCGGCGCCGGACGCGAACCTCGATCTCGACGACGCCGCGACCCGCCTGCGCGAGCAGCTGCCCGCCGCGCTGGTGCCGCTGCTGGCCGTCATCGACGACCTGCCGACCCGCACCTCCGGCAAGGTCGACCGCGCCGCGCTGCCCTGGCCGCTGTCCACAGTGGACGCCAGCGCGGCCGGGCTGTCGGCCACCGAGACCTGGCTGGCCGAGGGCTGGGCGGAAATCCTCGGCGTGTCGGTGAAGGACCCGAAGGCGGACTTCTTCACGCACGGCGGCGGCAGCCTCACCGCGGCGCAGCTCATCGCGCGCATCCGCACCCGGCATCCGCAGGTGTCGGTGTCCGACATCTACCAGCATCCGAAGCTGGGCGCGCTCGCCGCGATGCTGGACGCGCTGAGCGGCCAGGAGACCGAGAGCCGCGAGGTCGCGCCGACGCCGCGCCGGGCCGGGCTGATCCAGAGCGTGCTCATGGTCCCGCTGCTCGGCCTCGTCGGGCTGCGCTGGGCCACCATCGCCGCCGCGCTGTCGAACGTGCTGGCGCTGCTCGGGTTCGCCTGGGCGCCGACGCTGAACTGGGGCTGGATCGGGCTGGCGTGGCTGGTGCTGTTCAGCCCGGCGGGCCGGATCGCGATCGCCGCGGGCGGCGCGCGCGTGCTGCTCTCCGGCGTGCGCCCCGGTAGCTACCCGCGGGGCGGCAGTGTCCACTTGCGACTGTGGACGGCGGAGAAGCTCGCCGAGTTCAGCGGCGCGGACAGCGTCGCCGGGGCGTCCTGGATGGCGACCTACGCGAAGGCGCTCGGCGCGCGGATCGGCAAGGACGTCGACCTGCACTCGCCGCCGCCGGTGACCGGCCTGCTCAAGCTCGGCCGCGGTGCCGCGATCGAGCCCGAGGTCGACCTGTCCGGGCACTGGGTGGACGGCGATCTCGTGCACATCGGCAAGATCCGGATCGGCGCGGACGCGCGGATCGGCGCCCGCAGCACGCTGTTCCCCGGGGTGCGGATCGGCAAGGGCGCGGAGATCGCCGCCGGTTCGACGGTGCGTGGCGCGGTCCCGGCGGGTCAGCGCTGGGCGGGTTCGCCCGCCGCGCGGGTCGCCAAGGACGCGAAGGACGCGCTGAAGTGGCCGTCGAGCCGCCCGCCGCGCTCGCGATTCTGGGCCGCCGTCTACGGCGCGACGTCGCTGGTGCTCGGGTTCCTGCCCGGCCTCGCCGCGCTGCCGGGCGTCGCGGTGCTCGGGTACGCCGTGGCTGGAGCGCCGACGCTGAGCGCGGCGGTCGTGAACGCGCTGGTGTTCTCGCCGCTCGCGACGATCGCGTACTTCCTGACGTACATGCTGCTCGTGCTCGTCGGCGTCCGGTCGCTGAGCATCGGCATGGTCGAGGGCTACCACCCGGTGCACGGCCGCGTCGCGTGGCAGGTGTGGGCCACCGAACGGCTGATGGGCATGGCCCGCGAGGGCCTGTTCCCGTTGTACGCCAGCCTGTTCACCCCGGTGTGGCTGCGGATGCTCGGCGCGAAGGTCGGCCGCAACGTCGAGGCGTCGACCGTGCTCGCGCTGCCCAAGATGACCAAAGTGGACAGTGGCGCGTTCCTCGCCGACGACACCATGGTCGCCACCTACGAGCTGGGCCACGGCTGGCTGCACGTCGCGCCGGCGCGGATCGGCAAGCAGGCGTTCCTCGGCAACTCGGGGATGGCCGCGCCGGGCCGGTCGGTGCCCAAGCGCGGTCTGGTCGGCGTTCTGTCGTCGGCACCGCTGAAGGCGAAGAAAGGCTCCTCGTATCTCGGGATGCCGCCGCTGCCGGTGCGCCGCGCGGTCGGCGAGGCGGACACCAGCCGCACCTACACCCCGGCGCTGCATCTCAAGGCCGCGCGGGCGCTGGTCGAGTTGTGCCGGATCGTGCCGGTCATGTGCGGCGTCGCGCTGACCGTGCTCGTCGCGGGCGGGTTCCTCGCGCTGGCCTCGGCGTACGGGTTCGTGGTCGCGGCGCTGCTGGGTGGTCCGTTGCTGCTCGCCGCCGGTGTCGTGGCCGCGTTGGTCGCGACGATCATGAAATGGCTGCTGGTCGGGAAGTTCCGCGACATCGAGCATCCGCTGTGGAGTTCGTTCGTGTGGCGCAACGAGCTGGCCGACACGTTCGTCGAGGCGCTCGCGGTGCCGTGGCTGATCGGCTCGGTGGGCGGCACCCCGCTGCTGACCGCCTGGCTGCGCACCATGGGCGTCAAGATCGGGCGCGGAGTCTGGCTGGAGACGTACTGGCTGCCGGAGGCCGACCTGGTGCGGCTCGGCGACGGCGCGACGATCAACCGCGGCTGCGTCGTGCAGACGCACCTGTTCCACGACCGGATCATGAGCATGTCGCCGGTTACCCTGGACGAGGGCGCGACGCTCGGGCCGCACGGTATCGTGCTGCCGGGCGCGAGCATCGGCGCGCGGACGACCGTCGGACCCGGGTCGCTGGTGACCAGGGGCGACGCCGTTCCGGCAGACTCGCGCTGGCTGGGCAATCCGATTTCGGCGTGGCGAGGGTGACGAACGAGTGATTTCGAGGGCTTCCGCTCCCGGTCCGGGGGCGGACACCTCCGGAGATTCCTACCTTCCCCGCCACGGCAACGGTGGCTACCGCGTGCGGCACTACGACCTGGACCTGGACTACCGGATCGGACCCAACCGGCTGTCCGCGACGGCGGTGCTCACCTGCACCTCGCGGCAAGCGCTGTCCCGGTTCACGCTCGACCTCGGCGAGTTCCGGATCGGCAGGGTGCTCGTCGACGGCAAACCGGCCAAGTACGTCCACCGTGGACAGAAGCTGCAGGTCAAGCCGGCCAGGTCGATCCCGGCGGAGGCGGAGTTCCGGGTGGAGGTCCGGTACGTCGGCAATCCGCGTCCGGTGACGAGCCGCTGGGGCGACATCGGCTGGGACGAGCTGACCGACGGCGCGCTCGTCGCGAGCCAGCCGGTCGGCGCGCCGTCGTGGTTCCCGTGCAACGATCACCCGGCGGACAAGGCGTCCTACCGCGTGACCGTGTCGACGTCCTCGCCGTACCTGGTCGCCGTCACCGGCGACCTCGTCTCGCGGTACGACTCGGCGAGCACGACGAAGTGGGTCTTCGAGCGCGCGGAGCCGACGCCGACCTACCTCATGAGTGTCCAAATAGGACGCTATGACGACGTCGAGCTTTCGGCGGGCCCGGTTCCGCTGCGCGCGGCCGTCCCGCCGCGCCTGCGGGTGCCGTTCGAACGGGACTTCGGGCGTCAGGGCCGCATGATGGACCTGCTGAAGCAGTGGTTCGGGCCTTACCCGTTCGGGGAATACGTCGTCGTGATCGCCGACGACGAGCTGGACGACCCGATCGAGGCGCAGGGGATGTCGATCTTCGGCGCCAACCACGTCGACGGCAGGCGTACCCACGAGCGGCTGGTGGTGCACGAGCTGGCGCACCAGTGGTTCGGCAACAGCCTGACGGTGGCCGACTGGCGGCACATCTGGCTCAACGAGGGCTTCGCGACCTACACCGAATGGCTGTGGTCGGAGGAATCCGGCGGCCAGCCCGTGCGCGCGCTCGCCGGGTCGTGGCACTCCCGGATGCGGGCGAAGCCGATGGACCTGCGGATCGCCGACCCCGGCGTGGCGAAGATGTTCGACGAGCGCGTGTACAAGCGAGGCGCCCTGACCCTGCACGCCCTGCGGCACCGGGTCGGCGACGCGGTGTTCTTCCCGCTGGTGCGCGCGTGGGCCACCGATCACCGGCACGGCACCGTGACGACGGCGCAGTTCACCGCGCTCGCGGAGGGGTATGCGGGGGAGTCGCTGGCCGGGTTTTTCGCGACCTGGCTGGACAATCCGGTTTTGCCGCCCCTGCCCGACGCCTGACCGCACCGTGGTGACGTCGCGAACGACGCGTTCGGGACGTTCAGTGTCCTGTGCGCGACGTCCTTCGGCTTCGGGAGCAGCGCCGACGTGCGGGAGCGATGTTCACGACCTTGAATGTGCACCGGTCAGTGGGATACATCGGATGTCTGGACTGGTCAACCTGCGTAAAAGTCTGCGAACATGCCGTTCGCCGGGAGACCACTCCGGCTAAACGTTGTATGAATCGGGAGGCGCTCCATGGTCGAGGTGTCCCGTCGTGCCTTGCTGCGCACGGCTTCCGTCGCTGCCGGGGCGGCCGCGCTCGGCGGGTTGTGGGCGCGGGCGGCACCACCGGCGAGCGCGAGCGGAGGCGGAGACGAGGCGGGGGTGGCAGGCCAGGGACGTCGCGACATTCATCGCGACGTCGCTACCGACGCCAATCTGCGCTGGGCCCGGCTCCCGACCGGCTGGCAGGACGCGCCCTTCCTCGCCAACGGATACCTCGGCGCCCAGATCTACGCCGGCGCGACGCCGCAGACCCTCAAGCTGATGCTGAGTCACACCCAGGTCCAGGACCAGCGCGGTCAGTGGGAGGCCGGGATCGGGCTGTCGCGGCTGCCGGTCGGCTACCTCACGCTCACCTTCGCGGGCGCGATCACTGCCGTGGACTGGACGCTCGACATCTACAACGCCGAGCTTTCCGGCACCGTGACCACCACGCAGGGCTCGGTCGCGTTCTCCGCGCTGGTGCACAACGACCTCGGCGTCCTGCTCGTCTCCCTCTCGCCCAGCGCGGGTGAGGCGAACGCGGCGTGGGCGTTCCAGCCGCTCGTCTCCGCGACCACGCGCACGGTCCGCAAGCCCCCGGAGTACGTCGCCAACCCGGCGCCGACGATCGGGGCCAGCGGCGGCGTTCAGTACGCCGAACAGCCGTTGCTCGCCGGGGGTGGGTACACGACCGCGTGGCGGGAGCGGAGGTTCGGCACGCGAAGACTTCTCGCCGCGACGATCGCCTACGGGTTCCCGAAGCCGACGCACACGCGCGACGCGATCCGCAGTGTTCAGGAAGCGTTTTCCGGCAACCTCGACATTCTCGTCGCCCGTCATCGCCACTGGTGGAATTCCTTCCACCACAAGAGTTTCGTCTCGGTACCGGACAAGCGGATCCAGCGGTTCTACTGGATCCAGCTGTACAAGATCGCCGCGTCGACCCGGGCGGACGCGCCGGTGGTGTCCGAATGGGGGCCGTGGTTCCCCGAGGTCGGCAACAGCTGGACCGCGGTCTGGTGGAATCTCAACGTCCAGGTCACCTACCCGATCGTCAACAGCGCCAACCATCCGGAGCTCGACGCGGTCACCACGACGTTCCGCCGGGACCACGCGAATCTGGAACTGTCGGTGCCTCCGGCCTACCGCGACGGCGAGACGTATGCGCTGTCGCACCCGAGCGACTGGCGGTTGCGGCCCGGCGGCACTCGCACCGTCGGCGTTCCCGGCACGCCGAACAAGACCGACCAGACCGGAAACCTGTTGTGGGGACTGCACAACGTCTGGCTCGCCTATCGGCACAGCATGGACGAGCGCGTGCTGCGCGAGCTGTACCCGGCGCTCGCCAAGGCGCTCAACTTCTACCGGCACTTTCTTACGCCCGGCGCCGACGGCCTGCTGCACCTGCCGCTGACGCGCTCGCCGGAATACGCCGACGCCGCCGACTGCACTTACGACCTTTCGCTGATCCGCTGGGCCGCGCGCACACTCGTCGACACGGCCGCGAAGCTGCGCATCAACGATCCGCGTGTCAAGGCGTGGCAGGAGATCTCGGCGAAACTCGTGCCGTACCACCAGGGCGCGGACGGGGTGCTGATCGGCGACGGGGTCCCGCTCGCCGACTCGCACCGGCACTTCTCGCACCTGTTGTGGCTCTACCCGCTGCGCGAGAAGCTGTGGGAGCGGCCGGGGGATCGCGACGTCATGCGCCGGACGTTCGATCACTGGACGTCGATGCAGTCCCTGTGGCACGGCTACAGCTACGCTGCCGCGTCCTCGATGTGCTCGGTGATGGACGCGCCGGAGGAGGCCCTGAAGTTCCTCCAGGTCTTCCTGAACCGGACGATCGTCGGCGACACCCAGCTGACGCCGAACACGATGTACCGCGAGGGCGCGAACTTCGCCATCGAGAGCCCGATCACCGCCGCGCAGTCCATTGTGGACATGCAGGTGCAGGGCGCGAACGGGGTGCTCAAGGTGTTCCCGTCGGTGTCCGCGAGCTGGCCGGAGGCCTCGTTCGCCGGACTGCGCACCGAGGGAGCCTTTGTCGTCGACGCCTCTCGCCGCGACGGGGCGACCGACTGGATCCGCGTTCGCAGCGAGGCGGGCGAGCCGCTCGTGCTCGAACACGGTATCCGGGGCGACATCGAGGTCCGTGACGGCTGGGGCCGCCCGGTGCCGTGGCGGGCCGAGGCGCCCGGCCGGATCGCCGTCCGGCTGCGTCGCGGCGGCACCGCGGTGATCACCCGGCGCGGCGCGCGCCCCGATCTGGATCCGCGCGACGTCACGGCGCTCGGTACGGCACCGGCGTGGGGGCTGCCCGGCTGAGGCGAGGACACGGACAAGGAGGTCTGCGAATGGACATCAGCAGGAGAACGATGCTCGGCGGGACGCTCGCCGGGCTCGCGGCCGCCGGACTCGCGGGCACCGGCACGACGGCCTCGGCGGCCGAGTCCTTCGGGCGCGCCGACGTCGACTGGGCGCGGTTTCTCGGCTCGGCCGATCTGATCTGGCGCAGCATGCCGAAGACCTGGTACGAGGGACCGTTCCTGGGCAACGGTTTCCTCGGCTCGGGGATCTACGCCGAGCCCGGCCGCAACGCCGTCCGGTTCAACGTCCAGCACAGCCAGGTCCAGGATCACCGGCCCGAGTTCGGCTCGCTGTTCGGCCTCGCCCGGCTGCCGATCGGCTACTTCACGCTGGAGCCGGTCGGCGCGATCACGGCGATCGACTGGCGGCTGGATCTGTGGAACGCCGAGCTGACCGGCACGATCACCACGGTGGCGGGCAGTCTCGCGCTGCGAGCGATCGTCCACAGTGAACAGTCGTTGCTCGCGATCGAGGTCCGGCCGACCGAGGGCGAGCGGGACTTCCGCTGGGTCTTCCAACCGGCCGAGGCCGTGAGCCCGAGAACGGATCCGAAGTTCGGGAAGCCGCCGCCCGCCGGGTACGTCGCGAATCCGCCGGCGAGCATGGAGGCGAGCGGGGACTGCCGCCTCGCCGTCCAGGGGCTGCTCGCCGGCGGGGAGCACGTGACCGCATGGCGTGAGACGTCCTGGGGTTCGGCTCGCACGCTCTACACGTCGGTGGCGTGGTCGCATCCACAAAGGACGGCGAAGGCGGTGGCGTTGCGCGCGGTCCGCCGCGCGGAGCCGTTCGGATTACTCACCTACGGGCACCGGCGCTGGTGGCATGACTACTACCGGCGTAGTTTTCTGTCCATTCCGGACACCCGGCTGCAGAGCTTCTACTGGATCCAGCTGTACAAGGTGGCGTCCGCGGCCCGCCGCGAAGCGCCGGTGATGGCGACTTCGGGGCCATGGCTCGAACCGACGCCGTGGCCTGCCACGTGGTGGAACCTCAACGTACAGCTCGAGTACTGGCTCATCCACGGCTCGAACCACCTCGAACTGGACGCCGTCAGCCACACGCTCGACAAGTACCGCGCCAACCTGTCGAATCAGCTGTCGGAGCCGTATCGTGCCGATTCGGCGGGCATCCCGCGCACCACCGACATGAGCCTGCTCAACGGTGCCGCCGGGACCACCAGCGGATACGCCGTCGGCATCCCCGGACAGGACCCGCCGACGCCGGAGGTCGGCAACCTGACCTGGGCACTGCACAACGTGTGGCTGTCCTATCGGCACACCATGGACCGGAAGTTGTTGCGGGACACGCTGTTCCCGCTGCTGCGCCGGGCGATCAACTACTACCTGCACTTCCTGAAGGAGGGACCGGACGGCAGGCTCCACCTGCCCGCGACGTTCTCGCCGGAGTACGGCGTCAACGCCCCGGACTGCACCTACGATCTGTCGCTGATCCGCTGGGGCTGCAAGACTTTGCTCGACTCAGCGCGCGAACTGCGCATCGCCGACCCACTGGCACCACGCTGGCAGCGGGTACTGTCCACTTTGGTCGATTATCCGGCGGACGCCAACGGCTACATGATCGGCGCCGGCGTGCCGTTCGCGAAATCGCACCGGCACTACTCGCATCTGCTCCAGATCTACCCGCTGTACGAGATCACCTGGGAGCAGCCGGAACACCGGAAGATCATCGAGACCTCGCTCGACCACTGGGTCGGTTTCGAGGGCGCGCTGCAGGGCTACACGTTCACCGGAGCGGCGTCGATGTCGGCACAGATGCTGCGGGGCGACAAGGCCGCGTATTACCTCGGCGAGCTGCAGAAGCGGTTCATCCAGCCGAACACCATGTACAAGGAATCCGGCCCGGTCATCGAGACGCCGTTGTCGGCCGCGCAGTCGCTGCACGACATGCTCGTGCAGAGCTGGGGCGGGGTCATCCGGCTGTTCCCCGCCGTCCCGGCGAACTGGGGCGACGTGGTGCTGTCGGACTTCCGGACTCAGGGGGCGTTCCTGCTCAGCGCGTCGCGGGAGGGCGGGAAGACGCGGTGGCTCAAGGTCCGGAGCGAGGCGGGCGCGCCATGCGTGCTGCGGCCGGGCATCGACGGCGACCTCGTCGTGCGGGACACCTGGGGCAGGCCGAAACGGTGGCGCGCGCTGCCGAACGGCGATCTCCAGCTCGAGCTGCGCGCGGGGGAGGAGGCGGTGGTGTACCGGAAGGGTGACCGGCCGGACTTCACCGTCCGCCCGGTTCCCGCGAACGGCGTCTCGACGCCGTGGGGCCTGCCCTGATCGTCCGGGTCGACGTCACCCGGGGTGCCGGCCGCGATCACGCGGACGGCGGCTGCCCGGCGTGTCCCCGCGCGGCAAGGTTGCTGCGATGGGGACCGTCGGGCGGCAACGGCATGTGAACCAGGCGCTGATGCGCATTCCGCGGCGCGCGGAGAGCGCCGACAGAGCGACGCTGACCAAGACGTTCGTCACCGCGGGATCGTTTTCGGCGATGCTGCACTCGACCGATCACCAGATCATCTACGGCAGGCGCGGCACCGGGAAGACCCACGCGCTGCTCTACCTGAGTGACCTCGTCGACAACACTGGCGACATCGCGATGTACCTCGACCTGCGGACACTCGGCTCGGCGGGCGGGCTCTACGCCGACGGCACGTTGAGCGCCGCCGCGCGCGGGACGCACCTGCTGATCGACACGCTCGAGGCCATCCACGAGGAACTGCTCGCGGTCGTGGTCGACCGGGAGCTCGGCGATCCCGAGGTGCTGCTGCCCGCACTGGACGCGCTGGCCGAGGCCGCCACCGCTGTCGAGGTGGTGGGCGAGGTGGAGCGGGAAACCCGGGCGGGGCTGGCGGAGGAGGCCACCAACGGCGTCGAAGTGGGTGTGCCGCTCAGCCTGAAGATGTCGATGGGACACCGGCGGTCGGTGACCGGGGAGAGCAGGCTGCGGCGCACCGGGACCGAGCGCAGCCATCTGGTGTTCGGCCCGCTCAACCGCGCCATGCGTACGATCGCGAGTGCGCTGGAGGGGCGGCGGGTCTGGTTGCTGCTGGACGAATGGAGCAGCCTTCCGCTGGAGCTGCAGCCGCTGCTCGCGGACCTGCTGCGGCGGTGTGTCCTGCCGACCGCGGGGATGACGGTGAAGATCGCCGCGATCGAGCGGCGGTCCCGGTTCCGCGAGCGCCTCGCCGACGGCGATCACGTCGGCATCGAGGTCGGCGCGGACGCGGCGTCGGCGGTGAGCCTGGACGACATCATGATCTTCGACGCCTCGCGGACGCGGGCGCAAGAGTTCTTCGCACAGCTCTTCCACAATCACGCCGGAACGAGGCTGGCGTCGATGATCTCCTCCTTCCTGCCGCCGGATCCGGCGAGCTTCGTGGCGGACGCCTTCCGCGGCACGGCTTTCGCCGAACTCGTCCGCGCCGCCGAAGGTGTGCCCCGCGACGCGATCAACATCGCGGCGCTCGCCGCGCAGTACGCCCACGACGGCGCGATCGGCCTGCGGGACGTGCGCCTGGCCGCCAGGGACTGGTACCTGCGGGACAAGCAGACCGCGATCAGCGGGAACGAGGAAGCGCTGCGCCTGCTGCGGCTGCTCGTGGACGAGGTCGTCGGCAAACGCCGGTCCCGGACCTTCGTGCTCGATCAGCTTTCCGGGGCACGGCACGAGATGATCGAGGATCTCTACGACGCGCGGCTGCTGCACGTGTTGCGGCGCGGGCTGGTGGATTCGCATCGTCCCGGCACGCTCTACGACGGTTACGCCATCGATTACGGCTGCTATGTCGCGTTACTGCTCGGCAAGGAGGCGCGGCGCACGCGCCCCCACGCACGCGGCGCGTGGCTCACCTCGACGAAGGGTGTGCCCCCGGACGGTTTCAGCCTCGTCAAGGAGGCCGTCGATCTGGATGCCTTGGGACACTTGGGCTCCTGATGGATTCCCGGCTCATGCGCCCCAATGTGGCGTTCGGTGCGTCCAACGCACCCAATGCCACATTGGGGCGCTCGAACCCCGGGATCAGCGGCCCTGCAACGACTTCGCGTTGTCGCCGAAGGTCCAGTTCCTCGCGCCGTCCCAGTTGATCGACCAGGTCATGAGACCCTTCAGCGCGCCGGAGTAGTTCCGCCACGCCTGGGAGACCAGGCCCGGCGACATGTAGCCGCCACCGGCGCCGGGCTGGGCGGGCAGCCCGGGGACCTGCTTGTCGAACGGGACGCGGATCGTGGTGCCCTGCACGACGAGCCCCTTGTTCAGGCAGTCGGTCTGCCTGGTGAAGCCTTCGACCGTGCCCGCCTGGTACGAGTCACCGGAGCAGCCGTACATGCTTCCGTTGTAGTACTGCATGTTGAGCCACCACAGCCGCCCGTTGTCGGCGTACTTCTTGACGATCGGCAGGTACGCGCCCCAGATCGAGCCGTAGGTGACGCTGCCGCCGGTGACGTAAGCGGTTTCCGGCGCCATGCTGAGGCCGAAGTTCGACGGCATCTGGCCGAGCACGCCGTCGATGATGCGGATCAGGTTGGCCTGCGACGGCGAAAGCTCGTTGATGCTGCTGCCACCGACCAGCCCGGTTTCGATGTCGATGTCGATCCCGTCGAAGTTGTACTTCTTGAGGATCGGCACGATGGTGGCGACGAACCGGTCGGCCACCGTGGACGAGTTGAGATCGATGCCCGCCGCCGCGCCGCCGATGGACATCAGGATCGTGGCACCCGCCTCCTTCGCCGCGCACATCTCGGCGGGGGTGGCCACCTTGACGGTCGAGTCCATCCCGTCCTCCCAGAGCACGGTGCCGTCCGACTGGATGACCGGGAACGCGGCGTTGATCACGTTGTAGCCGTGCGCCGCCATCCTGGCGTCGGTGATCGGGATCCACCCCATCGGCGGGTGGACGCCGTTCGCGGCGCCGTCCCAGTTCTCCCAGTACCCCTGCACCACCTTGCCCGAGGGCCTGGACTTCACCGCGCACGTTTCGCCCTGCGCCGACGCGTCCGCCTGGCCCAGCACGACCAGCGACACGGCGGTCGTGGCCGCCAGGCCGATTCCGAGCACACGTGCCATCCGACCGAACATACCCAGCTCCCATCCGGAGTTTCCTGCTGAAGCGGAGAGCGCGGCGGTTCGGCCCAATGTAGGCGCGGCCTGGCGGGGTGACTACCTACGATCGGGTGGTCTAGACCAGATTCGCGACGATGGTTTCGGCGAACGTGCGGGCGAACGGGGTAAGCGTTTCCCACTGCCGGACACCCCAGCCCGCGACCAGCGGGGGCAAGTCGGGGATGGGGATCAGCCGCAGCCTCGGATGCCGGGACGGATTCCAGCCGGGCAGGGCGGGCACCACGCCGCGGCCCACGCCCAGCTCCGCCAGCATGATGACGGTGTCCCAGTCCGCGACCCCTGCCGACCCCGCCTGGCCGATCCCGCGTTCGGCCAGGCGCGCGTCCAGCTGCGCTCGCGAGGCCGACTTCTCCGGGAGCCTGATGTGCGGGATTTCCTCGAGCGCGCCGAGGTCGAGACGCGCGCGGCCGGCGAGCGGGTCGTCGACGCCGACCGCGAGCGACCACGGGAGTTCGAGGAACGGATGCTGCTCGATTCCGCGCACCGGGTCCCCGATCGTGATCAGGGCGATTTCGGCTTCGTCCGCGAGGAGCGCGGCCAGGCAGTCGCGACTGGCGACCCGGGTGTGGAATTCCAGGCGTACCTTCGGAAAGCGCTGCCGGAAGGCGAGGATGCCGTTCGCCATGAAGTGCCGGACGGTCGTCGCGCCGGTCGTGACGCGGACCTCGCCCGCGGTGCCCTCGGCGAGGTCGCGCAGCTGGCGGACCACCGAGTCGATGCCGTTGAGGCTGCCGCGGGCCGCGGTGTGCAGGAGACGTCCCGCCTGGGTCGGCACGACTCCGCGCGGCCTGCGTTCCACCAGAGCCAGGCCGATCTCCCGTTCCAGCCGCTTGATGTGCTGACTCACCGCGGACTGGCTACGGGACAGCTCGCGCGCGACGGCGCTCAGATTGCCCCGGTCACACACGGCCACGAAGACACGCAGATCCTCCAGAGTCACGGGATCCAAGCTAGAGCTTGGACTTCTCCCAGTAAACCCGAGAATTGACCGGGGCCCTCCGCCGGGCCGACGATGGTGACGGCCAGGCCAAGGGCGGCAACCTCGCTCCGGCGCGCAGGAGCGGGGTGCCGACCCGACACGGAAGGGACGTCCATGGACGCGCATCGAGTCACCGCCGCGATCGCCTTGCTCGAGCGGTACGGGGCGGCGGAGATCGAGCACCCCGGCGGGACCTTGCTGGCTCATCTGCTCCGGGTCGAGGAACGGCTGGCCCGCTGGGAAGCGCGGCCCGCATTGCGGCTCGCGGGGTTGTGCCACGCCGCGTACGGAACGGACGGTTTCCCGACGGCCCTGATGCCACTCGGGCGGCGCGCCGAACTCGCCGAGGCCGTCGGTGCCGAGGCCGAGGCGCTGGTCTATCTCTATGGCGCCTGTGACCGGTCGGCTTCCTATCCGCGGCTCGCCGAGGGCGCCCCGATGACGGACCGGTTCTCTGCCGAGGAGTTCGTGCCCACCAAGGAACAGCGAAGGGATTTCGCCGAGCTCACCGCCGCCAACGAACTCGATCTCGTCTTCGCGAGCGCCGACTTCGCCCGCCAGGCGGGTGCCGGAATTTTGGCTCTGCTGACGCGGTTCCGGCCGCTGCTCGGCGACCACGCCTGGCGTGACCGCCTCGCCGCGGAGTCCATTGTGGAGGGTTAGGAGCCGGGGCGCTCAGAGCGGGTTGAACTCGCCCAGTGGCGCCGTGCAGAAGGGGCCGCCGACGTACTCGGCGGCGATCCCGGTGGGCGTGGGTTTGTCCGCCAGTTGCTCGGCGTAGACCTCGGCGTTGTCGAGCGACTTGTAGCCCAGCGCCTCGGCCTCGGTCAGCGAATAGATCCGCCGGGTGTTGTCCGAGACGCCCCAGATCAGCCGGTATCCCGGTGACGGTGCGCTGAGGCAGGCCTCGAAGAGCCGGGCGCCGTCGTCGGGGGAGAGCCAGGTGGTCAGGCCGCGCGGGCCCAGCGGCAGCGGGGTTTCGAAGCACGAGCCGATCCGGATGACGATGACGTCCATCCCGAACCGGGAGTGGTACAGGCTGCCGAGCGCCTCGATCGCGGCCTTGCTGACGCCGTAGTAGGTGTCCGGGCGGGGCGAGGAGTCCGCGGGCAGGCCGGTGGTGCCGCCTTCGTCGTTGCGGCGGAAGCCGACGGCGTGATTGCTCGACGCCAGAATCACCCGGGACACCCCGGCGGCCCGCGCCGCTTCGAGCACGGTGTGCGTGCCGTCGATGTTGACGTCGAGGGTGGCTTCCCAGGAGTTTTCCCTGCTGTGCCCGCCCAGGTGGATCACCGCGTCCACGCCTTCGCAGGCCGAAGCCATCGCTTCGGCGTCGGTCACCGAACCGGTGCGCACCTCGACCGCTTCGCCGGGCTCGGCGGCGGGCTGCGGGGCGAGGTCGAGCAGGCGCAGCACCCGGCCCTCGCGGCGCAGCCTCGGGCGCATCAGGGTGCCGACGACGCCCGCCGAGCCGGTGATCAGCACACGCTGGTCTGCCATGTGTCGAGGTCCTTTCCATGGAATGTCCGAAGTGGACGGTTAAGGCGGCGGCGGGGTCTCAGCGGATACCGGCGCGGCGCAGTTGCCTGCCGAGTTCCGCGGTGGCCTCGGCCAGCAGCTCGCCGACGAGCTTGGCCTCGGCGTCGCTGACCTGCGCGATGGGCATCGAGCAGCTGATCGCGTCGGTGCCGGGGATGCGGTAGGGGATCACCGCGGCCACGCAGCGGACGCCGAGGGTGCCCTCCTCGACTTCCGAGGCGTAGCCACGCTCCCGGGTCGCGGCGCATTCGGCGTGCAGCGCCTCGCGGGTGGTGATCGTGTTCGGGGTGAGGGCGGGCAGTTCGGCGGGCATCAGCTGGTCGATCTCGTCGCGGGTCAGCTCGGCCAGCAGCGCCTTGCCCAGCGCCGTCGCATGCGTGGGCAGTGTCCGGCCGACGCGGGACACGAGATGGGTCGAACGCTGCGCCTCGCGCGTCTCGAGGTAGACGACCTCGGTGCCGTTGCGGCGCGCGAAGTGCGCCGTGAAGCCGGTCTTCTCGCGGATGCGCTCCAGTGCCTCGGTCGCGAACGGGACGACGGCGTCCCGGTCGAGGTAGGCCGTGCCGCAGATCAGCGCGCGGACGCCGAGCCGGTAGCGCGCGGTGTTCGGGTCCGCCTCCAGCCAGCCCGTGTCGAGCAGTGTCCGCAGCAGCCCGTGCAGGCTCGACCGGGGAAAGCCGGTCCGCGCGTGGAGGTCCGAAAGGGACAGCCAGACGTCGTTGGCCGCGAAGGTCTCGATGAGGTCGACGGCGCGCCGCGCCGACTTGACCCCGGCGCTCTCGCCGTTGACGGCCACGGGGCTGTCGGCCTTCTGCGGCATCTGTACTCCTCCAACCGGCCGTTGACCGTGACTGTGCTTTTGAAGTGGCGACTGTGCCTTGATTTGTGACTGCGGCCATATTAGCGTGCCGAACAGCGTTCTTATGGATGAACATAATCACTATAACAGACTCCGTTCATGGATGTGAACCGCATCAACGTGGACGCGGAAGGGAGTCAGCGGTGCACTTACTCGACTGGGCGATGATGTGCGCTTATTTCGGGCTGATGGTGGTGATCGGCTGGTGGTCGCACAAGCGCGTCGGTGATGTGAAGGACTTCTTCACGGCGGGCGGGAAGATGCCCTGGTGGCTGACCGGGATCTCGCACCACATGTCCGGCTACAGCGCCGTCCTCTTCGTCGCGTACGCGGGGGTCGCGTACACCGACGGCATCACCGTGTACTTCTGGGGTTTCGCCAGCATCGGCATCGGCGTCGCGATCGGCAGCTGGCTGTTCGCCGCGCGCTGGAACAAGCTGCGGTCGAAGCTCGGGGTGGCCTCGCCGCTGGAGTACCTCGCCAAGCGGTACAACGTGCCGACCCAGCAGGTGCTGGCGTGGAGCGGCAGCCTGCTGAAGATCTTCGACATCGCCGCCAAGTGGTTCGCGGTCGCCACGCTGCTGAACGTGTTCGCCGGGGTGGACTACAACCTGGGCATCCTCATCACCGGCGTGGTCACCCTCTTCTACTGCACGGTCGGCGGCCTGTGGGCGGACGCGCTCACCGAACTGGGCCAGTTCGTCATCCAGGCCATCGCCGCGATCGTGATGATCGTGGTCGTCCTGGGCAAGCTCGGCGGTATCTCGGCGCTGTGGACCATGTGGGACAAGCTGCCCTCGGCCCACGTCAACCCGACGACGCCGAAGTACACCACGATCTTCCTTCTCGTCTACGTACTGGTGAAGACGTTCGAGTACAACGGGGGCATGTGGAACCTGGCGCAGCGGTACATGGCCGCGCCGAACACCCACGCGGCCCGGCGCGGCGCCCGCCTCTCCTCGGCGCTGTACCTGATCTGGCCGCTGGTGCTGATGTTCCCGATGTTCGCCGCGCCGCTGCTGATCCCGGGCGTGAAGAACCCCAGCAACTCCTACGCGATCATGACCACGACGTTCCTCCCGCCCGGCCTGATCGGGCTGGTGCTGGCCGGCATCTTCTCGCACACCATGGCTATGGTGTCCTCCGACGCGAACGCGATCTCCGCGGTCATCACCCGCGACATGATCCCGGTGATGTTCCGCAAGGCCCGCCGGTGGACCGACGTCCAGGGCCTCAAGGCCGCCCGGATCACCACGGTGACCTTCGTGGTGCTGACCATGATCGTCGCGACACAGGCGCAGAACCTGGGCGGTGTGCTGCAGATCGTGGTGAACTGGGTGGCGGCGCTGATGGGCCCGATCTCCATCCCGCTGCTGCTGGGCATGCTGCCCTGGTTCCGCCGGTGCGGGGCGCGGGCCGCGATCGTCTCCTGGGCGGGCGGGCTCATCGCGTACGGACTGGTCTACTACGTGTTCGACGTCAGTCAGACGGCGCTCATCGCGACGCCGGTCCTGGTTTCGCTGGCGCTCTACACCGGGCTGGGGCTGATCGCGCCCGAGCGCAAGGACACCACCGACGTCATCATCGACACCATCGGCAGCGACGACGAGGTCGCCTCGGCGGGTGCGAAGGAGGGCTCCACCGTGCCCGCCTAGCCCCCGGCCGAATCCTGGCCACAACCGACAAGGACGAAAAGAGCAGAAACTGATGGCACAGCCCAAGATCGAGCTGGACGGCCTGCTGGCGTTCCCCCTCACCCCGTTCACCGAGGACCTCGAGCTGAACCTCGACGCGTTCGCGGAGAACGTGGAAAGCCATGTGGCCGCCGGGGCCGGCGCGGTGTTCGTCGCCTGCGGGACCGGCGAGCTGAGCTCGCTTTCCCCTGCCGAGCACGCGGCGGTACTGGCGAAGGCGCGTGAGGTCGTCGGCGGCCGGGTCCCGGTCTGGGTCGGTGCCGGCGGCGGCGCCGCGGCGGCGCGGTCCGCGATCGCCGCGGCGGAGGAGGGGGGCGCCGACGGCGTTCTCCTCCTCCCGCCCTATCTCGTGTCCGGTCCGCCCGCCGGGCTGGTCGACTTCGTCCGCTTCGCGGTCGGCGAGTCCTCGGTGCCGGTGATCGTCTACCACCGGGGCACCGGCGTGTTCACCGCTCCGACCGCGGTGTCCCTTGTGGACATTCCGTCCGTGGTGGGGCTCAAGGACGGCTTCGGCGACGTCGAGCTGATGACCCGGATCGTCACCGCGATCCGGTCCGTCGGCACCGAGCGGGCGCGGGACTTCCTGTTCTTCAACGGGCTGCCGACCGCGGAGGTCTCGGCGAAGGCGTACGCGTCGGTCGGCGTCGCGCGATATTCGTCGGCGGTGCACTGTTTCGCCCCGGAGATCGCGCACCGCTTCCACCGGGCGCTGGCCGAGGGGGACAATGCGGTGATGGACACCCTGCTCAGCGGGTTCTACCTGCCGCTGGTCGCGCTCCGCGACGAGACGCCAGGGTTCGCCGTGTCGCTGGTCAAGGCCGCCGCGCGGCTGCGCGGGGACAAGGTCGGCCCGGTGCGCCCGCCGCTGGTCGAGCCGACGCCGGAGCAGATCGACCGGCTGGCGCAGATCGTCGAGAACGGCTTCACGACGCTGAAGGGGCTGTGAAGCGGTGAGCTTGAAGATCCAGGACGTCGTGTTGACGCCGGTCGCGTTCGCGGACGCGCCGCTGCTCAACGTGATGGGCGTGCACGAGCCGTTCGCGCTGCGGAGCGTCGTGCAGGTGATCTGCGAGGACGGCGTCGTCGGGCTCGGCGAGTCCTACGGCGACGCCGCGTTCCTCGGCGAGGTGCGCAAGGTGCTGCCGCGGCTGCGCGGGCACGACGTGTTCGACCTGCCGGGGCTGCGGCGGATCGTGGCCGAGACCCTTGCCGGTACGGTGCTCACCGACGAGCACGGGCTGATCGGCGGTTTCTCCATCCGTAAGACCATTTCCAGCGTGTTCTCGCTGTTCGAGGTCGCCTGCCTGGACGCGCAGGGGCACGCGCTGGGACTCCCGGTCGTCGACCTGCTCGGCGGCAAGGCCAGGGACGCCGTCGAGTTCTCCGCGTACCTGTTCTACAAGTACGCCCAGCACATCGACGGCACCGAGGACTCCTGGGGCGAGATTTTGACGCCGGAGCAGCTCGTCGGCTCGGCGCGCCGGATGATCGACGAGTACGGCTTCCGCTCGATCAAGCTCAAGGGCGGCGTTTTCGCGCCTCGCCAGGAAGCCGACGGCATCCACGCCCTCGCCCAAGCCTTCCCCGGGCACCCGCTGCGGATCGACCCCAACGCCGCGTGGACGGTCGACACCGGGATCGCGGTGGCCAAGGAACTCGACGGCGTCCTGGAGTACCTCGAAGACCCGACGCCGGGGATCGAGGGCATGGCGAAGGTCGCCGAACACGCGAACATGCCGCTGGCCACCAACATGTGCGTGGTCAACCTCGGTGACATCGAACCCGCTTTCCGTGCCCGCGCGATCGGCGTCCTGTTGTCGGATCACCACTTCTGGGGCGGGATGCGGGCCACTCAGGCGCTCTCGGTGACCTGCGAGAGCTTCGGCGTCGGGCTGTCCATGCACTCCAACAGCCACCTCGGCATCAGCCTCGCCGCGATGGTGCACGTCGCCGCCGCCACGCCGCATCTCACCTTCGCCTGCGACACGCACTGGCCGTGGAAGGATGCCGACGTGATCGCGCCGGGCGCGCTGGAGTTCCGCGAGGGCGCGGTGGCGGTTCCGGGCAAGCCCGGCCTCGGCATCGAAATCGACCCCGACGCGCTCGCCAGGGCGCACGAGAACTTTGTCCGGTGTGGACTGACGAAACGGGACGATGTGACGTACATGCGGAAGTTCGAGCCCGGCTTCGAGCCGAACACGGCGAGGTGGTGACCCGGTGAAGGTGACCGGATACGCCTATCCGTGGGACGTGCTCGACAGTCCCGGCTTCACCGCCCGTGCGGCCGATCTGGAGGCGGACGAGGTCGCGGTGGCGCTGTCCTACCACAGCGCGCGGGCCGCGACGCCGTGGTCGGAGCGGGGCACGTCGGTGCTGGCGCGGCACGCCGCGTTCTACCGGCCGGTGCGCGAGGAAGCTTGGCGGGACAAGGAACTCCGTCCGTCCACTCCGGACTGGATAGATTGGCCCGACAGCGGCGGCGACGCGGTCCGGCTGCTCAACGAGGCCGGGATCCCGGCCGCCGCGTGGATCGTGCTCACGCACAACTCGCAGCTGGGCATCGCGAACCCCGGCGTCGCCGTGCGCAACTGTTTCGGCGAGGTCTACCCGTGGGCGCTGTGCCCGGCACAGCCCGCGGTCCGCGAATATTCGGCGACGCTCACCGCCGAAGCCGTCGACGGGCTGGAGCTGTCGTCGGTGATCCTGGAGGCCTGCGGTCCGCTCGGCGCGGTCCATCAGCACCAACACGAAAAGACCGACGGCGTCTGGGCGCCCGCGGTGGCGCGGCTGCTGTCGGTGTGCTGTTGCACCGCCTGCGCCGAGGGCTGGACCGAGCGCGGGTACGACGCCGACACCATCCGTGAACAATTGCGGGGCGAGGTGCGGCGGCTGATCGCCGCGGGTGACCTGACCCTGACCGAGGACAAGCTGCTGCCTTCGGTGCGCCGCGGCATCCTCGAAACGCGCCAGGCCGCGACCGACGCGTTGCGGCACGCGGTGCTGGAACGCCTTCCGGACGGCACCCGGATCGTGCTGCACGGCGCGCTCGACCCGTGGGTCACCGGCGCGCTGCCGGGGCTCACCCCGGCCGCCCCCGAGGAGGTCGGCGCCGTCGTGCTGCAGAACTGGGCCCCCGGACAGTCCAGTGTGGACGCTGTCGCGGCGGCACGGGCGAAGCTGCCCGAGAAGGTCGCCGTCGGCAGTTACATCACCGCCGTGGCGGCCAGCCCCGTGCCCGACATCGAGGCCTACGTCACCGAACTCGGGAAGGCGGGTGCGGCCGAGGTGCACCTGTACCACCTCGGGCTCGCCGGGCCCGCCCGCTGGCCGGACCTGCTGGCCGCCGGTGCCGCCGCCCACAGTTTCTGAACCTTCTTTCAGAGACACAGTCGTTGAGGAGTAAGGAAAGTATGAGCCAGGAAACCGACCCCGCCACGCTGGAAGCGATCCTCGCGGGCGCTGTGGCGGCCGCCCGGCCCGCGGCGGCCGCGACCCCGGCCGAGCGCGCGCGGTGGCTCGACGCGGTCGCCGACGCCCTCGACGCCGCCGCCGGGGAACTGGTCCCGCTCGCCCACGCCGAGACGCACCTCCCGGCGTCGCCGCGCCTGCAAGGTGAGCTGAAGCGGACGACGTTCCAGCTGCGCCTGTTCGGCAAGGTGCTGGCCGACGGCGAGTACCTCGGCGCCACGGTCGACCACGCCGATCCGGACTGGCCGATGGGCCCGCGCCCGGACATCCGGCGTGTGCTCGTCCCGATCGGCCCGGCGCTGGTGTTCGCCGCGAGCAACTTCCCGTTCGCGTTCAGCGTCGCGGGCGGGGACACCGCGTCGGCGCTGGCCGCCGGCTGCCCTGTCGTGCTCAAGGCACACCCCGGCCACGAGGAACTTTCCGCGCGTACCGGGCAGATCGTGCGCGAGGCACTCGTCGCGGCGGGCGCGCCGGAGGGCATGTTCGACGTCATCCACGGCGTCGAGGCGGGCGTCACCGCGCTCAAGGACCCGCGGATCGCGGCGTCGGCGTTCACCGGTTCGGTGCCCGGGGGCCGGGCACTGTTCGACATCGCCGTGTCCCGGCCGACGCCGATCCCGTTCTACGGTGAGCTCGGCAGCGTCAACCCGGTCGTGGTCACCCCGGGCGCGCTCGCCGCGCGGGGCGAGGCCGTCGCGAAGGGCTACGCGGGGTCGTTCAGCCTGGGCGCCGGGCAGTTCTGCACCAAGCCGGGCCTGCTGTTCCTGCCCGAGGGGCACGGTCTCGACGACGTCCTGCGCGAGGCCGTGGCCGCGGTCGCGGCGCAGCCGATGCTCAACGATCGCATCGCGTCCGGTTACGAGAACAAGCTCGGCGAACTGCGCGATGTGTCCGGTGTGGACGTTGTCGTCGAAGGTTCGGCCGACGGATCAGCGTTCACGCCGACGCTGTTGGCCACCACCGCGAAGGAGTTCCTCGCCGGGGGAGCGGCGGTGCACGAAGAGTGCTTCGGCCCCGCCTCGCTCGTCGTCACCTACACCGATCAGGCCGAGCTGCTGGACGTGCTGGCCACGCTCGAACCCGGGCTCACCGCGACGATCCAGGGCGAGGAGGACGAGGCGGGTCTCGTCCGCGGCCTGCTGCCCGCGCTGACGCGGCTGGCCGGGCGGCTGCTGTGGAACGACTGGCCGACAGGGGTGACCGTGAGCTGGGCCCAGCAGCACGGCGGCCCGTACCCCGCCACCACCGCACCGACCACCACCTCGGTCGGCACCGCGGCGATCGAGCGGTTCCTCCGGCCGGTCGCGTGGCAGGGGTTCCCCGACGCGCTGCTGCCCGAGGCCCTGCGCGACGCCAACCCGTGGCGGCTCCCGCGCCGTATCGACGGCATCCGCTGACCCCGTAGCTCCCCGTCCCTTCTCTCGCAAGTCCGTCTCTTGAGCCAATGACGCCTTGGAGGCTTCGCCATGCCCGTGAACAGGAGAACCGCCCTGCGGGGCGGCGCGATCGCGGCCGCTTCCGTCGCGCTGAGCGCTTCGGCCCGTCCCGCGTTCGCGGCGAGCGCGCCCGGTGCTGCGACGGAGGCTGCTTCGGCGTTCGCGTCGATCGTCAAGGCGTACCGCGAGCTTCAGACGGGGATCAACCGGCCGTCGCCGGAGCGGGCCGAGGCGCTGGCGAACCTCGGCCGGGTCGCCAAGGCGTACAACGCGAGCATGTCGGTCACCGAAGGTCCACTGTGGACGGATCTGCCGTTCGGGCCGGGCAGTGACTACACGACGTCGATGTACGCGCGGCTGCGGGCGATCGCGGTCGACTGGGGAACGCCGGGCGGGACGCTGTCCGGCGACCCGGTCGTCCTCGACCGGATCAAGCGGGCGCTCGATCTGCTGTACACCCACCAGTACAACGAGAACACCGCCGAGCTGGGAAACTGGTACACCTACGAGGTCGGGATCCCGTACTACCTGCTGCACACCCTGTCAGTGGTGGCGGACAAGCTCGATCCGGCCGACCTCGCGCGGTACCTCAAGCCGGTCCTGCGCTTCGTCGGCGACCCGAACCGGAGGACGAACAACCAGGGCATCGTGGAGACCGGGGCGAACCGGGCGGACAAATCGCTGATCGCGATCGTGTCCGGCGCGATGCTCGGGGACACCGGGCGGATCCACAAAGGACTCGACGCGCTGGTCGACGTCGCGGGCAACGGCGCGGCGAGTGTCGTCGCGAAGCTCGACAAGGCGGCGGGGGACGGGTTCCACACCGACGGTTCGTTCATCCAGCACGACTCGATCCCATACCCCGGCCACTATGGCATCGTGCTGCTCACCGCGCTTGCCGGGACGATCCATGTCACGCAGGGCACGGAGTTCGCGCTGCCGGAATCGTTGCGGCAGCAGATCTTCGCGCTCGTCGCCGACAGCTTCGCGCCGTTCGTGTACGCGGGCGCGCTGATGGAGCCGGTGCGTGGCCGGATGCTGTCGCGGCAGGGCGAGACCGGGCACGACATCGGGCACCAGCTGACCGTCGCCGTCGTGCTGCTCGCGCGTTCGGCGACCGGCGCGGTGAAGACGGACCTGGGTGGCCTCGCCGCCAAGTGGATCAAGGAGGGCACCTACGCGCCATTCCTCAAGATTCCGGACCCGGAGCGGTTCGCGCCCGGCCCCGACCTGGTGGCGATCCCGGGTATCGAGTTCGCGCAGGAGCTGCTCGCGGGCCCGGTCCGCTCGGCGCCGATCGTCGCCGAGCACCGGATCTTCGGGCAGCAGGACCGGATGGTGCACGTCACCGAGGGCTGGTCGGCCTCGCTCGGTGTCAGCTCGACGCGGATCTCGCGCTACGAGTCGGTCAACGCGATGAACCTGCACGGCTGGTACACCGGCGACGGGGTGCTGTACACCTTCCTGCCCAACGCCAAAGGCCATTACACCGACGCGTACTGGCCGACCGTCGATCCGCTGCTGCTGCCGGGGACGACGGCGAAGACCGGCCCGACCGGCCCGCTCGGTCAGGTTCCGCTGACGAAGAACGCGCACACCGGTGGTGTGCGCTGGGACGCCCGGCATGGGGCCTACGCGCTGGACTTCGTTTCGGCGGACGGCACGCTGACCGCGAAGAAGTCGTGGTTCTTCACCCCGTCCGGGGTGGTGTGCCTCGGTGCCGGGATCACCGACGCCTCCGGCGAGCGGGTGCGGACGGTGATGGAGAACCGGTGCGTCAGCTCGGGTGCTCTCCTGATCGAGGGGAGGCGTTCTCGCGCGGGACTCGGTGAATCATCCACTGTGGACAATCCGCGCTGGCTGCACCTGGCCGATGTCGGAGGTTACGTCCTGCTGGACGACGCGCGGCTGACGACGTTGCGCGAGGACCGGACCGGTACCTGGCGGGACGTCGACACCGGCGCGAACACCAAGGGCACCACGGTGCCCTACACCCGGCGTTACCAGAAGCTGGTGATCGAACACGGCGTCAAACCGTCGGAAGCGCGGTACGCCTACGTCGTGCTTCCGGGCGCGAGCTGGGTCGCCACGGCGGCGTCGGCGTGGTCGTGGCGGGTCCGGGCGAACACGACCTCGGTGCAGGCGGTTCGCTTGTGGGACAACACTTTGCTGGCGAACTTCTTCGGTGCGGGGTCGGTCGACGAGGTGACCGTGTCCGGCCCCGCGGCGATCGCGCTGGGGCGCAAGGACGGCCGGTGGCAGCTCGCCGTGTCCGACCCGACCCAGCTGCAGGAGAGCGTGACCGTGACGGTACGGCGGAGGAAGGTCGTGGTGCCGCTCAAGGGGACCTACGGCGCGACGAAGGTCGTCCCGTTGTAAGGGGTCAGCCGCGCAGGGTGTCGCCAGGGCGCTCCTCGAAGATCAGCCAGGTGCGGGTGTTGCGGATGCCTTCGATGGCTTGGAGGCGGTCGAGCACGACGTCCCGCAGTGAGGTGTTGTCCGGCGCGCGGACCAGGAGCAGCACGTCGAAGTCCCCGCCGACGAGGGCGACGTGGTCGACGTACGGGATCTTGCCGAGCCGTTCGGCCATCGTGCGCCAGGACGTCTGCTCGATGGTGATCATGATGTACGCGCTCGTGCCGAACCCGGCCTGGCGCGGGTCGATCCGCGCGCCGAACCCGGTGATCACCTGCTCGCCGAGGAGCCGTTCGAGGCGGCTGTAGGCGTTGGTGCGGGAGATGTGCAGCCGGTCCGCGAGCGCGCGGATCGACATCCGGCCGTCCTCGGTCAGTGCGGCGAGGATCGCCTGGTCGACGTCGTCGAGGGCGGGTGCCGTTCGTCCGCCGGACCGTCCGGTGACCTGGGTCTCACTGGACGTATTGCCGTCGGAAATCGCTTTCTCGGTCAATCTGTCGCTCATTTCGCGCGCTGCTTGAACACTGCTTCGGCCACGGACACCATTCTTGCATCACATGTCACAGAGAGGGTGGTGCTGTCGATGACGCGGCGCGAGGACCGGCCGAAGGCTGCCGAGCTGTTGCCCTCCGAGACCCCGGTGCGGTTCGTCGCCGAGGACGGCACGGCGGTCGGCCAGCGTGCCGGGTACGCCGAACCCGCGCTCGACCGGCTGCGCACGGCGTACCGGCTCATGGTGCGCGGCCGCCGGTTCGACGCGCAGGCGACGGCGCTGACGAAGCAGGGCAGGCTCGCGGTGTACCCGTCGAGCTCGGGCCAGGAGGCCTGCCAGGTCGCGAGCGCGCTGGCGCTGCGGCCGGACGACTGGCTGTTCCCGACCTACCGTGATTCCGTCGCGCTGGTCTCGCGCGGCCTCGAACCTGGCGAAGTCCTGACGCTGCTGCGCGGTGACGCGCACTGCGGCTACGACCCGTCCTCGACGCGAGTCGCGCCGCAGTGCACCCCGCTGGCGACGCAGACCCTGCACGCCACCGGACTCGCCCACGCCCTGCGCCGGCGCGGCAAGGACACCGTGGTGCTGGCGCTCATCGGGGACGGGGCCACGAGCGAGGGCGACTTCCACGAGGCGCTCAACTTCGCGGCCGTCTTCGACGCGCCGGTGGTGTTCTTCGTGCAGAACAACGGTTACGCGATCTCGGTGCCGTTGGAGAAGCAGAGCGCCGCGCCCGCGCTGGCGTACAAGGGCGTCGGGTACGGCGTGCGTTCCGAGCAGGTCGACGGCAACGACGCCGTCGCGGTGCTGGCCGTGCTCGACGCCGCCGTCGACCACGCGCGGCGGGGCGGCGGGCCGATGCTCGTCGAGGCGCACACCTACCGGATCGACGCGCACACCAACGCCGACGATGCCACCCGGTATCGCGACGCCGAGGAGGTCGAACGCTGGCGGGCCGCGGATCCGGTCCGGCGCCTCGAAACCTACCTGACGGGCCGGGAAGCCTTGTCCGCCAAGGATATCGAGCAGTTCCACGCCGAGGCCGAGGACTTCGCGGCAGCCGTGCGGGACACGATGAACGCCGAACCGCACCTCGATCCGCTGTCGGTGTTCGAGCACGTCTACGCCGAACCCACCCGCCAGCTCGTCGCGCAGCGCGCGCTGGTGGCAGCCGAACTCGAAGCCCAGGAGGCGTGAGATGACCCCGGTTTCGATGGCGCAGGCACTCAACGGAGCACTGCGGGACGCGATGAAGGACGATGACCGCGTACTCGTCTTCGGTGAGGACGTCGGCGCGCTCGGCGGGGTGTTCCGGGTGACCGACGGGCTCACCGCGGACTTCGGCGAGGACCGCTGCTTCGACACGCCACTGGCCGAGTCCGGCATCGTCGGCTTCGCGATCGGCATGGCGATGGGCGGGTTCCGCCCGGTCGTGGAGATGCAGTTCGACGCCTTCGCCTATCCGGCGTTCGAGCAGATCACCTCGCACGTGGCGAAGCTGCGCAACCGCACGCGCGGCGCGTTGTCGCTGCCGATGGTGATCCGGGTGCCGTATGCCGGCGGCATCGGCGGGGTGGAACATCACTGCGATTCCAGCGAGGCCTACTACACGCACACACCCGGCCTGCGCGTCGTCACGCCGGGGACGCCGCAGGACGCCTACGACTTGTTGCGTGACTCGATCGAATCCGACGACCCGGTGATCTTCCTCGAGCCGAAGTGCCGGTACTGGGCCAAGGACGAGGTGACCTTCACCCGGACCGGTGCCGCCTTCGACAAAGCCGTCGTGCGCCGCCCCGGCCGGGACGTCACGCTCATCGCGTACGGGCCGATGGTCGCCACCGCACTGGAGACCGCGGAGGCCGCGACCGCGGAGGGCTGGGACGTCGAGGTCGTCGATCTGCGCTCGCTGGCGCCGTTCGACGACGAAACCGTGACCGCGTCCGTCCGCCGCACCGGGCGTGCGGTCGTGGTGCACGAGGCGGCCGGGTTCTCCGGCTACGGCGCCGAGGTCGTCGCGCGGGTGACGGAGCAGTGCTTCCACCACCTGCACGCGCCCGTCCTGCGGGTCACCGGGCTCGATATCCCTTATCCACCACCGAAACTGGAACGTCATCAGCTGCCGGACGTCGACCGGATCCTCGACACCATCGCGCGGTTGCAGTGGAACGACGAGCCGATGGAGGTCGCCGGTGCCTGACTTCCTGCTCCCCGACCTCGGTGAAGGGCTGACCGAGGCCGAGATCGTGCACTGGCTCGTGAAGGTGGGGGACACCGTCGCGGTGGACCAGGCCGTCGTCGAGGTCGAGACCGCGAAGGCGGCGGTGGAGGTGCCGGTGCCGTTCGCCGGTGTCGTGACGGCGTTGCACGGCGAACCCGGTCAGTCGTTGTCCGTGGGCTCGCCGCTGCTGTCCGTCGGTGAGGCCGCGGGATTCGCCGAGCCCGGTGTCGTGACCCCGTCGCCCGCCGAGGCCGAGTCCAGCGGAAACGTGCTGATCGGCTACGGGACCGCGCCGACTACCCGGCGCAGGCGGACCGGGCGGGTCAACGGTGCGGCACCGGCGACGGCCCCGGTGCAGGTGAGCGGGCCGGGCGTGATCTCGCCGTTCGTCCGGAAGCTGGCCTCGGACAACGGGATCGATCTCAGGCAGGTCATCGGCACCGGCCCGGACGGGATCATCCGCCGCGCCGACGTCGAAACCGTGCTGGCGGCGCGGCGGCCCGAACCCACGGTGCCGACGGCGGGGGAGCGCAGGATTCCGTTGCGGGGCGTGCGGAAGGCGGTCGCGGACAAGCTGACGACGTCGCGCCGGGAGATCCCGGAGGCCACCGTGTGGGTGGACGTCGACGCGACCGAACTCGTCGCCGCGCGAGCCGCGCTCAACGCCGCGGCGCCCGACCGCCCGGTGTCGTTGCTCGGGCTGATCGCGCGGTTCGCCGTCGCGGGCCTGCGGCGGTTCCCCGAGCTGAACTCGCGCGTCGAGGGCGAGGAGATCGTGGTGCTGGACACGATCAACCTCGGCTTCGCGGCGCAGACCGACCGGGGCCTCGTCGTCCCGGTCGTGCCCGGGGCCCACGAACTGTCCACAAGGGACTTGTCGGCCGCGATCGCCGAGCGTACGGCCGCGGCGCGCGAGGGCGGGCTGACCCCCGCCGAGCTGACCGGGGGGACCTTCACCGTCAACAACTACGGGGTGTTCGGCGTCGACGGGTCGGCCGCGATCATCAACCACCCCGAGGCCGCTATCCTCGGTGTCGGAAGGATCATGGACCGCCCGTGGATCGTGGACGGCGAACTCGCCGCCCGGAAGATCTGCGAGCTGACACTGGCCTTCGACCACCGCGTGTGCGATGGCGGCACCGCCGGTGGTTTCCTCCGGTTCGTCGCGGACTGCGTCGAATCCCCGGTCACGGCTCTCGGCGAGATGTAACCCTCCGTTCACGTTCAGCCCCTCACGCGGTCACCACACGTTCACTGGCATGATCGATTTGGTGTGTCCGTCATCAGGTGTTCACCTGGGGGAGGTAGCTGAATCGTGCTCTTCGATGTAATCAACGGCCTGGCCGGGCACAGTGCCGCGCTCGACGCGGTGATGAAGTTCGTGGCGGGCCCGTTGATCTACGTCCTGGTCGTCGCCGGCGGGCTGATCGTGCTGTGGACGATGCGGGGCAGGGCACTGGCGGACAACCTGTGGCTCGCCGGTCAGGTCGGAGCCGCGCTCGCACTGGGCTTCGTCGTCAACCGGGTCCTGCGCGCCTTCGCCGTCCACGAGCGCCCGTTCGAAACCCGCCCGGTGCACCAGCTCGTCCAGCACGAACCCGGCGTTTCCTTCCCCAGCAACCACGCCACCGCCGCGATGACCATCGCCTTCGTCGTCGGGTTCTTCGTCTCGAAGCGGTGGGGCTGGCTGCTCGGTGTCCCGGCCGCGCTGATCGCGATCTCGCGGGTGTACGTCGGCGTGCACTGGCCGTCGGACATCATCTTCGGCACTTTGGTCGGGCTGGCCGCGACGCTGGCCGTGTGGTGGGCCGCCCCGCGTGTGCGGGAACGTGTCGAAGAGCGGTTCGCGAAGCCTGCGCCCGCGGAGCCATCGGACCGTGTTCCGTCCGCCGAAGCCGACACCGTGATCATCCCTCGTCGGCGTGAAGCCCCTCCGCGGCAGGCTCCACCGCAGCGCCAGGGCACCGCGCCGCGGCCGATCGCCCCGCGCCGTCCCTCGGAAGCCGAAACGGTGGTGTTCCGCCGCGTCCGGCGCTGAACGTTTCCGGTTGGTCCTTTTGCGGGGTTACCAATGCCACGGCGGCCGCTAGGCTCGAGGTGTCGATCATGCCTTGGGGGGATGAACCATGAGGACGTCTGGCAGACCCGCGCGGGCTTGGCTGCTCGTCGCTGCCGTGATCGGTGGTCTCGGTGTGGTGCCGGGCACCGCCGCCGCCCAGAACCCGGCCTCGCACTATCCGGCAGCGGCGTCGAAGGCACCCACGGTCACTTCCACGGTGTACCGGGAGAACGGTGGTCCGCCCGGCGACGGCGGTCAGGGCCTGCCAGGCGACTTCACGTTCAGCGCCGACGGCGACCAGAACGTGGTGGCGTTCGAGTACTCCGGGCTCGGCATCCGCGGTGGCCGGGTGACGGCCGACCATCCGGGCGGCTCCGCCACCGTGACGGTCACTCCTGCCATCGACGGACCGGTCTCCATCGAGGTCACCGGCGTCGGAAGTGCGGGCGACCGATCACCTGCCCGGTCTTACCGGTACTGGGTACGGGCCACCGCCCCCGCCGCGCAGGTGCCGTGGTTCGAACTCGGGGTGTCCGCGGACATCGTGTTCACCGCCACCCAGGAGGGGGCGGCGACGTTCGTCTACCGGATCGACGGCGGTGCCGAGCAGTCGCTTCCCGTGGGCCAGAACCGCACGGGGCGCGTTCCGCTCCTGTTTTCCCAGCCTGGACAGGAAAGCCACAAGCTCGTGGTGTGGACGGTCGACGCCACGGGCATCAAGTCCGGCGTCACCGACCGCGCCTTCTACGTCAACCAGGTGGAGCCTTCGGTGACGGTCGACGCGTGGTCCGGTCTCGTCGATCAGAAGCGGGTCTTCACGGTCGAGCCGAACCGGAACGGTGTGGTGTCGTACGTGTACCGGATCGGCCGGGGCCCCGAGGTGCCGGTGCCCGCCGCTCCGGACGGCTCGCTGACCTTCGAATACACACCGTCCGCGAAGGGCACTTTCGACGTCCGCGTGGCGAGCGTGAACGCGGCAGGTGTCCGATCCGGCTGGGGCGAGAGCGGTTTCCAGGCGGATGCGCCCGCGCCGACGGTGACGAGCGCCGAGTACCCCGGCGGTTCCCCGGAGAGCGGCGGCCCCGGCGTTGCTGGCACTTTTGTGCTCTCTTCGCCACGCTTGCCGGTGGTCTCGTACCGATACGTGTTCGACGGCGAGGCGGAACAGACGATCGCCGCGAGTGCCGACAGCTCGGCGTCGGTCCGCTGGACGCCCCGGGCGCCGGGTTATCGCTCCCTGCGGGTCCGTGGTGTGACCGCGTCGGGTGTGGTGACCGACGAGACGTCCTTCACGTTCTGGGTCAAAGCGCTACCGCCGATCGTGACCAGCCCGCAGTTTCCCGAGGGCGGCCCCTCGACCGCCAAGCCGGGGCAGCCGATCGAGTTCATCGTGACCCCCGCTTTGCGCGGTTCGCACGAGGTACTGTGGTCCATCGCGTTCAATCCGCCTCAGGTCGTCCCGGTCGGCCCGGACGGCAAGGCGACCTTCACTTACACGCTCCCGGAAACGTTCGAAGCATTCGAGCTCACCGTGTCGAGCCGGACGGCCGAAGGGTACGTGTCAGGTCCGGTGACGCGCACATACCATGTTCAGCCCTGACGTTCAGGCACTGAGCACTCGCGACGATTGCCGAGCGTTGTCAAGCCAGGCGGGGTCAACTCGGGTAGAGGGGCCTTGCTGTGAAGGGGGCCTTCACGACGCAGAATCGCCATACCAAGCGCGTCGGTGACGAGTTCGGTGCGCATGTGGTCGACGATGGACCAGCCGATGATGAGCCGGGAATAGGCGTTCATCACCGCGGCGCGATCCACAGCCGGTCCGGTGCGTCGACGGTGAAACGGCGGTTGGCCAGGTCCGGTCTGGGTCATCCAGTTCCGCAGACAGGACTCACTGCCCCTCCCAGGTCCTTCACTGGCACAGCGACCGGTTTGCCGCTCAGCCTGGTTAGCGCAACGGCACGCTGGTGGAACTCGAGCGGATGTGGTGCAGGCACCGTGACATCCTCCTTGGTGACCACCGGTCACCTCAGGCAAGGTGTCCGGACAACCGGGGAACCTCACGTCAGGTTCTGAGGTGGATGGTGTTGCGTCGCGGTGTGCGGGTCGCGTCGAGCCAGGCGGGCGGCACGAACTCCGGTAGTCCGTCGCTGGCGATCCGGACTTCCCATTCGGAGTGGTGGATTACCTTGTGGTGGACGGAACAGAGGAGCACGAGATTGTCCACTTTGGTCTCACCATGGTGTGCCCAATACACCACATGGTGCGCCGTACAACGGTAAGCGGGTGCATCGCACCCCGGGAACGCGCAGCCTCCGTCGCGGCGGATCAAGGCCCGGCGGATGGCGGGGGTGGCGAGGCGTTGTGCCCGGCCGACGTCGAGGGGTTCGCTGTGCGAGCCCAGCACCATGGGGATGATCTTGGCGTCGCAGGCGAGGCGCCGTGCTTCGGCGGCGGTGATCTCCCCGAGCAGATCGAGGGTGGCTTGCCCGATGCCGGACCGTAGTTCTTCGAGTCCGACGGTGACGACGATGTGGGTGGCTTCTCCGGCTTGGGTGGGTAGGTCGGGGTGTTCGGCCCACATCCGTACCAGTTCGGAGAACGCGCAGCCGCGTCGTTCCCACTGGGTTCGGGTGTCGCGTCCGTCTTCTTCGGTGGCGGGGCGGGGTTTGGCGAGTGGGTCGAGCATGGCTTGCAGGCGTGCGGAGGTTTCGTCGTCGACGCGGGCTTTGATCTGGTGCCCGCCATCGCGGTGCGGGGCGATGGAGAACTCGGGCTGGAAGGGCTTTGGTTCCCGGGTTTCGGCTCTTTCCCGTCGGGGTCGAGCTGGGAGATCAGGCGTCGTCCGGCGGCGCGGATTTCCCGGGGTCCGGCGGCGCGGGCGAGTTCGGCGAGGATTTTCTCCGCCTGTTCCCGATCCTGCGCCGACACGGTCTGGGGAAGCTTGTCCAGCACGCGCAGGATTTCGTCGATCTGCGCGGCCCCGACCGCGCCCTCGCTCGCGGCCTGCGCGGTCGCGGGCGCAGTAGGTGGCTGCTCGCCGGAAGTCAGGTCGCGGGTGCCGTTGAGCGCCAGCGCCCGCGCCGCGCGCGCCTTCGCTTCGGCGTACGGGATGTTCAACGTCTCCTGTAACAACCGCACAAGACTTCCGTATCCGGTGGTGTCGCGTATCCCGCGGCGTTCCAGCTCGGCCATGACCTCGCCCTGTACCGCGGCCTCACGACGCTGCACACACTCGGACTCCAGAAGCCTGTCCAGCAGGCAGCCGACATCCTCGCGCCACCACTCGGTGCGCGAACTCTGGGTGCTGCTCTCGACGGCCACAACACCACTCTACTCCGTCCGATCGAACATGTGTGCTATCGATCGGGTGGACTCCCAGTCCTCGTTTTTCGTTGCTATATAAGGGATTCCGGCAAATCTTGGACTCCTCTTGCTTTGTGGCTGGTCACCGGCTTGGTAGATCCGGTCGGTGACCGCCGAGGGTGAACATGGTGTGGAGTAAGGTTTCCCCAGTTGTCCGGATACCTTGGCGTTGCCCGTTCCAATTCGAACAGACGCCGTCATGAGCTGGCCTTGTGCACGCCGTTCTCCTCCGCGCCTAGCTTCTGACCTTCGGCGAGGCAGAAGCCACGAGCGCGGCTCGTATGGATTCTGCGTTTGGTGGTGCATGATCATGTGTTGTGGTTGATGCGTTGTCGCGGCGGTAAGTGCCCACGGCCTATCGGCGGTTCACTGAATGGATCAACGTCGGATCGACTGGACCCGAGCAGTCCTTTGGCTACCACCGCTTCGTCACCCGATACGAACGCCACGTCGACCAGAGCCATTTTTGTCACCTGCCACGAATTCGCCGCATTTCATTCCGTCCTTTATGGACAGAAGGATAAGCGACTGCGACTCCATCGATCGCGGGTGCAGGGAGCGGCTTACGCACGGGCCGGTTCACCGGAAGAACCTGACGACCCCGGGTGAGCGTGACGATCGACGCCCCGTAGCCGCCACACCCGATGCCGAACCGGTCACAGCGGATTGACACCCGCTCCGTCCATGGTCGACGATCACCGGACGTACACACCACAAGTTCATCCGCGCCCGTTCGGGGGAAGCCGGTGGGAATCCGGCGCTGACCCGCAACGGTGGGCCGTCCCCGTGACGGCGAGCCCGAATACCCGTCGGGCGCGGTTTGCTCTGGTACCCGTCGTGGTCTGCGGGTCGCCGGTCCGGAGTCCCGTCCCGCCAGGACGGCCCTGGTCACGGTTGTCCGCGGGCCCGTGCCCGGAAGGCGAACGCATGGCCGCACCCGTTGGCCTCCAACGGACTCCACCACGTCGCCGCTCGGTCGTCCCCCTGATCACCCTGCTCATCGTGGCGCTGTTCGCCTCGCTCGTGTGCGGCGTCGCGCTCGGCGCGGCGAACGTGCCGATCCGTGACGTCGCGCGGTTCGCCGGCGCCGGGATCTCCGGTGGCTGGATCGACGCCGCGGACCTGCCGGGATATCAGATCGTCTGGCAGGTCCGGCTGCCACGTGTGCTGCTGGCCTTCGTGGTCGGCGCGGGGCTGAGCGCGGTGGGCGTCGCCAGCCAGGCACTGGTCCGCAACGCCCTCGCCGATCCGTTCGTGCTCGGGGTGTCCTCGGGCGCGTCGGTGGGTGCGACCGCCTCGATCGTCCTCGGCCTTTTCGCGTCTCTCGGTCTCTATGGCCTGTCGGCGGCCGCGTTCCTCGGCGCGCTGGGGGCGACCCTGCTCGTTTACCTCGCCGCTCGTTCGCGAGAGGGCATGACACCGTTGCGGCTGGTACTGACCGGAACCGCGATGGCATACGGATTCTCCGCCGTCAGCACGGTTCTGGTCTTCATGGCACCCCGCGGTGACGCGGTGCGCGCGGCGTTGTTCTGGCTGCTCGGCAGTCTCGGCGGCGTCACCTGGCAGTCGGTGCCGGTGGCCGCGGCCGCGGTCGGGCTCGGCCTCCTCTACTTCCACGTTTCGGCACGGAGGCTCAACGCGCTGGCCATGGGGGACGAGACGGCCGCGACCCTCGGCGTCGATCCCGCGCGGTTGCGCCGCACGCTCTTCGTGGTGTGCGCTGCCGTGACCGGCTGCCTCGTCGCCGTGAGCGGCGCGGTCGGGTTCGTCGGGCTCATGGTCCCGCATCTGGTACGCATGGCCGTCGGCGCCGACCACCGCCGGGTGCTCGCCGTGGCGCCGCTCGCCGGGGGTGTACTGCTGGTGTGGGTCGACCTGCTCGCCCGCACGCTGGTGGCGCCAGAGGAACTCCCGCTCGGCGTGCTCACCGCCGCGTTCGGCGTCCCGGTGTTCGTCTGGCTGATGCGCCGCCGCGGCTACGTTTTCGGCGGCCGCTGATGGAGATCCGGGTCGAAGATCTCACGGTGACCGTCGCCGGCAGGCAGTTGGTGCGCGACCTGCGGCTGCGGGTACCCGAGGGTGCCGTCGTCGGGCTCGTCGGGCCCAACGGCTGCGGGAAGTCCACGACGTTGCGGTGTGTCTACCGTGCGCTGCGCCCTTCCGCCGGAGTGGTGCGGCTCGACGGCGACGACGTCTGGACGCTCTCCGCGCGTGACAGCGCCCAACGTGTCGCGGCGTTGCCGCAGGAACAGCACATGGAGTTCGACTTCACCGCCGCCGAGGTGGTCGCCATGGGCCGTTTCCCGCACAAGCGGGCCTTCGAACGCGACACCGACGCGGACGACGACCTTTGTGCGCGGGCACTGCGCCGGGTCGGGGCGGAGCACCTCGCCGAGCGCGGGTATCTCACACTTTCCGGCGGGGAACGCCAGCGCGTGCTCGTCGCCCGCGCGCTCGCCCAGCAGCCGAAGGTGCTGGTGCTCGACGAGCCGACCAACCACCTCGACATCCGCTACCAGCTCGAAATCCTTGACCTGGTCCGGGAAACCGGGGTCACCGCGCTCGTCGCGCTGCACGATCTGAACCTCGCGGCGTCCGCGTGCGACCTCCTCTACGTCCTCGCCGGTGGCCGGGTCGTCGCCGACGGCACCCCGCGCGAGGTCCTCACCCCCGAGCTGATCGCCGCGACGTTCGGCGTGCGCGCCCACGTCGTGCCGCATCCCGTTTCGGGCGCGCCGCAGCTTCTGTACAGCAACGCCGTCGAACCGAAAGGATCCCCGCGATGTCGCGACGACGTTCCCTCCTGACCGCGCTCGCCGCGCTGCTGCTCGTCACCGGATGCGGTGCGCAGGTCCGGCCGGAAGCCACGAGCGCGGCGGCCGGGTATCCCGTCACCGTCAGGAACTGCGGCCAGGATCTGACGTTCGCCAAGGTGCCGGGCAAGGTCGTGGCCTACGACAGCGGCATCCTCGAGATGTTGTTCGCGCTCGGCCTCCGTGACCGCATCGCGGGGTACGTCATGCCGCACGGGCAGAACAAGGACATCGAAGGGTCGCCGTGGCGCGCCGACTTCGAACGCGCGCCACGGCTCGGCGTCGACACGATCAGCAAGGAGGTCGTGCTCCAGGCAGGCGCGGACTTCGTCTACGCTGGCTGGAACTACGGGTTCGGCGAGAACACCGGGCTGACTCCGCAGCACCTCGCCGAACTCGGCATTCCGTCCTATGTGCTCAGTGAGTCGTGCCGCAACGGGATCGGTGATCGTTCGCGCGGCACCATGCCCGCGCTGGAAGCGCTGTACACCGATCTGCGCAACCTCGGCCGGATCTTCGGGGTTTCCGCTCGCGCCGAGCAGTTGGTCGCCGAGTATCAGGGCGCCGTCCGTGAGGCCGAGGCCTCGGTGCCGAAGGACCGGCCCCGGCCGAAAGTCTTCCTCTACGACTCCGGCACCGACAAACCCTTCACCGCCGGGCGGTTCGCCGCGTCGCACGAGGTGATCACGCGCGCGGGCGGTGACGACGTCATGGGTGATCTCCAGGACAGCTGGACCACTGTCACGTGGGAGGCCGTCGTCAAGGCCAACCCCGACGTGATCGTGATCAACGACTACGACCCGCCGACCGCCGCGCAGAAACAGTCCTTTTTGGAGAGTTACCCGCCGCTGGCCCAGGTGCCCGCGATCAAGAACAAACGGTTCCTCGCACTGCCGTACGCGGCACTCGTGGAGGGGCCGCGCAACCCGGCGGCGATCCGGACGGTCGCGGACTACCTCAACCGGACGAGCGCCGGGTAGGGCTGTCCGCAGGCCGGGCCAGGGGGTGTGCCGGATGGCCGCCCCGGCGCTCCGGCGCGATGCTCTTCTGCCATGGACCGAGGTTTGGGGAAGCGGGCGCGCCAGTGCTGGCTCGTCGCGCACGTCGCGAGTTCGGTGGGCTGGTTCGGCGTCGCGGCGAGCCAGCTGGCGCTCAAGATCATCGCGCACACGACCGACAGTGACGCGGTGCGTCACACGGCCCACCTGACCGCGCAGGTCTTCGACCGGTACCTGATGATCCCGCTCGTGCTGGTCGCCCTCGGCACCGGCCTGGTGCTGTCCCTGTGCACGAAATGGGGCCTGCTCCGGCATTACTGGGTCACCGCCAAGTTCGTGCTGACGATCGCGCTGATGATCGCGGACACGATCTGGATGGGCGGGTGGGTCGCCGAGGCGGTGGAGTACACGGCGAGCGGCGGAGCGTCCGCCGCTCCCGGCTATCGGGACACGCTGGCACACCTGCTCGCCGGATCGGTCGTGAACCTGGTCGCGATCCTGGCCATGGTGGTGCTGTCGGTGGTCAAGCCGTTCGGCAGGACCAGCCGGGGCCGCCGGGTGGTCCGGCGGGTTCGTCCCGCCTGAACGCCGTCAGCGCGGCCGCGAACCGCTGCTGACGACGAGCCGGACGGGCCGCGGGTGCGCGCGGCGTACGCGGGGCCGTCCGGTGAGGGCCTTGCTGACCGGCAGGCGGCGCAGGATCTCGACGAACACGAGGGTGAGCGCGAGGGTGGCGAGGTAGATCACCACGGTCGTCCACGGTGCCCCGGACCAGTCCGCCACCGGGCCGATCGCGGGGCCGAGCAGCGCCAGCGCGAGCGGGTGCACCAGGAAGATGCTGAACGAGCGGTTCGACGCCCACGCGATGAACCGGGCCGCCCGGCTGTCCGCGGTCCGGCGGGCGGACCACCACGAGCACACCGCGTAGAGCGCGGCGATGACGGTGACGAACCAGAGGAGCAGATACGGCTGGTACACCTCGCTCGCCAGCTGCGGCCACGTTCCACTGTGGACGTTCTGGAAGTAGGCCAGTTCGGTGCCGATGCCGATCGCGATCAGCGCGGTGGCGAGGAAGGCCCGGTGGCCGGACACCCAGGCGTGCACGGCCTCGAAGTGCATCGCGACCACGGCGCCGAGCACGGTGAAGAACTGGTACGGCAGGATCGTCGCGAACAGGTGGCTGATCGTGTCGTAGGTGACGCCCTCGGGCGGGTAGGTCATGAACAGCACCACGCACACCTGGAGCGCGCCGCTGACCAGGAGCACGTACCGGTGCCTTCCCCGCGTCGCGCGCAGCATCTTCAGCAGCAGCGGGAAGAGCAGGTACACCTGCATCGTGACGAGCAGGAAGTACAGGTGGTACCAGGCGCTGCCCTCGATCAGTTCCCGGCCGAGCGCGGCCAGCTTCGTGCTGAGCGAGCCGGCGGGCTCGCCGGTGGTGACGAGCGAGTAGCCCCAGAAGAACACCGACCACACGACGTAGGGCACCGCGACCAGCGGGAACCGCCGCCGCCAGAACCCGGTGGCCCGCAGCGGCCGGTCGCGGTACTGGTAGACCAGCACGAACCCGGTCAGCGCGAAGAACGCCTCGCGGGTGAAGTGCAGCAGCGATTCGACGGCGTTCGCCGGGACGTCCTGCGGGTAGTTGGTGGCGGCGACGACATGGATCAGGATCACGCAGGCGAAGGTGATCAGCCGGAACAGGTCGATCTGGTGCAGGTAGGGCGCCGACGACCGCGCCGCCGGGATACGGGCAGGCGCCTTCCGCGGCGCTTCGAGGGTGGTCACCGGATAGCCCGTTCGAGGCCGGTGTTCACCACGTCCGAGAGCGGTGCCGACGGCGCCGTTTCGATCCAGGTGATGCGCCGCTGGCGGACCAGCGTCCAGAACCCGGTGGGCGGGACGGCCGCACCGACGACCAGCGTCGCCCCGGCAATGAGCGTGGCGAGCAGGCCGGTGACCTGGGCGTCGAGCTGGAACAGCGGCACGGTGCCGTAGCCGCGGTCGTCGCCGGACAACTCGCGGGCGGCGGCCGCGGCGGCATGGAGGAGCCGGTGCTCGGTGAGTTCGACGCCGCCGGGCTCCGCCCGCGTCAGCACCGAGCCGGGACCGGTGGGCCGCGCGGTGCCGGGGAGACCTGGTTCGAGTACCCGGAGACCGAGATTCGCGCCGTGGTTCGGCCGGTCGCTGATGATCGCGAACGCATCGGCCAGCGCGGCGCTTTCGGTCAGTTCGTCGAGCGACGCCGCCGGATCGGCGGGCACCGCGCACCGCCCGGCGGCGAGCACGCCGAGGAACGCCGGGCCGAACGCCAGCGGATCGGCGACGTCGATCAGCACCCGCGCCCCGGCGGGCGCGCCGGCCGAGGTCAGCGCGGTCAGCCAGCCCGCCACGTCGTCGGCGAGCCGGCGGTAGGTGATCCGGTCCGGCCCGGGCGCCTCTTCGAGGTAGACGCGTTCCCCCGCGTCACTCGCCCGTTTCCTGATGATCGTCGCGAGAAGTCCGCTTTCGCTGTCGTTCTGGCTCACGACTGCCAGGTTCGCCGCGCTTTCTGTGAATCCCCCATGAGGCCGCTGAGAACGCGCTGTCCACCTTGATCAACGCCCGGCCGGTCACTCCCAGGCCCAGGACAGGCCGTGGATCCCGGGGGCCACCGCGCCCGCCAGGACCACCACGGTGGCGTCCTCGCCCACCGGCACCGGGGCCAGGCCGAGGCGGCGGCCGTCCGGGAACCGGGTCCGCCAGGTGGCGCAGGATCGGGGCGGCGCGTCGCGGTGGAACACGACCGACACCCGGTAGTCCCGGATCCGCTCGGCGATCCGGCGGTGGTGATGGGTCGCGACGGCGCGCGAGGAATAGTCCTCTGTGTACTCGACGACGGCGCGTCCGCCGACGTCCAGTGCCCGGTCGAACGCCAGTTCGGTGAGCGCGAATCCCTCTTCGGGCAGTGCTTTCGCGGTGGCGACCCGGCAGCGCCGTGCCAGGAGGACGGACGGTGGTTCGAGACCGCGTCCGCTGCGGCTGGTCGTCAGCACGGTCTTCGCGGCGTCACGGCGGGCCTCGACGAGCATGCGTACGACGATCCGGCTGAGCCGGCGGTCCGCGTCGAGATACACCGTGTCGTGCAGGCCGACCCGGTACACGGAGTCGAGGGCCGCGCTGTCGAACTCCCGCAACAGCGGCGGCAGGAAGGCGGGGTAGTCCCAGGCCCGGTGCAGGCGCCGGGCGCCCCGGCACGACGGCACCCCGCGGCCGCGGGGGCGTTTCGCGCCGAGGCAGGCGAGCAACGCGCCTTCGGGTAGTTCGAGGATTTCCTCGAGAACCGTGACCGCGTGCAACGATTCCTCGCGTTCGGGCAGGCTCCGCCCCGTCTGCCAATAGCTCAGCGTCACCGCGCTCAGCGCGACGTCCCGTGCCGCCAGCCGGTGCCGCAGCTGCCGCAGGCTCAGGCCCCGGTGCGCGGCCGCGCACGCGAACGCGTGGCCGAACGGTCCGTCGTTCAGCGCCGTGCGCACCTGGTCCGGCAGCGACATGGCGTCATGGTGCGGTCCACATGCGAGTCCGGCGACCGCCAAGTGGCTGATTCTCGCGAAGCCGTCTATTCGGTTAACAACGAACGTAGGTACTGCCGCGGGCTCGCGCTTTCTACGCTCGGACCCGCTTCCCCCGGCGATTCCGTCCACAGTGGTCGATCCAGCACGCGAAAAGGAGATGGGTGATGCTGCTCAACCGTGTCGCGAAACTGGCCGCGGTGCCGATACTGGCGCTGCTCGGCCTGGCCGCCGCATCCGGTGAACCGGCGGGCTCGTCCGCCCGCACCACTGCCGCGCTTCCTCGGTTCGATCACGTGGTGATCGCGTTGTTCGAGAACAAGAACTACTCGGACATCGCCGGGGACAACGGATCCGCGTCCTACATCAAGTCGCTTGCCGCGCAGGGGACATTGTTCACCAACGCCTTCGGCGTGACCCACCCCAGCCAGCCGAACTACCTCGCGCTGTTCTCCGGTTCGCAGCAGGGCGTCACCGGGGACAGCTGCCCGGTGGACTCCCAGGCCGACAACCTGGGTCAGCAACTGCTGAAGGCGGGCAAGACGTTCAAGGGGTACTCCGAGGGGCTGCCCAAGGCGGGCTACACCGGCTGCAGTTCGGGCCGTTACGTCCGCAAACACGCGCCGTGGGTGGACTTCCCGACCGTGAAGGGGGCCGAGTACAACGTGCCGTACTCGGCTTTCCCGAGCGACTACAGCAAGCTGCCGACGGTTTCGTTCGTCATTCCCGACATGTGCGACGACATGCACGACTGCTCGATCAAGACGGGTGACTCCTGGCTGAAGTCCCACCTCGACGGCTACGCGCAGTGGGCCAAGACGCACAACAGCCTGCTGATCGCCACGTTCGACGAGGACAACTTCACGTCGGTCAACCAGATCTGCACGCTGTTCGTCGGCGACCACGTGAAGGCCGGTTACCGGTCCGGCACCCAGATCAACCACTACAACGTGTTGCGCACGCTGGAGGACATGTACGGGCTTCCCGCACTGGGCAAGGCTTCGGGCAAACAGCCGATCACCGACGCCTGGGCCACCGCCACGGGCGGCCGCTGACCGTGTATCTGTCCAAATTCGTCTGGTGGGGCGGGGGCGGCGAGGGGTCGGCGGGCGGGCGCGCACTCGGGGCCGTGGGGCAGACCGTGTTCGTCCTCGGCACGGTCAGCCTGCTCACGGACATCTCGTCGGAGATGGTGACCGCGGTCCTGCCGCTGTATTTCGTGCTGACGCTGCATCTGAGCCCCGTCGCCTTCGGCGTGCTGGACGGGTTGTACACCGGTGCGACCGCGCTGCTGCGGTTGGTGGGCGGCTACGTCGCGGACCGGTTCCGGCGGCGCAAGACGGTGGCCGGCGTGGGGTATGGGATCTCGGCGCTGGCGAAGCTCGCGCTGGCCGGGGTCACCGGTGCCCCGATGATCGGCGCCGTTCTCGTCGCGGACCGCGCGGGCAAGGGGCTGCGGACCGCGCCGAGGGACGCGCTGATCAGCCTGTCGGTCCCGGAACCCGTGCTGGGCCGTGCGTTCGGCGTGCATCGCGCGCTGGACAGCGCGGGAGCCTTCGCCGGTCCGCTGGTCGCGCTCGGGGTGCTGGCCATCGTCGGCGGTGCCACCCCGGACGCGTTCAGCGCGTTGTTCGTCGTCAGTTTCTGCGTCGCGCTCGCCGGGGTGCTGGTGCTGGTGTTGTTCGCCAGAGACCGCACTTCGCCCGCCCCGGGCGCGGCCAGGGTGACGCTCGGACAGGCCGCCGCCTTACTGCGCGACGGCCGGGTCAGGCGGCTGCTCGGCGCGGCGGCGGTCCTCGGGCTGAGCACCATCGGCGACGGGTTCGTCTACCTGGCCCTGCTGCGGCAGCACGACATCGCGACCGGCTGGTTCCCGGTGCTGGCCATTGGCACCAATATCGTCTACCTCGGGCTGGCCGGTCCGTTCGGCGTGCTGGCCGACCGCTTCGGCCGCCGCTTCATGCTGCGGTGCGGCTATGCCGCGCTGGCCGCCGTCTACCTCCTGCTCACGCTCGGCCTGCCGGGAATTCCCGGTACCGCCGTGATTCTGCTGCTTTACGGGACGTTCTACGCCGCGACGGACGGGGTGCTGATGGCACTGGCGGGCCCGTGCTTCCCGGACGGGCTGCGCACCACCGGGCTGGCCTGCGTGCAAACCGTTCAGGCGTTGGCGTACTTCGTCTCGTCCGTCGCGTTCGGACTCGCCTGGGTGGGCTGGGGTAGCGCCGCGCCCACCGGCCTGGCGCTCGGGGCCGCGATCGGAGCGCTCGGCCTGACCTGGGTGTTGTTACCGGGGCAGCGCGGAAAGGAGACGCGATGAGGCCACGCACCCGGATCGTCGTCGCCGTTTCCGGTTGCACCGCGCTGATCCTGCTCGCCGCGTTCGCCGTGCTCGCTGCCCGGCCGGGCAAAACCGCCACGGCGGAGGCGTCGCAGGTGTCGATCGCGCCCGGACCGGGTCTGGTGGCCCGCAGTACCGCTGACGACAGTCGCGGCAGGCTGATCGGCGTGAACGGTCCCCTGCGCTCGGTGTCGCCGGTGGGATGCCAGCGGTTGTACGCGGCCGGTGGCACCGGGGTGTGCCTGCGCCAGGACGGCGATCTCACCACGTACCAGGTCGCGGTGCTGGACGAACACCTCGCGGTACGCCGGGAGATCCCGCTGGCGGGCATCCCGAACCGGGCCAGGGTGTCGCCGACCGGCAGGCTGGTGGCGTGGACGGTGTTCGTGACCGGCGATTCGTACAACGGCGGGCGGTTCTCCACCCGGGTCGGCATCCTGGACACCAGGACGCAGGAGCTGGTGCCGACGCTGGAGGACTGGGCGGTCACCGTGGCCGGCAAACCGTACGCGGCCGCGGACCTCAACTTCTGGGGCGTCACCTTCGCCGCCGACGACCGGCACTTCTACGTCACCATGAGTACCGGCACGCACCGTTACCTGATGCGCGGCGACCTCGGCACCCGTCGCCTGGAAACGGTCCGCGACAACGTGGAATGCCCGTCGCTGTCCCCGGACGGCGGCCGCGTCGCGTTCAAGGCCGCCCGGGACGGCGATCCCGGGCACGGGTGGCGGCTGTCGGTGCTCGACCTGGCCACCGGCCGCGTGACGCCGCTCGCGGAGACCCGGTCCGTCGACGATCAGGCCGCGTGGGTGGACGATCGCACCCTCGCCTACGGCCTGCCTCGCGGACCGGACCACTCCGACGTCTGGACGGTTCCCGCCGACGGCACCGGCAGTCCGTCGGTCCTCGTCCCGGACGCGGATTCCCCGGCGGCGCTGACCCGCACATCGTGACCACGTCACGGTCCGGCGCCGTCGGTGGCGCGGACGGCGTACAGGCGGTGATCGAGACTGCCGACGAGGACGTAGCCCGAGGCCAGCACGGGTGAGGAGTCGTCGATCGGTCCCCGGGTCAGGTACGTCCAGCGCGCCTGGCCGGTCATCGTGTCGACGGCGTGGAGGCCGCGGTCCCGGCTGCCGACGTAGACCGTCTCGCCCTCGACGGCGGGGGAGGAGCGGATGCCGTTGCCTGTCGGGTAACGCCAGTTCGGGCGGCCGGTCGAAGCCGAGACGGCGTACAGGTGCTTGTCGTCGCTGCCGACGTAGACGACGTCGCCGTCGAGCGCCGGGCTGGACACGATCCCGCCCTCGGCGCGGAACTGCCAGATCCACTTGCCGGTGCGGGCGTCGAGGGCGTAGAGACTCTGGTCGTCGGAGCCGATCCACACCGTCGTCCCGGACACCGCCGCCGAGCAGTCGACGGTGAGCGTGGTCGTGTAGTTCCACCGGCGGGTACCGGTCGCCGCGTCGAGTGCGTACACGTTGTGGTCGCGGCATCCGATGTAGACGGTCCCACTGTCCGAATTGGACGCAGCGGCCACGGTGGGCGACGAGTTGAACCAGTCGCCGCCGGTGAACTTCCAGCGTTGTTCGCCCGTGGCCGCGTCGATCGCGTAGACGTTGTGATCGCGGCTGCCGACGAAGACCGTGCCCGCGGCGAAGGCGGGCGAGGAGTGGATGACCGCGTCGGTGGCGAAGGTCCAGCGTTTCCCGCCGGTGGCGGCGTCGACGGCGTGCACGTTGCCGTCGTTGCAACCGACGTACACGACACCGTTGGCGACGGCGGGTGAGGAAGTGATGGGGCCGCCCGCGATGTAACGCCAGCGCTGGGTTCCGGTCGCGAGGTCGACCGCGTAGAGGCTGCGGTCCGTGCTGCCGACGAACACGACGCCACCGTCGACGGCGGGGGAGGAGTAGAGCTCACCGCCGGTCTGGAAGAACCACGGACGCGGGCCGTCGTCGCTCAGCAGCCGCGTCACACCCCAGACGCCCGCCCCGGCCGTCACCGCCGCGGCGCCGCCGGCGGCGAACAGCAGGGTGCGCCGGGAGAGTCGGGGTTTTTCCTTGGTGCCACGGGGAATCCGGGTCGGCGGCGGGGTGAGGGCGGTGCCAGGGGAACGCGGGTTGTTCGCGATGACGATCCGGCCCTGGACGTCCCACTGCCATTTGCCCGGCTGCTGCTCGGGCGCGATATCGTGCATCCGCTCGTCGACGTAGTCGTAGAGCTCGTCGACGTCGACATAGCCGTTGTCGTCGCGGTCCGCGGCGCCCGTGCGGAGGCCTTCCACGACGAGCCCGGTGAACACCGACAGCGGCCGTTCGCCGTCTTTCCGGTCACCGTCGAACGAGAACTGCATCGAGTCCGACGCCGTGAGCACCGCGCGGCCGCGCGCGGCGAAGCGTTCCGAGGTGTGGATCGCCGGATCGCCCTTGGCCACCCGGCTGGTCGCGAACGCGCCGCTGTAGCAGCAGTCGAGCATCAGGACGTCGCAGCGGGAGCGGGCGCGCTCCATGACGTCGTGCAGGAACGTCGCGGCCAGCGCGGTCGCGCCGAGGTAACGGCGTTCGGTGTCGGTCATGGCGAAGTACAGCCTGCCGCGATCGTCCTTCAGCCCGTGCCCGGTGAAGTAGAACAGCAGCATGTCGTCGCGCCGCCGATCGGCGTAGAACGCTTCCACCGCACGGGAAACCTCGTGCGCGGGCCGGTTCACCCGGGTTTGGACGTCGAAGCCGCCGATCGCCGGATCGCCGAGCACCCGCCGCAGCGCCTCGACGTCTTCGGCGGGCGAGACGAGCCGCGCGAGCCCCGGATCCTCGAACCGCGAACTCGCGACCAGCAGCGCGTACCGGCCGCCACTCATGCGATCGACTCGCTCCGCGAGACAGTGTCCGATTCTTCTTGGCGCATGATTTCCATGATTCGCTCGCAAGCGTCGCTCATCCTGCGGCCGAGTGCTTCGCTACGAAAGCTTCGAGCAACCGCTGCCGCTCGTCCGAGGTCGCGCCCTCGATGCGGAACTCGTCCCCGTCGATCTCGATGTCGACCACGACACCAGGCTGTCGCTGCCGCAGCAGCCAGTCCCGGACCGTGCCGATGACGGTGGTGAACACCCCACCGGAAGCGGCGAAGGTGAGCAGCACGGTCGACAGCGTGACCGCGTCGGCCTTCGAGCCCGCTGGGGCGGGCCTGCCCGGCACGAACCCCGCGCTGTCGACGTCGAGTTCCCGGAGCTCCGCGCACAGCCGCTCGGCCAGCTCGGCGCGTTCGGTCTCGTCGGGGTCCTCCAGCAGGGTCACCTCGAGGGTCAGCCTGCGCTCTTCGATGGCCATGGTTTCCCTTCCGCACAGTGCTTTCTCAGAGAGGCTTCGCGATGACGGTGAAGGTGGGCTCGTGTCGCAGCGCGCTCACGATGCCGCGGACGATCCCGATGCCCTCCCACAGCACGAACAACGGGATCATGACCAGGAACCGCACCGACTCGCCGAGCCGGGGACGGGCGTCCGCGGACGAGCGGACGTTGATCCGGTAGCCCTCCCAGTAGAGCCACCAGCTGAACGCCGCGTTGAGCGCCCACAACGGGGCGACCACCGGGGTGACCGGCGCGGCCCTGCCGCCGAGCACCGCGTCCAGCGCGAGCACCACCACCGGATGCTGGGCGGGACCGCACAGCCACACCGAGACACTGTGCAGGAGCGGGAGCCGGTGCCGCACCGGGATCGCGCGGTTGGCCACCAGCCGCAGCAGCCCGGAAACCCACCGCTCGCGCTGCCGCAGGAAATCACGCACGGTGGCCGGGGACGCGCCGTAGGAGCGGCCGGCGAACCATCCGCTGCGGCCGGGGTGAAGCGCGCTGAAACGCAGGGCGAACTCGGCGTCCTCGACCGTCGAGGACGGGCCGAAGTCCCAGCCGATGGCCGCTTCGACCGAGGCGCGGACCAGCAGCAGCTCGCCGTGCAGCCCGGTGCGCGGCGTCCCGCGTCCGGTGCCCGCCGCGAACAGGCTGACGTCGCAGCCGGGCCGGACCGCGTCGGCGAGCCACACCGACCGGTTCTTCGCGTGTTCGCGGGGGTAGGCCAGCACGCCCTGCGCCAGGTGCAGCCCGGACTCCCCGGCCGCGTGCTGCTCGTGGACGAACCTGGCCACGTCGGCGGCGGTGTCCTCGCCGACCCCGGTGTCGTCGTCCATGTGCAGTACCCAGACGTCGTCGCGGGCCTCGCCGCAGGTGGTCCGCACCAGGTTCGCGAAGTGGTTGGCGCGGGCCTTGAAGCGCGTGCCCCGCGCGGTGCGGAAGTCGGCGGGGATTTCGACGATCCGGACCAGGGGATACCGTCCGGAGAGCAGGGTGATCGCCCGCCGCGCGGCGCAGCCCTCCTCCACGACGACGTCGACCCGCACGTCCGTGAACGCCGCGGGCAGATGTTCGCAGCACGACGCGACCACGCGTTCGAGCGCGGGGAGGACGTCACATCGGCCGATCGTCGGGATCACCACGATCAGCCGATGCGGGACGGGGCCGGGCAATGGCTCGGCGGCGGTGCGCCGCCGCGTCAGGAGGCCGCCGGAAAGCCCGCGGAGCGTGACCGCGGTCGGCAGCGACCAGACGATGGTGGTGTACCAGGCGAGCGGCCCGGAGCCTCCGGCACCAGGCGGCGCGGCCACGAGAATGGCGGCGAGCACGGCGAACGGGATGAGGAAGGACACGAAACCCGGCCGGACGGCCCGTATCCGCCGGGTCCGCGCGGCGGACGTCATCGTGGACGGCATCGCGACCTCCCCGCACTGGACTCCGCGCTACCTCTTTTCAGGAGCGCGCTCCAGCGGGCCGCTGATACAACGGCCGCAGGGGATTCACCAGAATGGCGGACCCCATTTGTCCGTCCGGTTACCTTTTCGGGCAGGTTGGGCCACGGTGGCTCACGATTGCCAGACTTGATGCGCTTTCCGTTAATCCTCCACGAGTGCGCGGAGAGTGCGCTGTTCCCCTTGACCAACGCTGTCGTGACACGACGTGGGCCGGCTACGACGGCCGCGGGGGAGCCGCCCGCGGCCTGCCTCTTTATTGGCCCCTTTCTGCACATAACCCAGAACGAAGGCCTTCACCTCCTTTTCATCCTGAGGCATCAGGTCGTCCATCTCCTCGATCAGGCGGTCAAGGTTCTCATACCTCGATTTTTGGTCCGAGACCGGCGCTTCGTGATGGACTGACGGTTCATCAATTTGGCCGATGCGTCCGAATGAATTTTCCTGCCGAGCCGGACTGTCAACGCCATGCGTAACTCGTGTAGTGCCCATACCCAGCGCCAGCGGGCCTCGTCATCCTCCGGTTCGACCACGCCGCCCTGGCTGGGTAGTGATTCAAGCGATGCCGTGACCGCGAGAAGTGTATCCACGAGGCACGCACGCACCTCACGCTGATCGCCGGCTCGCCGGGCTTCGAGGATGGCGGAGACAACAGGGTCGTAAACGTCGTCTTCGAGTGCACGGGCGACCCGGCGGTGATAGTCGTTCAGATGTTTTCTCAGCCAACGGATCTGCCGTGGAGTGAGAACTCCGACAATGGACGTCCCCACAGCGATCCCAGCAAATCACCTGACCGTCCTTCGTACGAACTGCTGATATCTATGACGACCCAGCCGGTTACGGTACTGGCGGTCGAATAACTGGTGGGTCAGATGTGCCCGTCGAGTCGAACCTGGTGGCCGGAAGTGCCCGGTAGGGAATGCCACCGTCGGCGGCGGGGCGGGATTATTCGCCGCGCGGGGGCCCGGGCGGGTCCTCGGGGATCGGATAGCCGGTGTCGACGAGACCACCCGCCGAGAGCACCAGCCCCGCGGCGGTTTCGGCGATCTCGACCGCGGCCAGCAGACCGCCGAGCAGCAGTGCCGTGCCGAGGCCCTGCTCGTCGGCCGGCGGATGTGCCGTGGGTCGTTCCAGGACGTCGTGGTCAGGCATGGGAACCTCGTCCGTGCGGATCGGATTCTCCGTGGCGGCCGGTACCGGCATCGGCGCTCTGACGGCGCGCCGGATCGGATCGGCCACCGACGGCGCGGCTCATGATCTGTGCCGGGCGACCGCGGCGCCGTTCGTCCGACAGCGTCGCGAACTGAATGCGTACACCCATGATGCCCGTCGCCTCCTGTTCCCCACCCGGGACGGATTGATCGACCGTCGGGGTCCAGAACGGCGACAGCCGGCTCGCCTGGTGCCACGAGGCGGAGCCGACCGGCTACACCCCGCATCCTATTCCCGGCCTCGCCCCGCGTTCAGCCGCCGAACGGACGCATGCGGTCCGAAATGTGGATGACCTTGGCAAAGGGTGGAAAACGCGCACCGGTCGGCGGACGCGTCGGCCGGTGCGCGTGGGCCACAATGACCCCGGCGGCCGCCGACGCCGCGACGACGCGGAGGTGGGTGGATGCCGGACACGCCGGGCGCGGCGCGTGCTTCCCGGGGCGGGACGCCCACCCGGGTGCTCCTGGTCGAGGATCACGCGATGGTCGCCGAAGCGCTCATGGCGGCGTTCGAGGCGTATCCCGAAATCGAACTGGTGGGCTGCGCGCATTCCCTCGCCGAAGGCATCCCCGCGACGGCGCGGCAGCGGCCGGACGTCGTACTGCTGGACCGCAGGCTGCCCGACGGCGACGGAATCGACGCGATTCCGCGGCTGCGCGCGGAATCGCCGTCCACCAGGGTGCTGATCTTCACCGGCGACGCGAACAGTGCCATGGCGGCCAGGATCCTCGAAGCGCGCGGGGCCGGGCTGTTGCTGAAATCCGGGTTGCTCGGGCAACTCGTCGAAAGCATTCGCACGGTCGCGGGCGGCGAGATCGTCATCCAGCCCGAACTGCTCGCCGGCGCACTCGCCGAACTCGCCGGGAAACCCGAACTGCTGGCGCCCGCGCTGACCATCCGGGAACGGCAGGTGCTGATCCGGGTGGCCGAAGGGCTGGGCACCGAACAGATCGCCGAAGAACTCGCGCTCGCGCGGAATACCGTGCGCAATCACGTGCAGCGCATTCTCACCAAGACCGGGACGCATTCGAAACTGGAAGCCGTCGCGGTCGCCCGGCGGACCGGACTCATTGAGTGAGCTGATTCCCCGGCGATCATTCGTCTGCTCGGGTGAGAACGGGGAAAGCACGCCGGAACGCGTGGGAAGCTGCACTATGACCACGTCATCGGGAAGGCCTGGCGCGGCGCCGCCGAGCCAGGCCCTCTTCGAACTGTTCATCGCCAACGTCGTCGACTACGCGATCTTCACCACCGACGTGCGTGGTTTCGTCGTCACCTGGAACGCCGGCGCCGAACGGATCAAGGGATACCGGGCGGACGAGATCATCGGGCAGCATTTCTCGGTGTTCTACCCGCCGGAGGAGGTCGCCGACGGGAAGCCGGAGGCGGAGCTGGCGGCCGCGGCCGACCAGGGCCGGTTCGAAGAGGAAGGCTGGCGGCTTCGCAAGGACGGGACGCGGTTCTGGGCCAATTCCGTGCTCACCGCCGTGCGTGACGAACGGGGCGAGATCGTCGGATTCGGCAAGGTGGTCCGTGATCTGACGCCGTCGCTGGACCGGGTGGGCAGGCAGCAGGTGTTCACCCATCTGGTGCGGGCACAGGAAACCGAGCGGCGGCGGATCGCGTGGGACGTCCACGACGATTCGATCCAGTCGATGATCGCGGTGAGCATGCGGCTGCAGATGCTGGCCGCGCGCCAGTCCGAAGAGGTGCGCACGGCGCTGGCCGGGCTGGACGAGTCCATTCAGGAGACCATCGCCAGGCTGCGCGCGCTGGTCGCCCATCTGCGGCCGCCGGTCCAGGACAGCGACGATCTGGTGTCCGCGTTGCGCGCCTACCTCGACGACGTGGTCGAGGGCTGGGGGCTCGAATGCACGCTGCGGCAGGACATCGACGTCTCCTCGCTCACCCCGGAGGTCGTCGTGAACGTGTTCCGGATCGTCCAGGAGGCGATGGTGAACGTGCGTAAGCACGCGTCGGCGAGCCGGGTCGACGTCGTGCTCGCCGAACGGGACGGCGGGCTGCTGGTCCGGGTGTCCGACGACGGGGTCGGCATGGACGCCGCGGCGGTCGGCGCCGGGCGCTGGGAACACGTCGGTCTTTCGGCGATGCGGGAGCGGGCCGAGGCGGCGCAGGGCTGGCTGACGGTGGACAGCGCGCCCGGCGCGGGCGTGACGATCGAATTCTGGATGCCCGAATATCGGACGCGCAGCGGCGAGAAGGGCTGATCGATGCGGAAACGCAATCGGCGTCGGCAATGCCTCCGGCCGCCGGGCGTGAAAAAATACCGGGGAGCCCGGTTGCCGCTCGGCCAGTCCCGGCATTCCCGCGCTCCGCACGAAATGAACCCGCTCGTCACTCCGGCCCCCGGTGGCCCACCCCTCGGTGGTACCCGATCACGGAGGCCCGAAATGACCGTAGAGCAAGCATTTTCCTACTGCACCGACTCCCATTGGCCCGTGGTGGGCCGCGGCCGGATCGGCTGCGCCGAAGTCAGGAAGGTGGAGGCCGAGACGAGAACGTTCCGCGCGCTGGACTACCGCTACGGTGGCGGCTGGTGCCGGGACGCGGTGGCCGCGCAGCTGAACTGGGCGCTCCGGTTGCTCGACGCCGACTGCTCCTCGGCGGTCCGTGCCGCGCTGTGCTCGGCACTGGCGGATCTGGCCGGGCTGGCCGGCTGGACCGCGTTCGACTCCGGACGTCCCGTCGTCGCGCACGCCTGGCTCGACCACGCGGCCGAGCTCGCCGGTGAGGGCGGCGACGACGCGCTGCTGTCCAATATCCGTTATCGGCAGGGGCGGGTGTTCCTGCACCACGACGCCCCGCGCGAGGCGCTGGAGGCGTTCCAGCGCGGTGTGGTCGCCGCCGAGTCCGGCGAGTGCACGCTCATGCTGAGTGTGCTGTACGCGAACCAGGCGTGGGCCTACGCGAAGCTCGCCGATCCCCGGCCCGCGCTCGCCGCGCTCGGTCGTGCGGTCGACGCCTTCGAACGCGCCGACGCGGCGGACGCCCCGGCCTCGGCCCAGTTCTTCGGCGAGACCGACCTGGCCGCGATGGCGGGCACGGTCTACGTCGAACTCGCCGCCGCCGTCGACACCATGTACGCGGCGATGGCGGTCAACGAGCTGACCCGGGTGGTGGCGCGGTACGGCGACCGCATGGCCCGCAGCAGGTCGCTGTGCCTGACGATGCTGGCGACGAGTCATCTGCTCTCGGAGGACGTCGACGAGGCCGTCGCGGTCGCCGACCGGGCGCTGACCGAGGCCATGGCGCTGAGTTCGCGGCGGTTCCGTGACCGGCTGGCCCCGCTCGAACAGCAGGCGCGGCTGCGCCAGGCGAATCCGTCCGCCTGCGAGCTGGCCGACCAGGTCGCGGAGTTCCGGACCGCGGCCTGAACCCCGCCGCGCGGCCACGGCGGCGCGACCCCCTTGCGACCACCCCCCCTCGACCCCGGGAGCACGCGATGGCCGAATCACGAGCGGTGAAGCGGAGCGGGACGGCCTTGGACGACCAAGGCCTGCAACGACTGCTCGACGGCCTGAAGGCGGTGCGGGACGGCGATTTCAGCACCCGGCTGCCCCGCGCCGAGGACGGCCTGGTGGACGAGATGGCCGCCGTGTTCAACGGGATGGTCGACCAGCTCGCGCTGTTCACCTCGGAGGTCACCCGGGTCGCGCGGGAGGTCGGGACGGAGGGCAAGCTCGGCGGTCAGGCCTCGGTCCCGGAGGTCTCGGGGACCTGGAAGGACCTCACCGACTCGGTCAACGCCATGGCGGGCAACCTCACCGGCCAGGTCCGCGACATCGCCGAAGTCGCGACCGCGGTGGCGAAGGGCGATCTGTCGCAGAAGATCACCGTCGACGTCAAAGGCGAGATGCTCGAACTGAAGAACACGATCAACACCATGGTGGATCAGCTGTCGGCGTTCGCGGACGAGGTCACCCGGGTGGCGCGCGAGGTCGGCAGCGAGGGACGTCTCGGCGGGCAGGCCGAAGTCCCCGGCGTGGCGGGGACGTGGCGGGATCTGACGACGTCGGTGAACTTCATGGCGGGCAACCTCACCAACCAGGTGCGCTCGATCGCCGAGGTCACCACCGCGGTGGCGAAGGGCGATCTGTCGCAGAAGATCACCGTCGACGCGCGGGGCGAGATCCTCGAACTCAAGAACACCATCAACACCATGGTGGATCAGCTGTCGGCGTTCGCGGACGAGGTGACGCGGGTGGCGCGCGAGGTCGGCACCGAAGGGATCCTCGGCGGGCAGGCGCAGGTGCCCGGTGTCGCGGGGACGTGGCGGGATCTGACGACGTCGGTGAACTTCATGGCGGGCAACCTCACCGCGCAGGTCCGCTCGATCGCGCAGGTCGCGACCGCGGTGGCGAAGGGCGATCTGACACAGAAGATCCGGGTCGACGCGCGCGGCGAGATCCTCGAACTGAAGAACACGATCAACATCATGGTCGACCAGCTTTCGTCCTTCGCGGACGAGGTCACTCGCGTCGCGCGGGAGGTGGGCACGGAAGGTCGTCTCGGCGGGCAGGCCGACGTGAAGGGCGTTTCGGGGACGTGGAAAGGCCTGACGGAGTCGGTGAACGTCATGGCCGACAACCTCACCGATCAGGTCCGCTCCATCGCCGAGGTCACCACCGCCGTCGCGCGCGGCGACCTCTCGCAGAAGATCCGGGTCGACGCGCGGGGCGAGATCCTGGAACTCAAGGACACGATCAACACGATGGTCGGCCAGCTTTCCTCGTTCGCGGACGAGGTCACTCGCGTCGCGCGGGAGGTGGGCACGGAAGGACGTCTCGGCGGGCAGGCCGATGTGAAGGGCGTTTCGGGGACGTGGAAAGGCTTGACGGAGTCGGTGAACGTGATGGCCGACAACCTCACCGATCAGGTCCGCTCCATCGCGCAGGTGGCCACGGCCGTGGCGCGCGGCGACCTGTCCCAGAAGATCACGGTCGAGGCCAAGGGCGAGGTGGCCGCACTCGCGCAGACGATCAACACCATGGTCGACACGCTCTCGGCGTTCGCCGACGAGGTGACGCGGGTCGCGCGAGAGGTTGGTACGGAAGGGATTCTCGGCGGCCAGGCGCGCGTGCCCAACGTCGCCGGGACGTGGAAGGACCTCACCGACAACGTCAACTCGATGGCGAACAACCTCACCGGCCAGGTGCGCAACATCGCGCAGGTGACCACCGCGGTGGCACGCGGCGATCTGACCAAGAAGATCGACGTCGACGTCCGCGGGGAGATCCTGGAACTCAAGACCACCATCAACACGATGGTCGACCAGCTCTCCGCGTTCGCCGCCGAGGTCACCCGCGTCGCGCGCGAAGTGGGCAGCGAAGGGAGGCTCGGCGGGCAGGCCGAGGTCGAGGGTGTGTCCGGCACGTGGAAACGGCTCACCGAGAACGTGAACGAGCTGGCGGGCAACCTGACCCGCCAGGTGCGGGCCATCGCGGAGGTCACCGGCGCGGTCGCGACCGGCGACCTCACCCGGTCGATTTCCGTTGAGGCGCAAGGAGAAGTGGCCGAACTCAAGGACAACATCAACGCGATGGTGCAGTCGCTGCGCGAGACCACCCGGGCCAACGAGGAGCAGGATTGGCTCAACACCAACCTCGCGCGTATCTCCGGGCTGATCCAGGGGCACCGCGATCTGCGGGTGGTGGCCCAGCTGATCATGAACGAGCTGGCCCCGCTCGTCGGCGCGCAGCACAGCACGTTTTTTCTCACCGAGCCGGGCGAGGACCGGCCCCGGTTGCGGTTGATCGCCGCCTATGGGCACAGCGAAGGCGCCGACGTCGTCACGCGGTTCGACCTCGGGCAGTCGCTGATCGGGCAGGCCGCGCAGGCGAAGAAGCCGATCGTCGTCGACCAGACCCCGCCCGAGTACGTCAAGATCTCCTCCGGCCTCGGCTCCGCCGCGCCGGTGAACCTGATCGTGCTGCCGATCGTGTTCGAGGACCAGGCGCTCGGTGTCATCGAACTGGCCTCCTTCACCCGGTTCACCGCGGTGCAACGGGACTTCCTCGAACAGCTGATGGAGACCATCGGCGTCAACGTCAACACCATCATCGCCAACGCGCGCACGGACTCGCTGCTGGAGGAGTCGCAGCGGCTCGCCGCCGAACTGCAGGCGCGGTCGGAGGAACTCCAGGCACAGCAGGCGAAACTGCAGCGGTCCAACGCCGAGCTGGAGGAGAAGGCGGAACTGCTGGCCACGCAGAACCGCGACATCGAGGTGAAGAACTTCGAGATCGAGCAGGCGCGGCAGGAGATCGAGGAACGCGCGCAGCAGCTGGCGCTCGCGTCGAAGTACAAGTCGGAGTTCCTCGCCAACATGTCGCACGAGCTGCGGACGCCGCTGACCAGCCTGCTGATCCTGGCCGGGGTGCTCGCGCAGAACTCGACCCAGAACCTGACCCCGAAACAGGTCGAGTTCGCCAAGGTGATCCAGTCCGCGGGCACCGACCTGCTGCAGCTGATCAACGACATCCTCGACCTGTCGAAGGTCGAGGCGGGCAAGATGGACATCCATCACGAGCCGTTCCCGCTGCGGCAGCTGGTCGACTACGTGCGGACCACGTTCCAGCCGCTCACCGCGGAGAAGGGGCTCGACTTCCAGGTCACGGTGGGCAGGGACGTGCCGGGCCTGCTGTTCACCGACGAGCAGCGGCTGCGCCAGGTGCTGCGCAACCTGTTGTCCAACGCGGTGAAGTTCACCGAAGAGGGCAGCGTCGAGCTGCGTGTCGAGCTCGTGGATCAGGAGGTGCTGTCCTCGCCCGCCGGGCACGAGCTGGTCGCCTTCGTCGTCGCGGACACCGGGATCGGGATCGCGGAGGAGAATCTGGACTCCATCTTCGGCGCGTTCCAGCAGGCCGACGGGACCACGAGCCGGAAGTACGGCGGGACCGGGCTCGGCCTGTCGATCAGCCGTGAGGTCGCGTTCCTGCTCGGCGGGGAGATCCGCGCGGAGAGCAGGCTCGGCGAGGGCAGCACGTTCACCCTGTTCCTGCCGGTCGCGCAGTACACCGCGGGCACCGCCGACCCCGGCACCGAGCGGCCCGACGCCGCCGAGCAGCTCGGCCGTCGCCGCGTCCTCGTGGTGGAAAGCCAGGAGAACAACCTCCTGACATTGCTGGCCAGGGGCGTCGCGGCGGATCTGGCCTACACCCACGGTGCGGTGCCGGTGGTCGGGGTGGAGGCGGTGTCCAACCCCGCCGAGGCGATCGACGCGCTGACCGCGCGGACGTTCCGCTGCATCGTGCTGGACACCAGCATGCCGGGCACCACCGCGCTGACCTTCCTCAAGCGGTTGACCGAGGGCCCGGACCCGATCGAGGTCCCGGTGCTCGCCCACGCGAGCCGGAAGCTGTCCGCCGCGCAGGAACGGCTGCTCCAGGCGCACGTCCGGGTGCACCCGGTGGAGCTACTGTCCTCTTTGGACTCCTTGCGGGAGCGGATCATGCTGCACCTGTCCGCGAGCGAGCTGGACGGAATCCTGCCGCTGATGCGCAAGCCGGAGACCGCGCCCGCGCCGTCGACGGAGAACGAGCGCGACGGCGAGCCGCCGACGTCCTACCGGCTGCGTGGCCGGAAGGTCCTGCTCATCGACGACGACACCCGCAACGTGTTCGCCATCTCGGGGATGCTGGAGCTGCACGGGCTGCGGGTGGTGCACGCGCCGAACGGCCGCAAGGGCATCGAGATGCTGCTCGCCGACGAGGGGATCGACCTGATCCTGATGGACGTGATGATGCCGGAGATGGACGGCTACGCCACCACCGCCGCGATCCGCGAGATGCCGCGGTTCGCGGGGCTGCCGATCATCACGGTCACCGCCAAGGCGATGGAGGGTGATCGGGAGAAGAGCCTCGCCGCGGGCGCGAGCGACTACGTGACGAAGCCGGTGGACACCGCCGAACTGCTCGCCTGCATGGAACGCTGGCTCAGTCGCTGACCCGCTCGCCGAGCCGCCGGATCGCCGCGATGATCTCGGTGTTCGGGCTGCCTTTGACGAGGTACTCGGTGACCCCGGCCGCGGCCATCTGCGCGATCGAGCCGCTGTCGCTGTGCGCGGAGAAGGCCATCAGTCCCAGCCCGGGGACCCGGCGGCGGAGTTCCCGCGCCATCCACGCCCCGCCGCCGGGGATGCGCACATCCAGTACGGCGACCTCGGGTGCGCACCGCTCGGCCAGTTCCACCGCCTCGGCCGCGTCACCGGCGACCCCGACGACGTCGAGATCCGGTTCGGTTTCCAGCAGCGCTTGCAGCGCGTCGCGGACGATCGGGTTGTCGTCAGCGATCAGTATCCGCAGCCGGGAGTGGTTTCGCCTCGGACCCATCAGAGCCCCCGGACCTCCCTCGCCGGCGTAGTCGGCCCCCAGACTGACCATGGTGCCGCTCAGCACGCCACGCGCCGGGCTTCACCCGTCTGGCCGATCAACGCCCGGGCGGCATCGTGGATCTTGAGGTTGTGGTCCCGGCAGAAGGACCGCAGCATGGCGAATGCCTCGTCCACGTCGATCCCGTAGCGTTCGGCGAGGATACCCTTCGCCTGCTCGATCGGCAGCCGGTGGTCCAGCGCGTACTGGAGCTGATCCGCCCGCGTACGGTAGTAGCGGAGGCGGTTCCGCAGTGCTTCGATCTCGCTGCTCTGGGCGGTGAGATTCGGGGGCCGGGACTTCGTGGTGTCCATGCACGAAGGATCACACAGCGCGCGGTGACCGGTGAAGACACGAAGGTCCCGGGCCCGTTAGGTGCAAATGACCCTGGCCGGGTTTCGAAACGGAATACCCCGAGGGACGACCAGCGCCGTGAAGGGGTCCTTCATAGCGCTGAGCGCGCTGAAAGCGCCCTTCGCCGCATCGCAGTCCACAAAGGACAAAGCGGGCGGCCGAGTGGATCAGCTCGCCTCCGATGGTCCACCGGCGCCGTGCACGCGCACGGGCACGCCGAAAAGCCGGGAAGGCAGCCGCCCGGCGGGCACCGTGCCGGGATTCACCCACACGTCGAGGGCGGGCGCGCCGTCGGAGTAGCCCCGGCCGACCCCGACGACGCCGGGCACCTCGTCCAGCCAGCGGGCGGCGGTGGCGAGCGCGGCGCCGAGGTCGGGGCGGGCTTTCGCGGGCATGTTACGGGTTCGCCCGGATGCCGGGCGGGGCGAGCGACAGGTGTTCTGCCGGAAGCCCGGAGTATTCGATCATTTCCGGGACCACTTCCCTCGCGGGGTGAACGGGGCGAGAATCGGCTCCGCGGCCACTGTCCCGCAGTATTCCGCGTCCCGCCATAGGTCAACCGGGTGCGTCGGCGCGGATCCTCTTGTCGCACAAGGAAGATCTGTTCCCGGAGCGAGACTGCGCCGGATGCGGGCGCACCGGCGAACCGGGGACTTTCGGCACTATTGTTTCAGGGTTTCGCGAGAGGGGATCGGTAAGGATCCCGCAGCCATCGGTGCTCGGCGACAATGGGGGTCGCCGAGCGCGGGAATCGCGCGTATGTTCGAACTCTCGCGGAGGGTGACCCGCCCGGGGTGTTGCGCCGGGCGTGCGGCACGGGGATAGGTAGGATCGGCAAGGGTTTTCCTGTTCGGGAAGCCGCTGGTGTCCGGAAAGCCTGGAACAACGTGGTCACGGTTCACGACGGAAGCAGAGACGACTCGCGGCTCGCGAAGCTCTGGACTTCGCTGAGCGAGCTCGCGCGGGCGCGGCGCAGGCGCGTCACCGTGGAGTTCGTCTGCGAGGCCGTGGTGGACCGGTTCGGGGTGAAGGGCGCGTGCCTGGTGGTCGGCACCGGGGCCGGTACCGCCGAACTGCGGTACGCGACGGGGGAGCTGGGCACCCGGCTCACCGAGATCGAGGCGACCGTCGGCGAGGGGCCGGGGAGCCTGGTGCTGCGCACCGGCGTCCCCGTGCTCGTCGCCGACCTGGAGGCACCGGCGATCGGCCGTCGCTGGCCGCTGTTCGTGCCGCTGGCCGTCGAAGCGGGTGCCCGCTCGTGTCATGTGCTGCCGCTGTCGGCCGGAGCCAGCCGTGCCGGGGCGCTGACGCTCTACTGCGCCGAACCCGGATCGCTGCCCAGGGCCGCGGTGGGCGAGGCGCTCTCGTTCGCCGAGCTGGTCTGGATCCTGCTCCTCAATGAGCAGACCCACACAGGGGGTGGGAAACTGGTCGGGTCGGGCAACGGCTTCCCCTTGCTGAGCCCACAGGTGCACCAGGCGGCCGGAATGGTCGCCGCACAGCTGGACGTGAGCCTGGAGGACGCCTACGCCCGGCTGCGGGCACGTGCCTTCGCCGAACACCGCGGGCTGGCGGAGCTGGCGGCGGATGTGGTCGCGCGGCGGCTGAGATTCGCACCCGAACGGGATCCCGGCTGAGACGCAGCGGATGACCGTGATCGTTGTAGGGTGTTCCGGGTGCGGAGGTGCGTGGGTCGATGCGTGACGACAGTCTGACCGAGGTACTCGTCGAACTGGCGGACACTCTGGTCGACGACTTCGACGTGCTGGATTTCCTCCACCTCCTTTCCCTGCGCTGTGTCGAACTGCTCGAGATCGACGCGGCGGGCGTGCTGCTCGCCGATCCCCGCGGTGGCCTGCAGGTGGTGGCCAGCGCGGACGAGGAATCCCGGACCCACGAGCTGTTCCAGTTGCAGATCGACGAAGGCCCGTGCGCCGACGCGTATCGGCTCGGCGCGGTCGTCGGCTACACCGATCTGCCCGGGGCGGAGGCCAAATGGCCCTCGTTCGCGCTCAAGGCGTCCGCGGCCGGTTTCCAGGCCGCCTACGCGCTGCCGATGCGGTTGCGGTCCGACATCGTCGGCGTGCTGAACCTGCTGATCGGCGCGCCGGGAGCGCTCGACGGGCCGTCGATGCGCACCGCGCAGGCCATGGTGGACGTGGCCACGATCGGCCTCCTGCAGGCGCGCTCGGCCCGGCACTACGACGTCCTTATCGAACAGTTGCAGACTGCACTGTCCAGCAGGGTGGTCATCGAGCAGGCGAAAGGCTTCATCGCAGAACGGCTCGGCCTCGACATGGCGGGCGCGTTCGCGGTGCTGCGCGGATATTCGCGGCGCAACAACCGGAAACTGACCGAGGTCGCGACGGCGGTCGTCTCGCGTTCCGAAGACGTCCAGGATCTTTTCTCCGCCTGATATTCCCGTGCGCGGCGGGGTGTGCATTGCGCCGGTCGCGGATTCCCGTGCATCGGAAAGTGCGGATGGGAATGCGTGGATATCCGCACGCCGTAACACTGCGCCCGATCGGCGGATGGTCCCGGCATCCGGACTTACTAACATCAGTGAAGCTGTGGACGCCGGGGTACGCAGATGTGCCGTGACGGTGTAATCCCGTCCTGGACCCAGACGGCTGTCTGTTCGTCCGGTTGAAATACCAGGAGCGTGGGAATTCCATGGACATCCGTCAGGGACTCGTGGTGCGTTCGGAGGTGTGGTGATGACCGCGCTCACCGGTGAGGAACGGCTTCCAGTCCGAGTCGACACCGCGGACATCGAGGACCTGGAGGCGGCGGTCGAGACGTTCCGGGCGCTCGACTACCGCCTCGGCGGTGGCTACTGCCGGGACGCACTGCGGGTGCTGAAGACCAGTGGCCGCCTGTTGCGCCGGGGGATGGTGCCCGAGCACCTCCGTGCGCGGCTGTGCACCGTGCTCGCCGACACGGAGAACCTGTTGGGCTGGACCGAGTTCGACGCCGGGAACGCCCGGGTCGCCCAGCGTAGGTTCGAGCGCGCGATCGAACTGGCGACCGAGGCGGGCAACGATGATCTGGTGGCGAACGTGTGCTACCGGCTCGGCAGACTGCACCTGCACTACCACGCCGTCGGGGCGGCGGTGACCGAGTTCGCCCGCGGCCAGGAAGCCGCGCGGCGCGCCGGATCGGCTCTCGGTCAGGCGATCCTTTCGGCCAACCAGGCGTGGGCGCACGCGATGCGGGGCGACGCCGACGAGGCGCTGGCGAACCTGGGCCGGGCGGCGGACGAGTTCGCGGATTCCCGGGACACGCCGCCCGCGCCGTGGGCGGCGTTCTTCGGCGCCACCGATCTGGCGGCGATGGCAGGTACGGTGCGGACCGAGCTCGCCAGGACGGTGGACACGCGGCACGGGGAGCGGGCGATTCCCGAGCTGACGAAGGCGATCGACGGCTACGGACCGGAAATGGCCCGCAGCTGCTCCTTGACGCTGATCTGGCTCGCGGTGTGCCACGCCCTTGCGGGCGATCTCGACGAGGCCGCCGGGGCGGGCACGGAAGCGATCGAGCTGGCGCGCGGACTGCGGTCGGCGCGGACGAAGGACCGCTTGTGGCCGTTGGACGAGGCCATCCGGCGGAACGGGCCGAGCCCGCGCGGCGGTGAACTGCTTGAGCTGATCGGCCGGTTCCGGGCGCAACCGGCCTGATGACTACCGGGCGCCCAGCAACGCGCCCTCCCGTGGCGGGGCCGCGGGGGCGGATCGGCGCAGCTTGGTCAGCGCGCGGAACTGGGTGACGCGGACCGCGGCGGCGCTGGGCATGTTGAGCTTGGAGGCGGTTTCCTCGGCGGTGAATCCGAACAGGACCCGCATGCCCAGCACCTCCCGGTAGTTGTCGGGCAGCCGCTGGAGCATTCGCCTGAGCTGGCGTTGCTGGTCGAGGCGTTCGACCGCGTCCTCCGGCGGGACCGGTTCGGGGGCGACCACGGCGTCGGGATCGGGTAGCGGCTCGCACCGTTCCCTGCCGCGTCGCCGGAGCAGATCGCTGATCTTGTGCGCGGCGACACCGAAGACGAAGGACAGGAAGCGGTCCGTGCGATAGCGATAACGCGGCAGTGCGACCAGCACCGCGACCAGGACCTCCTGCGTGCAGTCCTCGGCGCCGGCGCAGCCGGTCTCCTGGACGCCGAGCCTGCTGACGCAGTAGCGCAGCACCATCGGCCGCAGCACCTCGGCGAGGGCGTTCAGTGCCTCCCGCTCGCCGGTGACCGCGGCTGCGATGAGCCGCGCGTCCGGGCGGGTGAAAGTGCTCGCGGTGGGCAGAATGTGGGAAAATTCCTGGGCATTTCCACGCATTCGGCTGCTCCCGGATCGATCGCGTCGGTCGGAATTCCCTTCGGAGTTCACGCTCGACCATCAGGGTCCGGGACAGCACGGGCGTACGGGAGACAACCCTGCCCCATTGGCGGGAGCTTGTCCACCGTCGTGGCCTCCGGCACCCGTTTGCGAGGAAAAGCCGATCACGGACACGCTCGGCAACTATCGCCGCACGCTACCTGCTCCTGGGTGTGGTGGGCGGCCGGGGTTCGTGTTTCATTGTCCTGGCAAGGAAAACCGGAATCCGGCCTGGCGGAGGGAGCCGCGATGTGCGGCGATCAGCTGATCGAGTCGATGATCCTATTGTCCGACACGTTGGCGCCGGATTTCGACGAGTCGATGTTCGGCCGTTTCCTCGTCGAGCGGGCGCGGGCACTGGCCGGGGCGGACAGCGTGGTGCTGTTGTTCGCCGGCTCCGGCGGGCGCCTGCGGATGGTGGCCGACGCCGGTGCCGGCCTCACCCGGGCCCGGCTGTGGCTCTCGGACTCCACCGTGGTGCCGTTGCGCAGAAGGACGGACACGGTCGGGTTGCTGTGCCTCATTCACGCGGACGGGAAAGGCGAAGACACGCACGCGCTGCGCACCGCTTCCGCGCTCGCGGACGCCGCGGCGATCGGCCTCCTGCACCGGCAGCGGATCCGCGAGAAGGCCGCACGGAGTGCGTTGCTGCAGGCGGAACTGGACCGCACGGTGGTGATCGCGCAGGCGACCGGTGTCCTCGCGGAGCGGTACAAGACCGATCCGGCGGCAGGCCGCGAATCGTTGCTGGCCCTCGCGCGCTCGCGGCGGCAACCGGTGGAGGTCACGGCCGCCGAAGTGGTCGCGTCCGGGGCCCGGACACGCCCGGAACGACCGGGGTGACCGCTTCGGCCGGGTGGCCGAGAATACGTTCGGCTGAACGGCGGAAATTCGCGGCTCTGCGCCGGGCAGCATGCGGTAAAGGGATGAACACGGACGGTTTGCAGATTGCCGGTTTCGTCAGGGGCACGCTAATTTCTGATCTCGGTGCGGGGATGTCGTGGCCGCGCGGACGGCCGCAGTCGGAGGTGGAATGCTTGACCGGGGACACTGTTTCGCGAGGTGCGCGTCGCACTATGGGAATCCGGGAAGGGGCCGGAACCGGTAGGCGCCGATCGTGATGCGGATATTGCTGGTCCTGGGTTCGTCCATCAGCTCGAACGGGATCAGGAGAATTCTCGCGAAAGAGCCGGAAACAGAAGTCGTCGAGGATGTGACGCAAACCGGGAGCGACGTCTTCGCCGCACTGGCCGCAGTGGAGCCGGACGTGGTCCTCGTCGACCGGGATCTGCCGGGCGAGGACGGGATCGCCGTCGTGGCCGAGGTCGTCCGGTCCACCGGGAGGCGTGCGCCATGGACACTGGTCCTCGCCGACGCGTACCGCCGGGGTGACGCCGCGCGGGCCGCGCGGGCGGGTGCGCGAGGGTACCTCATCAAGAACCAGGAGGCGTGGACCCTTGGCGCCGCACTGAAAGCCGTTGCGGGAGGGGAAGCGTGGCTTTCCCCGCAGGCGGCGGGGGAACTGCTGGAGGAGTTCCGCGGCGGCCGCCCCGGCAGGCGCGAGCCGCGCGGGGCCACACCCCTGACCGAACGCGAACGCGGCGTCATCCGCTTGATCGCCTACGGCTGTTCGAACCTCGAAGTCGCACGGGAACTCGGGGTGAGCGAGTCGACGGTCAAGACGCATGTGTCACGCATACTGGCCAAGCTGGATCTGCGCAGCCGCACCCAGCTCGCCGCGTTCGCGCGCGACCTCGGCATAGCCTGACCCACGACGGGAGAGGACCGGGAGTACGGGGCCGCGAATTCGTTCTTTCGACCGATGCGGGTGCGTTGTCGCGGTCCCTATAATCTGCTGTGCTGCCGGCGTCGGCCTTCGTTTTCGGGCGAGCCGGCGGTTTCGTGTGTAAAAAGGACAGAGAATTCAGGGCGCTGGATTTCACCCCGACGGTGGATTCCGGCGCCTGGTCGCGGGTGAAGGATGATCACGAGGGCGCGACGAGGCGACTTCCCCGGGGGTTACCCGAACGATTCGAAGGTCGGAGGTCATTGTGGTCGGGGTCGAGGTCCCTGAAGCGTCGTTGCCTCTCGCGCGCCACGAGTTGCTCCACTGCGGCGATCCGGAGTACGTGAGAGAGGTGTGCGGCCGGGTCCTGTGCCCGCACACGCTCGACGTCCTCGGGCCGGCCGCGCGACTGGACGCTCGGATGCATTCGGTGCGGCTGCGGGACATGTCGGTCAACTACGTCAGTTACGGCTGTGACGTGCGCATCCGCTACGCGCCGCAGGACACCTTCTTCGCGGTGCTCATCCCGTTGACCGGGCGGGCCGAGATCCGCAGTGGTCCGGACCGGGTGCTGGTGGGGGCGGGGCAGGCGTCGGTGCTCTCGCCGGCCGACCCGGTGACCATGCGCTGGACCGCGGACTGCACGCAACTGGTGCTGCGCATGGAACGCGCGTCGCTGGAAGCGCGGTTGAGTGATCTGCTCGGTGCCCCTTTGCGAAGACCCTTGCGCTTCGCGCCGTCGATGGACCTCGGCTCCGGGTACGGGCGGAGCTGGCGCCGCGCGGTGGATCTGCTGGTCACCGAGCTGGACCGGCCGGGGACGCTGATCGAACAGCCGGTGGTCGCGGACCGTTTCGAGTGGACACTCATGAGCGCGTTGCTGGTGGCGCACGCGAACAACTATTCGAGCATGCTCAACGGTGACGTGGCCGCGGCGCCCTCGCGCGCGGTGAGCATCGCGCTCGAATGGATGGAAAGCCACCCGCAGTGGCGACACACGACGGCGAGCCTCGCCCGCGAGGCCGATGTGACCGAACGCTCGCTGCAGCTGGGTTTTCGCAAGCATCTGAACATGCGGCCGATGGAGTATCTGCGCGAGATCCGGCTCCGCCGGGTGCACGACCAGCTGCGCGCCGCCCAGTCCGACGCGGTGACGGTGACCGCGGTGGCGGCCGAATGGGGATTTCTGCACACCGGCCGGTTCGCCGCCACCTATCAGCGACGGTTCGGCGAAAAGCCGTCGGAAACGCTGCGCCGCCACTGATTCCTTCGTGGCGATGGTGTCACGCCCTCGCTTGTCGCGAACGGAGCGTTCGCGACGATCAGCGTCCTGAACGGAGCGTTCGCGACAAAAGTGTGGCGCCCAGTACGCCGGCCGACTCTCCGGGTACGCGAGTTCGCCGTTTCCGCACCTGACCGAAAAGCACAAGGGGCCAATTACCGGGGATCGAATGTTTCGGTTCATGGATTGCCGCGTTCGGGCGGCCGTGGGGAGAATCGAGTCATGTCATTCGGTATTCGGGTGGAGGGTCTGGTCAAGCGTTTCGGGCCGACCGTGGCTCTGGACGGGATCGACCTCGCCGCCGGGGCGGGCACCGTGCTCGGGGTACTGGGGCCCAACGGTGCCGGGAAGACGACCGCGGTGCGGATTCTGGCCACACTGGTGCGGCCGGACGCTGGTGTGGCCATTGTGGACGGACACGACGTCGTCCGCGATCCGGTCGCGGTGCGGGAGGTGATCGGCCTCACCGGGCAGTACGCGTCGGTGGACGGCGATCTCACCGGCACCGAGAACCTCGTCCTCATGGGACGGTTGCTCGGCATGTCCGCGCGGGCGGCGCGGGCGCGGGCCGGCGAGCTGGCCGACCGGTTCCGGCTGGACGAGGTGGCGGGCCGGGCCGCGAAGACCTACTCGGGCGGGACCCGCAGGAGGCTCGACTTGGCCGCGAGCCTGCTCGGGCGGCCGCGAGTGCTCTTCCTGGACGAACCGACCACCGGGCTCGACGCCCATGTGCGCCGCGAACTGTGGGACGTCGTCCGGCGGCTCGTGGCCGACGGGGTCACGGTGCTGCTCACCACGCAGTATCTCGAGGAGGCGGACCGGCTCGCCGACCGCATCGCGGTGTTCTACCGCGGCCGGGTGGTGGCCGAGGGCACCCCCGGCGAGCTCAAGCGCCGGATCGGCGGGCACACCCTGCGGGTCCGGCCCGCGATTCCCGGCGACGTCGCCGTGGTCGCCGGGATCGTCGGGAAACTGGCAGGCGCCGCGCCCGCCTACGACACCACCACCGGACTGCTGACGGTGCCCGCCCGTGATCCGCTGCTGGTGTCCACTGTGGTCCGGAAACTGGACGAGGCCGGGATCGCCGCGGACGAACTGGCCCTGCGGTTGCCCAGTCTCGACGAGGTGTTCCTGTCGCTGACCGGCGTCCCCGGTGAGCGGCCGGTGCCGGAAGGAAGTGCGGTATGAGCGGGACGGACGCGAGGCGGCACGTCGGGCCCGGCGAGGCCGTGCGGCACTGCGCCGTCCTTTGTGGACGCGGCCTGCGAAAGATCCGGCGCAATCCGGAACATCTGGTGGACGTGACCGTACAGCCGGTCCTGTTCCTGGTGATGTTCGGCTTCCTGTTCGGTGGCGCGATCGCCGGGGACACCACGTCGTACCTGCGTAATCTGGTGCCCGGCCTGCTGGTGCCGACCGTGCTGCTGGCGAGCATGTCCGCCGGGGTGGGCCTCAACATCGACGTCGACCAGGGCGTGTTCGACCGCTTCCGCAGCATGCCCATCGCGCGCGCCGCGCCACTGGTCGGCGGGGTGCTGGCGGACGTGGTCCGCTATCTGCTCGCGTTCGGCACGGTGCTCGCCGTGGGCACGGCGATGGGGTTCCGGGTCCACACCGGACTCTTCGCGACGCTGGCGGCGGCCGGTCTGCTGGTGGCGGCCGGGCTGTGCTTCTGCTGGGTGACCGTCTACATCGGAATGGTCGTCCGCCGCCCCGATTCGGTGCAGGGCGTCGCGATCGCGTTGTTCATGCCGTTCGTGTTCGCCAGCAACGTTTTCGTCCCGAGTGCCAGCATGCCCGGCTGGCTGCGGGCATGGTCCGGGGTCAACCCGGTCAGCCTGCTCGCGGACGTCATGCGCGGGCTGCTCGCCGGTGGCCCCGTCGCCGGTCCGCTCGCCGGGGGACTGGTGTGGATGGTCGTGGCCGTGCTGGTGTTCTTCCCGCTCGCCATGCGTGCCTACCGGAAACGCGCGGGCTGAGGCCGGAGAGAGGAGGTGAACGAGCCATGGGCGTGGCTGAACCGAGTGTCGACGTGCGCCTGGAAGGCGGCCCGGACGGAGTCCCGGACCGGATGAGCGTCCGGTTTTCGGAGTTCTCCGCGAGATACCTGAAGATTCCGTTCCGGGCGGGGTACGAACATTTCGTACTGGATCTCGAATCGCCAGGGGGATGCGACGAAGCTCCCGTTTTCGTCTGGTGTGACCGGACGAAGGTCGCCGAATAACACGTTCGAGGAATTCCTTCCGTAGGTGGATTGTGCCCGAAGAAAGGTCACCCATGTCATGAACACCGCGATTCTCGGAACCGGCTCCTACCTGCCGGAAACGGTCCTCACCAGCGAGACGCTCGGCAAGCGTCTCGGGGTGGGGGAGCAGTGGATCTTCGACAAGACGCTCATCGCGGAGCGCCGCGTCGCCGCCCCCGACGAAGCGACGTCCGACCTGGCCTCGGCGGCCGCCCACCGGGCGCTGCACGCCGCGGGCATCGCCGCCACCGACCTCGACCTGATCATCGTCGCGACCTCGACCCCGGACCAGCCGATGCCCGCGACCGCCTGTGCCGTCCAGGCCCAGCTCGGCGCCGTCCGCGCGGCGGCGTTCGACGTCGATTCGGTGTGCTCCGGGTTCGTCTACGCGCTGGTGACCGCGCACGCGATGCTCACCGCGGACCCCGGCCCGCGCACCGCGCTCGTGATCGGCGCCGACATCTATTCCCGCATCCTCGACTACACCGACCGGCGTACCTGCGTCCTGTTCGGCGACGGCGCGGGCGCGGTGGTGCTTGGCAAGACCGGTACCGGACGCGGGCTGCTGGCCAGCACGCTCGGCTCCGACGGCACGCTCGTGGACATGGTCGGTATTCCCGGCGGTGGCAGCCGTCGCCCGGCCAGCGCGGAGACCCTCGCCGGCGGTCAGCACCACTTCGCCATGAACGGCAGGGGAGTCCGCGACTTCGCCGCGCGGGTGGTGCCCGAGCTCGTCGCCGACGTGGTGAAGGCGGCCGAACTCGACATCGCCGACGTCGACCTGCTCGTGCCGCATCAGGCGAACGGGACGATCCTGCGCGAGCTGGCCGACACCATGGGCCTGCGGCCCGAGCAGATGCACCTGACGATCGAGCGCTACGGCAACACCGGCGCGGCGTCGGTCCCGATCACCCTCGACGACGCGGTGCGGACCGGGAAGGTCTTCGCGGGCGACGTCGTGCTGCTGATCGCCTTCGGCGGCGGGATGAGCTGGGGCGGCGCGGCCCTGCGCTGGGCGGGGCCGAGGACGCGGGAGGACCTGTGGTGACGCGTCCCCCGATCCGGTTCCCGCGTTCGCGCCCGCCGCGGTACGAGGTCGAGTTCACCGGTGACGTCCGCATCCCCTCCAGCGTGCCGGGCCTGACTCTCGGCGGGGATCTGTACCTGCCGAAGGGCGCGGGCCGGGTGCCCGCGCTGGTGACCGTCCACACCGGACGGAAGGACGGGCTCGGCGGGATAGCGGCCCGGAAATACCTGCGCTACTTCGCCGAGCGTGGTTACGCGGTGCTCTATGTGGACAGTTTCGGCATCGGGACCTCCGAGGGCGTGCCCCGGCCGATCCTGAGCCCGGAGGAGGTCGACGACGGCGTGTCGGTCGTCGAGTGGGCGGCGGCGCAGCCGTGGTGCACCGGCCGGGTCGGCATGTGGGGCCTTTCGCACGGCGGGATGACGACGCTGGCCGTGGCGAGCAGGCAGCCGCCGCACCTGCGGGCGATCTTCCCGGTGATGGGCTGGACGGACGCCGAGCGCGATCTGGTGCACCCGGCGGGACTGCGCGGCGGGATCGGCATGTTCGGGCATCTCAGTCTGTACAACATCTTCTGCGCGCTGCTGCCTCCGCTGCGAGAGCACGACAAGGCCGAACACGAGACATTGTGGAAGGAACGGCTGGAGAAGTTCGAACCGTGGTTCGCCGATTCGTGGCTCCATCCGCCGGGACATCCGGTGTGGGAACAGCGTCGCGTCGACGCCAGGAGGATCACCGTGCCGTCGCTGTGCGTCGCGGGCTGGCGTGACCTGTTCTGCGCGTCGATGATCACCGCGTACCAGCAGATCCGCGGCCCGAAGCGGCTGCTGGTGGGGCCGTGGTTGCACACCTTCCCGGACGTCGCGGGCGTCGAGCCGGTGCCCTCGGCCGCGCTGGCCTGCGCCTGGTGGGACCGCTGGCTGCACGGCGAAGTGCCGCGCACGCGGGAAAAGCCGGCGACGTTCTTCGTCCAGGGCGGTGAAGGCCGCTGGGTACAGGCGCCGCGCTGGCCGCCGGAGAAGACCGGGGACCAGGTTTTCGTCGCCGCGCGCTCGGGGCATCTCTACCGATCGAACCGCACCGGGCGTTCGACCGCGGTCGTGACCACGGTCTGCCGGAGCGACGACACGGTGGGCGCGCTGAGCGGGCTCACGAAACACCCGATCGACAAGTTCGGCTATCCGCTCGACCAGCACGAGGACGACACCCGGTCGCTCGCGTTCACCAGCGCTCCGTTCCCCGAACCGGTGCTGGTGGCGGGCAGCCCGACGGCACGGGTGATCATCACCCCGGCCACCAGCGCCTCCCGCTGTGTGGTCAAGGTGACCGATGTGGACGAACAGGACCGGTCGGTGCTCGTATCGATGGGCGTGGTCGACCTGGATTCCCTGCGGCCCCAGCGGAATGGCTCGCCCTACGTCGTGCAGGTGCGGCTCGACCCGACGTGCTACCGGCTGGCGGCCGGGCACCGGCTGCGGCTGGTCCTCGCGATGGCCGACGTCCCGAGGCTGTGGCCTGCCGGAAAGCCCGCGCTGCTCGGCGTGCGCGTCATCCAGGCGTCCGGGGACTACGTCGGCCTGGCCGCGGAGGGCTACGGCGGGAACACCGCGACCACGCTCAGCCTGCCGGTGTGCGATCCGGCTTCGCTCACCGACGTCGTCGTGGATCCGCCGGAACGACGGACGAGTGCCCGCGACGTCCCGAAAGACCGCTGGGAAATCACGCGCGATCACCTCGGCGACGCGGTGCGGCTCACCGTGGCGAAGGAGGACCGGGTCCGCTACACCGAGGGTTCGCTCGCCATGAGGACGCTGCTCGGCTTCGAGGTGGCCAACGGCGACGCGGCAGGCGCGCGGATGCTGGCTTCGGGGGAGAAGACCGCGGAGACCGCCGACGGCGACCGGGCGACGGTCCGCGCCGAGATCGACATGCGGGCCGCCGCCGCGACCGTGACCGCGGAAGTCCTGATCAACGGAACCCCTTTCTGCACCAGAGAATGGACCCTGTCATGACCATGGTGGAACGTCCGCTGAACTACCTGGAGCTGGCGCATTTCAACCGGGTCGTCATCATGGCCGCCGAGTACGAGGGCGACCTGGACGCCGAGGCGCTCGACCGCGCGTTCCGGGCGTTGTGCGCCGCGCATCCGGTGCTGCGAGCGAGGATCCGCGGGGCAGGGCGCGACGCCGTGATGCGCGTCGAGGACGGCCAGGTCCCCGAGTTGCTGATCCTCGACGAGGCCCCCGACGTCCTGACGAAGATCGTCGAACTGCCGTGGGACGCTTCGCGGGCGGTTGCGGACCTCGTGCTCGTGCGGGGCGAGCGGCACGGATATCTCGCCCTGCGCGCGGACCATTCGATCGTCGACGCCAACGGCTGGCTCGGCTATCTGCGAGAACTGCTGCGGTTGTTCACCGTGGGGGAGGCGGAGCCCGCCGAGGCGGCGGGCACGTTGCCCGCTCCGCCCGCGGAGCTGTTCCACGAGCGGCTCGGTCTCATTCCGTACGACCGGCGGCTGTTCCACACGGCGGGCCCGTCGATCCTCGACGGCGAGGGTGGGCTGCTCAGCGGGTACCTCCGGCTCGACGAGGAGCAGACGAGCTGGATCCGGCGGACCGCGCGGCGGTACGGCACGACCGTGCACGGGCTGGTCAGCGGCGCGATCCTGCTCACGCAGCGGGCGTTCGCCGGTGGCCGCGACCCGGTCCCGATGTTCTCGGTGTCCCCTGTGGACTTTCGCGGGCGCGTCGAGCCGCCGGTGGGGGAGCTGGAGACGACCAACTTCATGCTCTCCTACGTCGCCGAGGTCGACGTCTCGACGCGGATGAGTCCCGTGCTGGTGGGGCAGTCGGTGAAGGCGCAGATGGACGCGGCGCTGGAGAGCGGCGAGGGGGTGCGGGCGGGCGCGCCGCTCAAGAGCGCGCTCGACCGCAACCTTTCCTTCGCGCTGGTCAGCAATCTCGGTGTGGTACCGGAATTCCCGATGCCCGACGGCGTCGAGGTCGTCGAGACGCACATTCTCAACACCGTCGACGACACGCTCTTCCCCGGTTATTACGTCTCCACCTATCGTGGCAGGCTGACCGTCCTTTATGTACTGACGAAGCGTTTCTTCACCGAGGAGGACGCGGAGGCCATCGCGCGGGAACTGCAGGAGCAGCTGCTCATCATCGGGGCGTCGTCGTGAAGGTCCTGCTGATCACCCACGGCAGCAGGGGCGACGTCCAGCCGTTCACCGCGCTCGCGATGGCGCTGACCAGGGCCGGGCACGAGCCGGTGCTGGCGGGCCCGGCGTCGGCGGTCGCGATCGCCGAGCCGCACTGCGCCCGGGTCGTGCCGCTGGACGACGGGACGAACAAACTGGTCGGCGACCGCCGGGCGTGGGAGGCGGTGGAGAACAACTTCCGTGGCCTGCGCGGAAAACTCCTCGGCCTCGAGTTCCTGCGCCACAACCGCGCGGCGATGGGCCGGGTGTTCGACGACCTCGCCGCGCTGGCGTTCGCGGCGGCCGATTCCGGCGACGTCGATCTGGTCGTGCACCAGGTCAACGTGCCGGGCGACGCGATCGCGGAACTCCTCGGCGTGCCCGCGGTCCCGGTGTGCCTCCAGCCGTTCTGGGTGCCCACGCGGTCGTTCCCCGATCCGCTGTTCCCGTTCCCGCTGCCCGCACCGCTCAACCGCGCTTCGTACCTTTCGACCCGGCTGTTCGTCCGTGCCTTCACGGGCGGGACCCGCCGCTGGCGCACGGAAACGCTGGGCCTGCCGCGTCGCCGGTCCGGGGTGTTCCGCCGTCCGGACGGCGGGCCCGCGACGGTACTGCAGGGCTTCAGCGGGCACGTCCTGCCCGCGGGGGCGCGGTATCCGGATTCGGTGCACACGACGGGGTTCTTCTTCCTGCCCGGCCCGGCGGGCTGGACTCCACCGGCCGAGCTGGCGGCGTTCCTTGCCGCCGGGAAACCGCCGGTCTACCTGGGTTTCGGCAGCATGGTCGGCAGCGATCCGGTGCGGACCGGCCGGATCGTCCTCGACGCGGTCCGCGGGGCCGGGGTACGGGCGGTGCTGGCGGTCGGCAGGGGCGGGATCGACCCCGGGGAGCTGGGCGACGACGTCTTTTGCCTCACCGACGTTCCGCACGACTGGCTCTTCCCCCGGATGGCCGCGGTGGTGCACCACGGCGGAGCAGGCACGACGGCCGCCGCACTCGCCGCCGGGCGCCCGCAGGTGGTCTGCCCGTTCATGTTCGACCAGCCGTTCTTCGCGCGGCGGATGCAGCTGAGCGGCGTCGCTCCCGCCCCGCAGCCACTGCGCACGCTGACGTCCGATGACTTGGCCGCCGCGATCCGCCGGGCCGCCGGTGATCCCGCGCTCGCCGCGCGCGCGGAGCAGCTCGGCCACCTGATCCGCGCGGAGGACGGCGTCGGCACGGCGGTCAAGATCCTGGAGACGGCCCGGAGACCGACGGGACCGCGGCCAGCAACGCCCGGGTGTAGGGATGGCAGGGGTGGCCGGTGACCCGCTCGATCGGTCCCTGTTCGACGATCCGGCCACCGAACAGGACCGCCGCCCGGTGCGCCATATGCCGCACGACGTCGATGTCGTGCGAGATGAACAGGTAGCTCAGCCCGAGCCGCCGCTGCAGGTCCAGCAGCAGGTTCAGGATCTGGGCCTGCACCGAGAGGTCGAGCGCGCTGGTCGGCTCGTCGCAGACGATCAGTTCCGGTTCGCCGACGAGCGCGCGGGCGATCGCGACGCGCTGACGCTGGCCACCGGACAAAGCGGCCGGGTACCGCGAAGCGGTCTCGGGCGGCATTCCCACCTGGGCGAGGATCTCCGCGACGCGGGCATCGGCGTCCCGGCGGCTCATGCCGCGCACGACGCGCAGCGGCTCGGCCAGTGTCCGGCCGACGGTCCGCGACGGGTTGAGCGAGCCGTGCGGATCCTGGAAGACGATCTGCACGTGCTGCCCGAGTTCCCGGCGCCGTCGCGCCGAGACGTGGGTGATGTCCTTGCCGTGGAACAGGATCCGGCCCGCGGCGGGCCGGGCCAGCCCGACGAGCGCGTGCCCGGTGCTCGACTTGCCCGAGCCCGATTCCCCGACCAGGCCGAGGGTTTCCCCTCGTTCGAGGTGCAGGTTCACCCCGTCGACGGCGACGACGTCGTGGCCACGCCCGCCGGGTCTGCGGGGATACGCGACCCGCAGATCGAGGACCTCAAGCAGGCTCACGTTTTTTCCTTTCCCAGCACAGCTTTTCGTGGTGCAGGCAGCGGGTGGTGTGTCCCGGCAGTGGCTCGGACACCGGGATCGGGGCGTCCGAACACTCGGGCGTGGCCAGCTCACAGCGCGGGGCGAAGGGACAGCCCGGCACCCGCGCCGAGGGCACGCTTCCCGGAATGGTCGCGAGCCTGCCCCGGGGCACCGCGCGGCTCGGCATCGCGCCGAGCAGACCCTCGGTGTAGGGATGCCGCGGCCGGTCGAGCAACTCCGCGACTTCGCACGATTCGACGATGTCGCCCGCGTACATCACATACGCGCGGCGGCACAGCGCCGAAACGACGCCCCAGTCGTGCGTGACGAGCAGGATCGCCATCCCCCGCTCCTTCTGCAGCCCCCGCAACAGGTCGAGGACCTCGGCCTGCACGGTGACGTCCAGCGCGGTCGTCGGCTCGTCGGCGATGAGCAGCTTCGGCTCCCCGGACAACGCCATCGCGATCGCGACGCGCTGGGCCATCCCACCGGAGAGTTCGTGCGGGTAACGCCGCGCCACCTGCTCGGGTTCGGGGAGGTTGACGTCCCGCAGCAGATCGAGCGTCCGGGCGCGCACGGCCTGCCGGGTCCCGCCGCGATGCCGCCGTACCAGCTCGCCCAGCTGCTGGCCCACGGTGAACACCGGATCGAGCGCGGCGATCGGGTCCTGCGAGATCATCGCGATCCCGGAGCCCCGGAGCCGCCGCATCGCACGAGGTCCCGCGGTGGCGAGGTCGGTGCCGTCGAACAGGATGCTGCCCCCGGTGACGGCCCCGTCGGCCGGGAGCAGGTCGAGGACCGCCCGGCAGGTCAGGGTTTTGCCGCAGCCCGACTCGCCGATCAGCCCGACGGCTTCGCCCGCTTGGACGTCCAGATCGACGTCCGCCACGACGGTCCGTGTCCCGGTGGTGCCCGGCAGCGCGATCGATACTCCTTGCAGGGACAGCAATGCCGAGGAACCGCCGGCGTGCGGGGCGAGCGTCGGGGTCGGCGCGCGATGGGCGCGGTGCAGCCGCTCGCCGGGATGCTCGGAACGATCGGCCGTCGCGTCGCGGACGGCGTCGCCGAGCAGGCCGAACGCCAGGATCGCCAGCCCGAGCACGACACCGGGCGGCAGCAGCAGCCACGGCTGGCGGTCGATCACGGCCGACGCGTCCGCGATCATGTTCCCCCAGGTCGGATCCGGGGGTTGCGCGCCGAACCCGAGGTAGCTCAGGCCGGCGTCGATCAGCAGCGCGCCGCCGGCCAGCATCGAGATCTGCACGATGATCGGCCCGGCCACCCGCGGCAGCACGTGGTGCACGACGATGTGCCGGTTCGGCAGCCCGTACACGCGGGCCGCGGCGATGTACAGCTCCTGCCGCACGGCGAACGTCGAACCGCGGACCACCCGCGCGAGCCCCGGGGAGAGCAGGATGCCCAGGGTGATCATGGCGACGTCCCGCTGCCCGCCGACCATGGCGAGTACCACGAGCAGGGTGACCAGCACGGGGATCGCGAGCAGCACGTCCACGACCCAGGTGAAGACGCGGTCGAGCCAGCCGTCGAGGAACCCCGCGGCGATCCCGCTGCCGACGCCTGCGATCAGCACGGTGAGCACGACGACGGCCGCGTCGACCAAGCTGATCCGGCCGCCGTACACGATTCGCGTGAGCACGTCGCGGCCGAGGCCGTCGGTGCCGAACGGATGTGCCGCGGTCGGCCCGGACAGCACGTGGTCCAGATCCGCGGCGGCCGGGTCGTAGGTGGCCAGCAGCGGGGCGAACACCGCGGCGAGCAGCAGGATGGCGAGGTAGGCCAGCGGTACCGCGGCGATCGGGCGGCGCAGCACGGCCCGCCACCGGTGGCCGGGCGCGCTCACCGGGCACGCACCTTGGGGTTGAGCCAGCCGTAGGCGAGGTCCACCACCAGGTTGACCGTCACCACCACCAGCGTGAACACGACGACCACCCCCTGCAGCATGCGGACGTCGTGCTGGGTGGTGGCCTGCACGGCGAGCCCGCCCAGCCCGGGCATCGCGAACACGGCCTCGACGAACACCGTGCCGCTCAGCAGGCTGATGAAGGTCAGCCCGACGAGCGTCACGACCGGGATCGCGGCGTTGCGCAGCGCGTGCCGCACCACGATGGAGAACTCCGGGACCCCGTTGGCGCGCAAAGCGTTCACGAAATCCCGTGACAGCGCTTCCAGCATGGCGTCGCGGGTCTGCTTGGCGAACACCGCGATCCCGGGCAGCGCGAGCGTGGCGACCGGCAGGATCAGGCTGCGCACCCAGCCCGCCGGCGACGAGCCGAGCGACACGTACCCGGTGGCGGGCAGGAGCCGGATGGTGACGGCGAAGAGCGTGACCATGGTCAGCGCGAACCAGAAGCTCGGGAGCGCGTAGCCGACGAGCGAAAGCACGTCGATCACGCGCCCGATCCGGCCGCCGTGCACCGCGCTGAGCACGCCGAGCGCGACGCCGACGAACGCGGTCACCAGCGTCGCGCCCACCATGAGCGAGATCGTGACCGGAGCCCGGTTGGCGATCTCGGCGGAGACGTCGAGCCCGGACAGCGGCGACGATCCGAGATCGCCGCGCACCGCGTGGGTCAGCCACTGCCAGTACTGCGTCAGCAGCGGGCGGTCGATGCCGAGTTCGTGTCGTAGCCGCTCGTAGGCTTCCGCGCTGTAGTGGTCGCCGAGGAGGGTGCGCGCGACGTCCCCGGGGGCCGCGGCCTGCAACAGGAAGGTCACCAGCGAGACGATGAACACGAGCGCGGCCGAGACGGCTACCCGCCGCGCGATCAGCCGTGACATGGCGGGCCCTCCCCGGCCGACTGCGCCGCGATGAGCCGCCGATACCACTCGAAGGACGCCTTGGGCGTGCGCTCCAGCGTGGTGAAGTCGACGTGCACGAGGCCGAAGCGAGGACCGTAGCCGTGTTCCCATTCGAGATTGTCCAATAACGACCAGACGTGGTAGCCGCGGACGTCGAGGCCCGCGTCGATCGCGGCCCGCAGCTGGACGAGACAGCCGCGGAGATAGCCGATGCGTTCCTCGTCCCGCACCGCGCCGCCCGCGTCCACCTCGTCGGGCAGCGGCATGCCGTTTTCCGTGACGTGGACCGGTGGCAGGTCCGGGTACTGCGCCCGCAGCCAGCGCAGCAGCCCGCCGAACGCCGCGGGCACGATCGGCCAGCCGAGCATGTTGGCCGCGGTGTCCGGCAGCGGAGTCCTGGTGTAGCCGAACGGCTCCGAGGGCGCGGCGGCGACGCGCGCTGGTGCGTACCAGTTGACACCGAGGAAATCGAGCGGGGCCGCGATAACGGTGTTGTCGGCCGGATCGCAGCGCACCACGGGGACGCCCTCGACACGGGGATAACGACCGTGCAGCAACGGATCGAGGAACAAGCGGTCCTCATAGGCCTCGGCCCGGCCGGCGGCTTCGACATCGGCGTAGCGCCCGCTGGCCGGTGTGACCCCGGACAGGTTGAGCGCGATCCCGACCTCCATCCGCCGTCCGCGCCCGGTCAGCCCGCGCAGCCGCTGCGCCGCGAGCCCGTGGGCCAGCAGCAGATGGTGGGCCATCGCCAGTGCGTGCTGCCGCAGCGGTCCGTCGAGGCGTGACGAGCCGTTCATCGCGGCGTGCACGACCGACAGCGGTTCGTTGACCGTGATCCACCGGTGCACCCGGTCCCCGAGCCTGGCCGCGATTCCCTCCGCGTACTCGGCGAAACGTTCGGCGGTGTCCCGGTTCAGCCAGCCGCCGTCGTCCTCCAGCGCCTGCGGATGATCCCAGTGGTAGAGCGTCAGCATCGGGTCGATGTTCCGGGCCAGCAGGCCGTCGACGAGCCGGTCGTAGAACGCCAGCCCTCGCGGGTTCCACTGCCCCCGGCCGGTGGGCCGCACCCGTGGCCAGGACACCGAAAAGCGGTAGCTGGTCACCCCGAGGCGGGCCATGAGCTCGAGGTCCTCGTCCAGCCGGTGGTAGTGATCGCAGGCGACGTCGCCGGTCGCGCCGCCCGCCAGCCCGCCGGGCCGGTGACTCAGTGTGTCCCATGTGGACGGTCCCTTGCCGTCGGCGTCCCACGCTCCCTCGATCTGGTAGGCCGAGGTCGCCACGCCCCAGCAGAACCCGGGCGGGAACGCCAGCGCGTCGTCCGCCGTTTCCGGTTCGGTGTCCGTTCCGGTGTCCATGTCCGCCCCCTCAGGTCGCGGGATGCCAGGCGGTGACGCTCGGGAACAGCTTCCCGCGCACCGCGTCGATCCCGACCGAATTCCGGTAGTACAGGAACAGCGGGCTCAGGCACACCGGCAGGAACCAGCCCAGTTCCACGACCCGCCGGACGATCCGCCGGTCGAGGTCGGCCCGTACCTCGCCGTCGGCCGCGGCCGCCTGCCGGTCCAGGTCTTCGAGCATCGGATCGCTGCTGTGGAAGGGATTCATCCCGATCGCGTCCTTGAGCCACAGGCCACGCCCCATGAAATACACCGGCAGCGCGCCCCAGCCCATGTGCGACGCCGGGTACTTGGTGATCTCGGCGTTCGCGGCGGACGGCTCCTTCGAGGTGATCTGGAGGTTCACCCCGACCTGACGCAGATTGGCCGCGATGGCCTGCACGATGTCGCCGAAGAAGGCCGGGGTCGATCCGACGATCACCGGCAGCGAGAAACCGTTGGCCAGTCCCGCCTCGGCCAGGAGCTGACGTGCGCGTGCCGGGTCGTAGCTGTAGAAGTTCTTGTCGTTGAAGCCGTCTTCGCCTGGCGCGGCGGGTTGTTCGGTCGGGATGCCGTACTCGCCGAGCAGCGCCCTGGTGATCTTCTCGCGGTCCACGGCGAAGTTCAGCGCCTGGCGCACCCGGACGTCGGCGAGCGGCGGGCTGAGCGTGCCTGCGCGGTCGTTGAGCTGCAGGCCCATCACGATGTTCGGGCTCGTCGTGATCTTCAGCCCGGCCGCCTTCGCGCCGTCGGCGATGGCGTAGCTGCCGCCGATGACGTCGACCTGCCCGGTCTTGAGCGCCGCGAGCCCGGTGTTCTCGTTGGGCAGCACCTTGATGGTGATCCGGTCGTAGTTGCGCTCCCGCGCGTTCCAGTACCGGGGATTCGGCGCGTAGGTGTAGTGGTCGTTCGCGACGGTTTCCCCCGGCACCAGCACGTACGGCCCGGCGCCGAACGTCTGGGTCGCCAGCTCCTCGGGCTTGGCGACCGCCGCGGGGCTGAGCACGTTGCCCACGAAGAAGTCCTGGGTGAACAGGGCGGGCAACTGGGGATGCGGCTGGGAAAGCCCGAGCCGCACGGTGAGCGGCCCGGTGGCTTCCACCTTGTCGACCGCGGCCAGGAACGCCGCGGCCTGCCCGGCGCCCTTGCGGAAGTGCCCGATGCTGCCCGCCACCGCTTCGGCGGTGAGCGGCGCGCCGTCGCTGAAGGTCACCCCTTCCCGCAGCGTCATCTCGAAACTCTGGTTGCCACTGCCGAGATAGCGCCATGCCGTCGCCAGCCGCGGCTGGTACGAACCGTCCGGTGCCCGGTAGATGAGCGGTTCATAGGCGGGGTTGAAGTACAAAGTGGACTCGCCGCCCGCCTTGGCGGGGTCGAGGCTGGTCGGCGGCCAGTACTGCCCGATCCGCAGGATGCGGGAGGCACCCTGCGGATCGGGGCCGCCACCGCAGGCCGCGCTCGCCGCGAGCGCCAGCCCGCCGAGTGCGAGACCGGTGAACCGGCGGCGGCTGATCATGGGGGAGGGAAAGGCTTCCGGCGCTGTGCGCATCGCGATGCCCTTTCGTTCGGGGCGGGGCTCAGCCGCGCCAGTGCCGGTCGAGGAGGGTTTCCCCGTCGAGGGTGACGCGGCCGGTGGCGTCGACCGATGAGGACGTCGCGCTCACCCCCACGTCGACGGTCAGGTGCGCGCCGGTTTCGGTGTCGATGGTCGCGGTGATGCTGCCGGTGACGGTCGACGCCGCCGGGTCGGCGCGGTCGGCGGTGGCCACCAGGGTCTGGGCGATGGCCAGCGCGTGGTCGCGATCGGCGACGTCCTCCGGGCGGACGGCGTTGGAACTCGCCAGCCGCAGGGAGACCCGGTCGTTGAGCAGATCGGTGGTGATCTCCCACGCGGCCTGCTCCGAAGGGTCCTGTTCGGACATCGGCGCCGCCGCGGCCGCGCCGGCGTCCGGCAGTGGATAGTCGATCGTCGCGCCGCTGCCCGCGGGGACCACGGGGAGCGAAAGCGTGCGCACCGACGGGAATCCGGTGCCCGGCGGGGTTTCCGGCCAGACGCGGGGGAAGTCGCCGGGGGCGACGGCCACCCGGAGCCGGTGTCCTGCCGGGATCTCGTAGGTGGTCGGGGTCAGCTCGACCTCGATCCGGTCCGCACCGTCCTTTCCGGACTCCAGTCCCGCGCAGATGAGGGTGGAGCGTCCGGCCGGGTCGACGTCGGTCAGCTTCACCGACACCCGCGGCCACCCGGCCGACACCACGACGCGCGGTTTTCCGCTGACGAGCAACGCTTCGGCCAGTGGTGCCGAGGTGTGGCACAGGCTGCGCGCGTCGTCGTCGTGCTGGTCCAGCGGCAGGCCGAACATCCCGGCAGGCGTCGACCACAGGCCGGAAAGCAGGCCGACCGCCGCGTCGGTTTCCGCGGGCTCACCGCGTTGCCAGGTCGCGAGATCCTCGACGCGGGTGGTGCCGGGCGGTGGCCAGCTGGGAAAGCCGAGCCAGCGTGGCCGGGCGCCCTGGACGTAGACGCTGACCGGCGGCGGTTCGGGCCCGGTGTCCTCGCCGAGCAGCCAGCGGTCCCACCAGGACTGGGCGAGGGCGAGGAAGTCGATGGGCGTGAACGGACATTCCTGTGGCATCACGTGCATCCACGGTCCGGCGACGAGCCGCTTGGGGCCGCTCATCCGCTCGAACGCGCGGATGGTGCCGTCGACGAACAGATCGCGCCAGCCCGCGACGCACAGCGCGGGTACCTCGATCGCCGCGAGGTCCACTTCGCGCACGGGCCAGGCGGGCGAACCCGGTCCGTTGCGCCAGAGGTCGAGCAGGTACGGCGCAGCGGTGAACCGGCGGCGCCAGCGTGTCTGCTCGGCCGGATCGGCGTAGTCGTCGAGCGGGGGCAGGAGCTGGTTGAACAACGTGCCCAGCGCCCAGGTTCCCAAGGGGGAGAAGGCACCGCGCGAGCCTCCGGGATGGACGAAGTCACGGCCGGGGTCGGTGGGGCCCTCGACCGCGATGATCGCGCGGAGGCCGGGCGGCCGGTGGCTGGCGGCCCGCATCGCCGTCAGTGCGCCGTAGGAACCGCCCCACATCCCGACGTTTCCGTCGCACCAGGGTTGTTCGACCGCCCATTCGATGGCGGCGAGGGCGTCTTCGGCTTCGCCGGGGTCGAACGGGGGCCGCTGGGTGCCGTCCGAGGAACCGGTACCGCGCAGGTCGAGCAGCATCGAGGCGTAGCCGCGCGCGGCGAACCACCGCTCGGCCGGGGAACCGTTCAGCGCGGTGATGTCGCGGCGGTACGGCAGGACCGTGAGCAGTAAGGGAACCGGGCTCTTGCCCTCGGGAAGGAAAAGATCGCCCGAAAGCGTCACGCCGCTCACGCCGGTCGGGATCCGGACGTCGCGCCGCACCGTGACGTCGTACCCCTGGGCAGGTCTGCTCTCCGTGCGCACCGGCATCGTTGCCTCCGCCCTCCACCCCGCGGGCCTGCTGCCCGGCGGGTACTGGGTGCGGGTACTAAATCGAATACTTGAGTACCCACTGGAGTACGTTAAACACACATGCGCGGACGCCGCAAGCCTCGTGTCCGAGTTGTGCGGTGCCGGTGATTTATTGCCCGGTCAGGGCGTGCCGGTGTGGTTGGTGAGCGCGGCCAGTACGAGATTACCCAGTTCCGTGTAGGCGTCGCCCATCGCGAGCCCGGTGCGGTCGAGCAGTTCGCCGTGCTGGATGCTGTCGATGAGCAGGCTCACCGCGGCGCCGACGAAATCCGCGTTGACCGCGCGGAACTCTCCGGATGCGACACCGTCCTGAATGGACTCGCGGACGTGTTGCGCGGCGGCGAGCGAGTTGCGTGCGTAGATCTCCGCGGTCGCCTGGGTGGTCACCATGTCCGCGTAGCATTCGGGCGACATGCGCCGCATTTCCGCGCCGAGCCCGGCCAGATAGGCGGCGATCCGCTGCGACGGATCGGTGATCGGGGCGACTTTTTCGCTCACGCGCGTGGCCGATTCGGTGAAGAAATGACGGACCGCGAGCACGACGAGCTGTTCCTTGCTGGCCGCGACGGCGTAGAGCGTCGACTTGGAACACTGCAGCCTGCTGGCCAGATCGTCCACGGTCAGCCGGGCGAAACCCTCGGCGAGCACGAGGTCGGCCAGCTGCCGGAGCAGTTCCTCACGCCGCGCCGCGGACATGCGACGGGTCCTGGCGGTGTGCACGCCGGGTGGCGTCATCCACGGTGGCTTCACGGTCATGGTTTCGTAGCCTCGCACACTGTCCGCCGGGCCGGTGGACCGAGATCGGTACCCCGCCGGCCAGAACGCCGTCCAGAATCAGCATGGTACTACTGTACCGCGTTCGGTACCCTCATGGGAGAAGACCAAGGCGCCGTGCGGTGACCACGGCCTCCATCCGGGAATGGGCGAGCAGTTTGCGCATCGCGCTGCGCAGATAGCTTTTCACCGTCTCGACGGTGATTCCGAGATCGGCCGCCGCCTGTGCGTTCGTCCAGCCCAGCGAGACGCAGGCGAGCACGTCCAGCTCGCGTGCCGAAAGCCGCGGCCCGCTCGGCCGCGCACCGGCCGGACCGCCCATTGTGGACAGTTTCGCGCAGATGGCCGCGACCCGGCGGCGCAGCGCGGTGTCCCCGACGTCCTGGGCGAGGATCCGCAGTTCGGCGTAGGCCTGCCGGACCAGCTCCCAGCGCGGGTTGGCCTGCCCCGTCGCGCCGTACCGGTCGAACCAGGCCAGCCGGTGGACGACCTCGTCCTGGACGGCCAGCCGCTGTTCCAGCTCCCGTGCCGCCTCGAGAACGGACTGGACGACCCGGTCGCCGAGCGCCTCGTCGCTGCGGAGCGCGCCGTAGAGGACCGCGCGGACCTCGCGGGAGACCACCACGGGCGCGGCGATCATGGCGCGCAGGCCCTCCGCGGTGATGACGTGGTCGTAGTGGTGGCTGATCCCGTTCGCCCGCACGTAGTCGTTGACCACCACCGGGCGGCGCAGGACGAGGACCTTGCCGCCGAGTCCGCGCCCGCGGTCGAGCGTGACGCCCTTGAGTGCCCCGGTGGTGACGCCCGCGAACTGCGTGAGCCGTACCTGACCGGCGCCGATCTCACCGCCGAACGCCAGCGGGAGACCGGTCGCCTCCCGCAGTCCGGCCAGTGTGCGCTGGATCTGCGGCCGGTCGTCGGGCTGTCCGTGCGTTCCCACGCCTGCTCCTCGACTCGTTACGGCATCCCCTCAGCCGGGGGTGGTTCGGTACTCCGCCGCGATGGGACATTGCCTAACGATACGCCGATCCACCGAAGTCGTTCGCGTATCCCGCACACCCGGGAGCCTCAATGACGAGCTCACTGCACCAGCGCCACGATGTCCGTGAACGCGACAACGCGCGAGTGCGTTCCCGTGCTGTCCTCAGTGGACAGTAAGACTCCGGCTCCCGGAAAGCGTTCTCCCCCTCGCTGTCGGTGAGGGGTGAATGATCCGCAGTCCCCTTCGCCCGCGTGGCGGCCGCGACGGCGCGGCGCTGTTCGCGCACTCGGGTGAAGGCTGGTTTCCCTTGCGTGGAAACGGTTCGTGTCGATCACCGCGCGCCAAGGAGGCAACGATGCCCAGGCCCTTCGCACCCCGGAAATTCGCCCCCGACCGCAGCGGGGGTGGTCCGTCGACGATCTCCCGGCGGGGCTTCGTCCTCGGCGCCGCCGCGGGCATGACGGCCCTGGGCCTCGGCGCCGCGGTTGCCCGCGCCGACACCGGTGCGCGCGTCGTGTCCGAACGTTACGTCGGCGAGCGGCTCCTCGACCTGACCATCTCCTCGCCCGCGCTGGCCGCGACGGTACCGGTCCGCCTGCTGCTGCCCGCGAGCTGGACCCCCGCGCCGAAAAAGACCTGGCCCGTGCTGTACCTCCTGCACGGCTCCGGTGACGACTACACGTCGTGGACGCGCTCGACCGACGTGGAGGAGCTGACCGGGCACAGCGAGATGCTGGTGGTGATGCCGAGCGCTGGACGCGATGGTTTCTACAGCGACTGGCTGAACCACGGCGCGGGCGGCCCGCCCCGCTGGGAGACGTTCCACCTGACCGAACTCCGGGAAATCCTCGAACGCTCCTACGGCGCGGGCACCGTGCGCGCCATCGCGGGCCTGTCGATGGGCGGCTTCGGCGCGATGTCGTACGCCGGCCGTCACCCCGGCATGTTCCGCGCGGCCGCGGCGTACAGCGGGCTGCTGCACACCACCTACCAGAACGCCCGCGGTTCGAGCCTGATCCAGGGTGTGCTGGTGAAGGACGGCTACGACCCCTTCGCGCTGTGGGGCGACCCGATCCTGAACGCGGACGTCTGGGCCGCGCACAACCCCTACATGCTGGCGGACCGGCTTGTCGGCATCCCGCTCTACGTCGCCTGCGGGAACGGTCAACCGGGCGCGCTCGACCCGCCAGGAGCGCCGCCGGACGTGCTCATCGAACCGTTGTGCTATGAGGAAAGCGCCGCCTTCGCCGACCGCGTCCGCGCGCTGGGCGGCTCGATCACCACCGAACTGTACGGACCGGGCACCCACAACTGGCCGTGGTGGCAGCGCGACCTGCACCACTCCTTCCCGTTGCTGGCCGCCGCCATCGGCGCCGCCGACGGCTGAGCGGAGCGCACGGTCCGTGAAGGCCTCCTTCACCGCAGTCAGGGACGGGAAGGAGGCCTTCACGAACCTCAGGCGGCCCGGGTCAGTCGCCCGGGCGGCAGTGCTCGATCGCGCCGGCCAGGATGAGGCTGGCGCGATCGATGTCCTCGGCGGTCACGGTGAGCGGCGGCATGAGCCGGACGACACCGTCGTCGCGTCCGCCGAGCTCGATGATCAGCCCGTTCCGCAGCGCGTGCGCCTGGACGGCGCGGGCGTACGTGCTCGCGGGCGAGCCGTCGGCCGGATCCGCCAGCTCGACGCCCCACATCAGCCCGAGCCCGCGTACTTCGCGGACCCACGGGTTGTTGCGCAGCATCGTGAGCCGGTCGGCCAGTTGCGCGCCGCGCCGCCGGACGTTGCCGAGGACGTCGTCGCGCCGCACGATGCGGACGGCGGCGGCGCCCGCGGCGAACGCGGCCTGGTTGCCGCGGAAGGTGCCGGAGTGCGCCCCCGGCGCCCAGGTGTCGAGCCGCTCGTCGTAGAAGATCACCGCCACCGGCAGGCCCATGCCGCTCAACGCCTTCGACGCCACGATGACGTCGGGCTCGATGTCGAAGTGCTCGAACGCGAACCACCGCCCCGTCCGGCCGCAGCCGGTCTGCACCTCGTCGACCACGAGCGGGATGTCCAGTTTCCTGGTCAGCGCGCGGATCCGGCGGACGAACTCGCGGCGGGCCGGGACGATCCCGCCCTCGCCCTGCACCATCTCCAGCACCACCGCGGCGGGCAGTGGCAGTCCGCCGTTGACGTCCTGCAGCGCGCGTTCGAGGTAGGCGACGCAGTTGGTCTCGCAGGTGTTGGGCGAGAGCCCCAGCGGGCACCGGGCGCAGTAGGAGTACGGGAAGAAGTGCACACCCGGCATCCCGTTCGCGATCGGCCGCTTCTGCGAGACCAGCCCGGTCAGTGCCATCGCGGCATGGCTCGAACCGTGGAACCCGCCCTGGAACGAAACGATGTCGCCGCGCCCGGTCGCGGTCTTGCACAGCTTGAGCGCCGCGTCCACCGCGTTCGCCCCGGTCGGCCCGCAGAAGTGCAGTTTCATCCGCTCGCGCATCCCGGCGGGCAGCATGGACAGCTGAGCGTCGATGAACTCGCGCTTGGCCGGGGTCGGGAAGTCCAGGCCGTGCGTGAACACGCCGAGCTGCGCGGCGGCCGCGCGGACGAGCTCCGGGTGGTTGTGGCCGAGCGAAAGCACCCCGGCCCCGGACAGGAAGTCGAGGAACACGTTCCCGTCCATGTCGCGCACGTGGCTCCCGGTGCCCTCCGCGATCGCGATGGGCAGGTTCCTCGGGTACGCCCTGGCGTTGGACTCCCAGCGCCGCTGGTGCTCGAGGTACTCCGCGGAACGGGGGCCGGGCAGGTCGCCCGCGACGTGCGGGACGAGTTCGGGGGGTCTGGTGTGTACCTGGGTCATCGCGGACTCCTCACGAGTGCGGTGGTCTCGGTTTCGGTGGCCAGTTCGGTGGCCGGATTGCCCCGCCAGCGGGATCCGGGCGGCGGTTCGGAGCCCTTCATCAGGAAGGCGTCGGCGTCGATCACCGTGCCGTCGCCCATGGACACTCCATAGTGGACGAAGGCGCCGGTGCCGACGGTGCAGCCCGCGCCGAGCACGATGTGGTCGGACTTGAACGTGCCGTCCTCCAGGGAGTGGCACTGGATGACGCTGCCCGCGTTGAGCGAGCAGTCGTCGCCGATGGTGAGCAGGGACTTCTCCGGGATGGCGCAGCCGTCGTCGAACACCCGCCTGCCGATCCGGACACCGAGCAGGCGCCAGAGCGTGTTCTTGAACGGGGTGCCGTTGAACAGCGCGAGGTAGCGGCCCGCGCTGAGCTTCCAGAACCGCTCGTGCCGCCAGAACCGCCGGTCGTAGATCGAGCAGAACCGGGGCCGCAGCGACCGGAAGCCGGAGATCGCGCGTTCGGCCAGCACCAGGAACGATACCGAGAAGAAGAGCGTCAGCACGATCTCCGCACCGGTCGCGAGTGCGCCGAACCGGCTGTGGAGGCTACCGGTCACCACACCGATCAGCACGACACCGAGGAAGTTCAGCCACTGGACCAGCAGGTAGCACAGCAGCGTGACGGTGTTGTGCCGGAGTTTCGCCGCCAGGCCGCGGCGCAGTGTGTCCCCGGTCTTGAGGTGGTCGAAGTCGCCGTCTCGGCGCACCGACCGCGGGATCTCGAAGGCGGGGGAGCCGAGCAGGCCGGTGTTCTCCCGCACCGGCCCGTCCAGTGGTACCAGCACCTTGGTCGCCAGCAGGCAGTTCTCGCCCACCCGCGAGTCCGGTGGGTAGACGATGTTGTTGCCAAGGAACGCCTTCGGCGCGACTGCCGTCCGGCGCAGGCGGAACGAGGAACCGGAGAAGTCCGCGTTCATGAAGGAAAGCCCGTCCGAGACCATGGTCCCGGCGCCCACTGTGGACAGGAATGGTGTCTCGTGCTTGACCTCGACGCCGAAGTTCGACCCGGTCTGCTCCACTTTGGACAGATCGTAGCCCAGTGCGCGCAGGTAGTGCACGATGTAGCTGCTGTCCCCGAACAGGTAGGTGAGTGTCCGCACGTTCGTCAGCCGGGCGATCGTCCGCTGGAACGAGTAGCGCAGCCCGTAGAGCGGATAGACCCGGTCCGGTTTCAGGAACAGGGTGAGCAGCCGGGGCACGGTGAGTACCAGCACGAGACTGGCGAGCAGCCCGCCGAAGTACAGCGCGGCGGAACCGGCGAGCTGCCTGCTCCAGAACGCCCAGCTGCCGAAGTCCGGCCTGCCGGCGGGGTAGACGACCTGGACCACCAGGTCGGTACCGGCCAGCAGCAGCGGAATCGTGAACAGCAGCACCGTCAGCAACTGGCCGGCGCAGAACAGGAAGCGCCGGAACGCGCCGGTCCGCCCGGTGGCCAGCGCCCGGTAGTCCACTGTGGAGGGCTGGGCCGGGGAGCCGTGCCACGACTCGCCGTCGGGGACGGCGTGGCCGGAGTGCAGCGAGGACGCGTGACCGAGCTGGGCGTCGTCGCCGATCACGGTGTCGATGTCGAGGATGGAGTGCTCCCCGACGAACGCGTCGTCGCCGATGCTCACCCGGCCCGTCCTGATCCGGCCGCCCTCGACGCGGTAGCCGGTGAAGAAGGTGTCCTTCCGGATCACCGCCCCCGCGCCGACCGTCAGCAGATCGGTGCACACCGGGGGATTGTGCGAAAGGATCACCGCGCCCTTGCCGATCTTCGCGCCGAGTGCCCGCAGGTAGAACGAGTACAGTGGCGAGCCGGCGAACATCACGAGCGGGTTGAACCGGGTCAGCGTCCTGACCGTCCAGAAGCGCAGGTACCCCGGACCCCATACGGTGATCTCACCGGGTTTCCAGCGGCCGACGAGCAGCCATTTCGCCAGGATCGGCACAATGACCATGAACGCGAACCCGGCCAGTCCGAACCCGACGATGCGCAGATAGGTCTCCACGAGGCCCGGCGCGGCGGTGATCCAGTCGAACCCCCGTTCCAGGACGACTCCCGCCGCCGCGGCGTACGCGAGGAAAACCAGGAGCTGGAAGAGTCCACAGAGGACATAGCGGACGGTGCCCGCCCGGTACGGCTCGGCGGTGGCCGTCGCCTGGACGGCCGGGGTGACCGGCGGGGCGGCGGACAGGGTGTCGGCGAGACTCCGGACCGTGGGATGCAGGTACACGTCCTTCATCGACGGTGGCGCGAGGCCGTCGATGTCCCGCACCCGGGTGCAGAACCTCGCCAGCAGCAGCGAGTTCGCGCTGTAGTCGTCGAAGAAGTGACCGGTGACCGAGACCTCGTCCAGCCGCAGGACCTCCGCGAACGCCTGGGCCAGCTGCCGTTCGGTCTCCGTGGCGGGTGCCACGTGGTCGTCCGGCGCCGCGACGGTCCGCCGTCCGGTGGGGGCCGGGAGGTTCTTGCGGTCGGCCTTGTCGCTCGGCGTCATCGGGATGAGGTCGAGCTGTTCGAAGTACGCGGGCACCATGTACGCGGGCAACCGCTCCCGCAGCAGCCGCCGGATCTCCTCGGTGTCCACAGTGGACGCGTCGCGGCGGAGGCTGTAGTACGCGACCAGCTCCACCGTGCCCGGTTCCGGCTCGTAGGTGTCCACCACCGCCTGCGCGATGCCGGGCACCCGCAGGAGCACCGACTCGATCTCGGTGAGTTCGATGCGGTAGCCCCGGATCTTCACCTGGGTGTCGGTCCGGCCGTGGTACTCGATCTCGCCGTCGGCGGTGATCCGGCCCAGATCGCCGGTGCGGTAGATCCGGCCCGACGGGTTCCGTTCGATCCCGAGGAAGTCCGGGACGAACGCCCGCTCGGTCAGATCGGGCCGGTTGAGATAGCCGGTGGCCAGCCCGATTCCCGCGATCCCGATCTCGCCCAGCTCACCGGCGGCCAGCGCGCGCGGTTCGTCGGGGTCGAGGATGACAACGGAATAGGTGGGCAGCGGCACGCCGATCGTCACCGGCTGATCGGGCCGGACCACCGCCCAGGTCGCGGTGACGGTCGCCTCGGTCGGGCCGTACACGTTGAGGAAGCGGCGGCCGGGCCGGTGCCAGCGGGCGATGAGATCCTCCGGGCACGCCTCCCCGGAGACCAGCAGGAAGCGCAGTGCCGGCAGATCCTCGTCGAGCGTGGCCAGCAGCGTCGGAACACAGCACATCGCGGTGATGTCGTTGTCCCGCAGGAACTCGTACAGGTCGTAGCCGATGAGACTGGCGCCGCTGGGCTTCGGCACCAGCGTCGCGCCGGACAGCAGGGGTACCCAGATCTCCTCGACCGAGAAGTCGAAGGCGATCGTCATGCCCTGGTACATCCGGTCGCCGGACTCGATGCCGTAGACCTCCGACGCCACGCGGACGAAGTTGCAGATGCTCCCGTGGTCGATCGGCACGCCCTTGGGCCGGCCCGTCGACCCCGAGGTGTAGATGATGTAACAGAGTTCGTCCGCGGGCTCGCCCTTTTCCGCCCTGCTCAGGCGTCCGCCCGGCCGGGCGGCGAGCTGCGGCTCGTCCTCGTCGACACAGACCAGGTCGACGCTCCCGCGTTCGAACCGGTCGCGCAGTGCCGACAGCGTCAGCACCATCCGCACGCCGGCGTCCCGCGCGATGTAGGCAAGGCGATCGTCCGGGAAGGCCGTGTCGAGCGGGACGTAGCCGGCGTTGATCTTGAGTACCGCCAGCATCGCGACGTAGGTCTGCACCGGCTGGTCGAACAACAGCCCGATCCGGTCGCCCGCGAGTACTCCTTGGGCGAGCAGGTGACGGCCGAGCCGGTTGGCCCGCTCGTCGAGTTCGGCGAAGGTGAGCCGGACATCGCCCGCGTCCACGGCGAGAGTGCCGGCGGGCAGCAGATCGCACCGTTGCTCGAACAACTGCTCCAGTCGTTCTCCGCTGTGCCAGCGGATTTCCTGGTCGAAACCGCCGCAGGTCAGCACCCGGCCCTCGTCGGCGAGCAGGCCGACGGGTGCTTCGCGCGGGCTCACCGCCGGGCCTCGGCGGGCACGTTCAGGCCGAACGCCTCGTGCAGCGCCCGGACCGCGGTGTCGAGCCGGTCGGCGGGGAGGACGGCGGTGAGCCGGGACGGCGAGGTGGCCATGGTCGGCACGGTGACGCCGAGTTCCCCCACGACGCGCAGCAGCGCGGAAAGATGACCGGGGTCGTCGAGGAGACCGGTGCCCACCACGGACACCGCGCCGAGGTCCTCGTCGATTTCCCAGTGCGCCCCCAGTTCTTCGGCGAGTTCGCGGACGGGCCCCGCCAGCGGCGCGGAACCGCGCACGGTGAACCAGAGAACGTCCGGATCGGGCCAGGTGAGCGTGTCCGGTCTCAAGCCGCTGGCGGCCAGCCTGGCCAGCACGCGGGCGGTCCCGCCCGCCAGCAACCGGGGGCCCATGAGCCGGACCTGCCGGACGTCGCGCTCGTGCGCGACGCCGATCACCTCGGGACCGCCTTCGAGCGGTTCCGCCGCTTCGACCATGGTGCCGGGTCCCGGCCGCGAGGAATGCAGTACCCGTACCGAAACCCCATGCCGCTCGGCCAGTTCCACCGACCGCGGATGCAGGACGCGGGCGCCGTGGTGGGCCAGTTCCGTCATGACCTCGTAGGCGATCGTCGGTACCGGCTGGGTTTCCGGCACGATCCGCGGGTCCGCGGTCCGCACGCCCTGCACGTCGGTGCAGATGTCGCAGGTGGGGCTGCCCAGCGCCGCCGCCAGTGCGACAGCGGTGGTGTCCGAGCCGCCCCGGCCCAGCGTGAGCAGTTCGCCGGTGGCGTCGCGGCCCTGGAATCCGGCGACCACGACGACCTGCTCGTCCCGCATCCGCTCGACGATCCTGGTCGGGTCGATCCGCACGATCGTGCCCGACCCCGGTTCGCCGCCGACGACGATGCCGGCCTGATCCCCGGACAGCGACACGGCTTTCACCCCGCGGCGGGTGAGCGCGAGCGCCAGCGCCGCCGCCGAAAGCTGTTCCCCGGTCGCCATCATCTGGTCGAGTTCCCGCGGATCGGGCTGGTCGGCGAACTGCCCGGCGAGCGCCACCAGCTCGTCGGTGGTGTTCCCCATCGCGGAGACGACGACCACGACGTGCTTGCCGGTCCGGACCAGTCCGGCCACTTCCTGCGCGACCCCGTGCACGAGTTCGGGCGTCGCCAGCGACGAGCCGCCGTACTTGCGAACGACGATCCCCTCGTCAGGCCCGTCGAACCCGGTCGGCGGCGCGTCTTCCCACGGCCGGCGTTCCGGTACGTCAAAGTAATTCTTCATCCCTCGCACCTTTTTCTGTAATGAACGAAACAACTTCCGCCCCAAAGGGCAGGCGGCAGTGAAATAGGCAGGTGATACTGCTGGCCGCGCGCGCGGGTGCTGGGCTGACGCGCGGTGTGAAATGTCCCGCCGGCCGGACCAGGTCGGCAGGTGGTACGGCGACGCGTGCAGGGACACGTGGCCGTACTCGGCGGCGTTTCAGAGCCGGTGTGGGTTTTCCCCCTGATGCCAGGCTATCTGGATACCCCGTGTACAGATGCGCGGCATGCGACCGAGGTCGCAGCGATTGAGCACGGTTTCCAACTCCTCGAAGCGGCGGCGCGGAGTCTTACCGAACGAGTGTCGAAGTTAGTGCATCGATCTTCCGGGAGGTACCCCCGTCCGTGTTGTGAGAATTACAGCGGTCGTTAGGTCGGGAGCGGTAACCAGGCCGTGCAATTACCGCAGTCGCGTTGGTGTGGGAGTTCTTCGGCGATTCGCCGCGTTAATTCAGTTCTTTCCGCCGGGAAGTGGAGATGAATGGGGCGAGCGGGCGAACGTCCGCTGGTGCGCGCGACGGAACGTCCCGCGTTCCCGTTGAGTCCACAGTGGACTAACCGGGGTGTCGGTGAGGTGGTTTAGTCCTGTGGCGGACCTGCGACGATTCCCGCGTCTTCGGCCCGGTCCGGGACCGGCTTGTCGGGCGCGCGCGAGCATGCGGTAGGTGTGGGGCATGGAAATCTGGATCAACCCCGCCTGCTCCAAATGCGCGTCGGCGCTGTCGCTGCTCGACGAGGCGGGCGCGGCCTACACCGTGCGTCGCTACCTGGAGGAGCCGCCCTCCGCCGCGGAACTCGGTGCGGTGCTGGAGCGGCTCGGCCTCGAACCGTGGGATGTGGCGCGGCTGGGCGAGGAAGCCGCCGCCGAGCTGGGCCTGGCCTCGTGGGAACGGACGGCGGGGACGCGCGGCCGGTGGATCGACGCGCTGGTTGCGCGGCCGATCCTGATCCAGCGGCCGATCATCACGGCCGACGACGGGACGGCCGTCGTCGGCCGGTCGGCGGAGGCGGTCCGGTCGGTACTGCCCTAGCGGCCGCCGTCCCGCGCGGGGCGCCTCACGGTTTGCGGCCGAGCGCGCCGAGGCTGCAGGACTCGGCGGGATTGCTCGTCAACGCCTCGCTCGCGGCCGACGGCTGCTCGTCGAGGTGCCATTCCGGCAGCCACACGAGGCCGGGGTCGACCAGGTCGAACCCGTCGAAGAAGCGGCCGAACTCGGTGCGGGTGCGCGAGAACACGGCATTGCCGGAGCGGTTGTACTGCGCCCGGAGTTCGGCCCGCTTGGCGGCGTCGGCCTGCGGGGTGCCGTCCTCGGTCCCGTGGGACGAGAGCAGGTAGGAGCCCTGCGGGAGCGCGTCGCGATACCGGGCGACGAGGTCGTGCGGGCGGTCCTCCGGGGCGATGAAGTGCAGGACGGCCACCAGGATGAGCCCGATCGGTTTCGCCGGGTCGAGCACACCGGTGTCCAGCGCGCGTTCCCAGACCTCCTCGACGTCACGCAGGTCGCCCTGGACGACGGCGTGCCGGTCCGGGTCGCCGTGCCGTTCCAGCAGCACCCTCGCGTGCGCGACGGCGACCGGCTCGATGTCGACGTACACGCAGCGGCTGCGCGGGTTCACCCGGTCCGCGATCTCGTGCACGTTGCCCACCGTCGGGACCCCGGAGCCGAGGTCGAGGAACTGTTCGACGCCGTTGCGTGCCAGGTAGTGCACGCCCCGGCCGAGGAACTCGCGGTTCGTCCTCGCGAGGATGGGGGCGAGCGGGAAGGTCTCCACCGCTCTGGCCCCGAACTCGCGATCGATGGCCCAGTTCGCGGTGCCGCCGAGGAGCCAGTCGTAGATGCGGGCGGCGTTCGGCTTGTCGAGGTCGACCCCGTCCGGTACGGGCTGTGTGTCGCGCATGGCGGTCATCCTTCCGCTACGGGCCGTCGCGGGGAAGCACTCCCGGGGCGTTTCGCCCGGAAGGTTCCATCGCGCCGGGCCTGGCACGGGCCCGGGTATTCCCGCTCGGCCCCCGGTTTCCGATGGGGGATCCGGTAGCCGGTGATTTCCGCACAGTTTCCGCGAGTGGGACGGGTGCTTTCGCTGTTCGTATCCGGCCGGTCGCGCTGCGTGGAAACAAGAACCCTCCGCCGGCGTCGGCGCTATCGGACCGGAAAGGGGGAGTTGTCCGGTTTGCGTCATCGAAATGTCGGGTTCCCGCCGTAAGGATGGCACTCTCCGGCGGTGTGTTCGGATCGGTGAATTGCCCGAATGTCCCTTCGGGGTTTCGCGATAACCGGTCGCGTTCGGGGGAGTCGTGGGAAAATCACCGTCGCGAAATCGCGGGTATGTTCCCGGTGCGTCATTTTGTGGCCCTCCGTTCTGTTCGTGGGTGATCGGGTGCCGATGTCCGAAGCCGGTGTGTGATGAACAATCCCCGGCACCCCGCCCCGATCGGTGCCGGGATGCCGTCGGCTAGGGTCCCCGCGCATGTCCTCGAGTCCCTCTGTCCCGGTACTCGCGCGGCCGGAACCGCTCGTGCCGGGCCCGCACCGCCGGTTCGGCCCGTTCACCTCGGTCGCGCTGGGCGCGTTCGCGCTCGCCGCCCTGCTGCTCGTGGTGCTGCACGTGGACCGGTACTGGGGGCCGATCGACCCGGTGACCGCGATGCTGTCGGACTACGCGCTCTGCCCAGGGTGGTGGCTGTGGGACGGCTCGCTGATCCTGACCAGCGCGGGCTCGGCCGCGGCGCTGGTGGCGTTGTACCGCGGGCGGGTGCTGCGCGGTCCGTTCGCGGTGTCGGTGATGCTCGTGTGGTGCCTGAGCGTGCTCATCGTGGCCGCGTTCAGCAAGGACCCGCAGGGCGGGGCGGTCACTCCTGCCGGGAAGGCCCACCTCTACGCCACCGCGGTGAGCTGTGTGAGCCTCCCCGTGGTCGGCTGGCTGCTCGGCAGGCGGCACCGGGCCTGGCTCCCGTGGAGCCGCTTCGCGCGGTGGTCCCGGTGGCTCTCGCTCGCGTCGATCCCGTTCTACCTGCCCTTCATCGTCCCGTTCGCGGTGAACGTCGTGCTGGGCGGCCATCTCCCGACCGTCGCCACCGGGCTCGTCGAACGGCTGATGGCGGTGCTGGAGCTGGCCCTGCTGGTCGTCCTGGTCCGGTGGGCCCGGCACGCGTCGAGGGCGACAGGCCCGGCGTACTGAGAGGTTCCCGGTAACGGCTGAGCCTCGCATGGGTTTCGAGTCCGTTGTGGACAGTGACCTAAGTCCCCGCCGCCAGGGCCCAACGTACGCAGCGCGGTCACCGGGTCACGGCCTACCGTCGGCGGATTGGGCGGGCGCGGACGGTGTCCAGGCCGTGCGCGCCCGCCCGGGACGGAGACGGAGATGACCCTGCTTTCCACCGTGCGAAGCCGCCGGATGCTGCGTGCCCACCTGCAGGCCCTCGACGCCGTCCCGGTCGCCGCGGTCCGGCTCCGCGCGGCGCTGGGGCTGGTGTCCGCCGGCCGCGGCACGATCTCCTTCGTGCCGCGGGACGCCGCCGAGCGGACCCAGGCCGAGATCATCGCGGCGACCGCGGGGGACGCCTTCCTGCACAACGTGGTCACCCAGGACGTCCGTGGCCGCAGCACGGTGCGGTGCTGGCGCCGGGACGGCGACCTCGTGCGCCTGCTCGCCGATCTCGTGGACATCACGGAACGGCTGGCGCTGGCCGGGTTCGGCGCTTCGCTGCGGTGTGTCTCGGTCGAGTTCACCGAGGACGGCGAACGGCAGGCGCGCAAACTCGTCCTGACGTACTTCTTCGGCCGCGGTGCCTTCGCGGTGTCCGCGCAGAGCGGCCGCGCCGTCACCGAGTACACAATGGAGCGTCGGGCCAGGGAAGCACTGCGCGGCGTGGTGCGCGTCGAGGCGCTGATTCCCCGGCAGGAGCGGGCCTGACCCTGGGATTCCCGCGGTCCGGGGTGCACAATGGGCTGGGGCGGCTCGACGGCGAGCGGTCCGTGACGGAGCGCGTGATGAGCACTGAGCCCGCGATCGTGGTCGATGGCCTCCGGGTGATCCGGGGCGGCCGCACCGTGCTCGACGGTCTCGGGTTCACCGTCGCGCGTGGCAGTGTTACCGGGCTGCTCGGCCCGAACGGCTGCGGGAAGAGCACGCTGATGCGTTCGATCGTCGGGGTGCAACTCGTCGCCGGAGGCACGGTGACCGTGCTCGGGCACCCCGCCGGTAGCCCGTGGCTGCGCGATCGGATCGGTTACGCCACACAGGATCCCGCGCTCTACGCCGATCTCACGGTGACCGAGTCGCTGCGCTACTTCGCCACCGTCCTCGGTGCCAAGACGTCCACTGTGGACGACGCGATCGCCAGGGTTGGCCTCGCCGCGAGCGCCGGCGTCCTCGTGGGGCGGCTTTCCGGCGGACAGCGTGGCCGGGCCAACCTCGCCGTCGCGCTGCTCGGTTCCCCGGAGCTGCTGGTGCTCGACGAGCCGACCGTCGGCTCGGACCCCGAACTGCGGGACGAGCTGTGGACGCTGTTCCACGCGCTGGCCGCCGACGGTGTCACGCTGCTCGTCTCCAGCCACGTGATGGACGAGGCCGCGCGCTGCCGCCGCCTGCTGCTGATGCGCGACGGCGCCCTGCTGGCGGACGACACCCCCGAGGCGTTGCTGCGGCGCACGGGGACCGGCAGCCTGGAACCGGCGTTCCTGCGCCTGATCCGGGACAGGGAGGCGTGATGCGCGCGTCCGTCACTCTCGCCACCGCCCGGCGCATCCTCACCCAGCTCCGGCACGACCCGAGGACCGTGGTGCTGCTGATCGGGGTGCCGTCGATCCTGATGATCCTGCTGCGTTACGTGCTGAACTCCGCCCCCGCCTTCAGCGCCGTGGCACCGGCGCTGCTCGGGATCTTCCCGTTCACGATCATGTTCCTGCTCACCTCGATCACCACGTTGCGCGAGCGGACCGGCGGCACCTTCGAACGCCTGATGACCCTGCCGATCGGCAGGCTGGACCTGCTGTGCGGCTACGCGCTGGCGTTCGGCCTGCTCGCGCTGGTCCAGGTCGGGGTCGCGGTGACGGTGTGCCTCGCCTGGCTCGGCCTCGACCTCGCCGGTCCGGTGTGGACACTGCTGCTGATCACCGTGCTCGACGCGCTGCTCGGGACCGCGCTCGGGCTGTTCGTGAGCGCGTTCGCCCGCACCGAGTTCCAGGCCGTCCAGTTCATGCCGGTCTTCGTGCTGCCGCAGTTCCTGCTGTGCGGGCTGTTCGTGCCCCGCGAGAGCATGGGCTGGGCGCTGCGGTGGCTCTCGGACGTGCTCCCGCTGTCCTACGCAGTCGACGCGCTGACGCAGGTGACCCGCTCCGGCGCGATCGACGGCACACTGCTGCGCGACATGCTCGTCGTCGCCGGATGCGCGGTGCTCGCGCTGGTACTGGGCGCGGCGACGCTGCACCGCCGGACACCGTGACCCGGGACTGATGCATCCGCATCACCGAGCCGGGGCCATGTGGCGCCCGGTCTCTGGGCCGTTCGACTCTGCGCGCCGTACGAGCCCGACCGCGAAGCTGAGGGGACGACGGGTTCCGGGCGTGCGGTCCCGCGGACGTCGGTGAGGAGAAGACGATGGCGGATGCGGGAGAAACCGGGCGGGCGACACTCGTGGAGTCCGTTGTGGACGGAGCGGTCGTGGTGGGCGTCGACGGTTCCGACGCGGCCGGGCACGCCCTGCGCTGGGCGGCGGAAGAGGCACGGCGACGCGGTACGCGGCTGGTCCTGCGCCACGCGATGACCTTGCCGGACCCCGGCGGCACACTGACCCTGCCGCCCGAGTGGTACGCGGGGAAGCGGGCGTCGTCGTCCTCGCTGCTCGAAGCCGCGGCGTCGATCGCGGGCGAAGCCGTGCCAGGGGTCCCGGTGTTCGCGCAGTCGATGGACACCGACCCGCTGACCGCGCTGCTCGCGGGGACCGCGGGCGCCGCGCTGATCGTGGTCGGGCCGCCGGAGCACGGCCGCCTGCTCGGCTGGTTCTACGGGGCTCCGGTGGCGGATCTGCTCGCCAAGGCGCGCTGCCCGGTGGCGGTCGTCCGGGGACACGCGCGGCCGGACGGGCCGGTCGTGCTCGGCGTGGACGGCAGCCCGGCGGGCGAGACGGCCATCGACGCCGCGTTCACGGCGGCGGCACTGGCCGGGGCGGAACTGCTCGCGGTGCACGCCTGCCATGATCGCGAAACCATGCTGTCCGGCGGTGGCCGCGCCGCGCAGCAGAAGGGCTGGCGGTTGCTCGGGGAGCGGCTGCGGTCTCGTGCCGAACGGCATCCGATCGTCGCGGTCGAGCGGATGGTGGTCGCCGAACGGCCACGGCACTGCCTGGTGACACTGAGCCACCAGGCTCGGCTGATCGTGGTCGGCAGCCGGGGCCGGGGTGGCCTGTCCGGGCTGACCCTCGGCTCGACAGGGCGGACGCTGACGCACCATGCGGCGTGCCCGGTCCTCATCACGCCGCCGGGTGGCGGTTTACCCCGTGTGCGCCGCCGCTTACCCTGAGAGAGGGAACCGCTCAGGACCTCCCGGTGCGATCCACCGGGGAGCCCCCAGACCTCGGGACCGGCGCGGACCCCAGTCGGAACATCCGAGGACAGGGAGGCCACCCATGCGTACCCGGTACACCAACCTGACCGGCTGGCACACGAGCAGCCATTCGCACTTCGAGGAGAACGCCTGCGTCGACGTCGGCACCGGGGACGGGCTGGTCGGGGTCCGCGACAGCAAGCAGGCCGCGTTGCCCGACCACATTCGTCCGGTGCTGGTCGTCGGCGCGCCCTCCTTCGGCGCGTTACTGGCGCACCTCAAGGCCTGTCGGTCGTAGCGAAGGGTCGCGGGTCCGAACGTTCGGTATCGGACGTTCAGACCCGGATCAGCACCTGGTCGAGGGATTTGCGCCGCAGGTCGGGGACGACGCAGTCCTCGGCCGGATAGCCGACCGGGATCACCGCGAAGGCCTTTTCGTTGCGTGGCCTGCCGAGGACCTCGGCGAGGAACCGCATCGGCGACGGCGTGTGGGTCAGCGCGGAGAGCCCGGCCACCTGCAGCGCGGTGAGCAGCATCCCGACCGCGATGCCGACCGACTCGTCGACGTAGTAGTGCTTGTGCGTGCGGCCGTCGTCCATCAGGTGGTACCGCTGCTGGAACACCACGATCAGGTAAGGAGCGTCGGTGAGGTGGGGTTTGATCGCGTCCGTGCCCAGCGGGCGCAGCGCGGACAGCCACTCCTCGCCGAGCCTGCCGTCGTAGGAGACCCGTTCCTCCGCCTCGGCCTCCTCCCTGATCCGCTGCCGGATGTCGGGGTCGGTGACCAGGACGAACGTCCACGGCTGCTGGTGCGCGCCGCTCGGCGCGGTCGAGGCCGTGGCGATCGCGTCCAGCACGACCTGCTCGGGCACCGGGTCGGAGGCGAACATCCGGACGGTCCGCCGCTGCTCCATCCGCTGCCGCAGCTCCGCCGCCTTGGTGACCGATTCGCCCGCTGCCATCCTCGGCGGCTGGTAGGGGACCGGCTGGTAGGGCTCGCCGTAGTTGGGCATCCACCGCTGTGAGGTCGTCATGGCGACGATTCTGGCAACGGACGGCCGCCGCCGTAAGGAAATGCGCCCGTTTGACGGAACGAGGTGTCCGGATAGCGGACAGGCGCTCAGGCGCGGTCTTCGGTGTCGTAGCGTCGCTGGGCGTCGAGGACCTCGGGCATCCGGCCTTCCACGAGGTCGATCAGGGTCAGCAGCTGCTTCGTGATCGTTTCGCCGAGCGGGGTCAGCGCGTAGTCCACGCGCGGGGGATTGGTGGGCTGGGCCTCGCGGTGCACCAGGCCGTCGCGCTCCAGCGCGTGCAGGGTCTGGGACAGCATCTTCTCGCTGACGCCGTCGACCCGGCGCCGCAGCTCGTTGAAGCGGGCCGTGCCCTTGCCGAGCGCGCCGAGGGTCAGGCTGCCCCATTTGCCCGTGACGTGCTCCAGTGCGGTGCGCGACGGGCAGGTGCGCGCGAACACGTCGAAGACCGCTTCGTCTCCGGTGCAGATCTCGGTGTCGGGCGCGCTGCTCATGGACACAAGCTTACCACTCGGTAGCGCTAACCCATGGATTGCGCTTTCGATTAGTTAGTGCTTTCCTGGAGAGGTCATCCCCGGCGCGATCCCGCGGCCGGGAGCGAATCCGAAGGAGCCTGTGCCCGTGACCACGCCTGCCGTGTCCATCGCCTACCACTCCGGCTACGGCCACACCGCCGTCCTCGCCGAAGCCGTCCGGGACGGCGCCGCCGAAACCGGGGCCGCCGTTCACCTGATCGAGATCGACAAGATGTCCGACGAGCAGTGGGAGCTGCTGGACGCGTCGGACGCGATCGTCTTCGGCTCGCCCACCTACATGGGCACCGCGTCCGCCGCGTTCCACACCTTCGCCGAGATCAGCTCGAAGCGCTGGTACGACAGCGTCTGGCGCGACAAGCTCGCCGCCGGCTTCACCAACTCGGGCTCGAAGAGCGGCGACAAGTTCAACACCCTCCAGTACTTCACCGTGCTCGCCGCCCAGCACGGCATGCACTGGGTGAACCTGGGCCTCCACCCGGGCTGGAACACTTCGACCGCGTCCGAGCACGACGTCAACCGCCTCGGGTTCTTCCTCGGCGCGGGCGCGCAGAGCAACAACGACGAAGGACCCGATGCGGTGCACAAGGCCGACATCGCCACCGCGCGTCAACTCGGCCGGCGTATCGCCGAGGTGGCGCGCGTCGTGGTGGCGGGCCGGACCACCCTGGCCGCCTGATCCGCGAGCCTTCCGCCCGGCGAGTCCGCTGACCTCCGCCTATCCCGAACGCGTGGGGCACCAAGGACTCATGAGCGTTCCGAACGGTTCGAAGCGGTCGGAACGCTCACGAGTCCTTGCCCAGCAGGGCTTTGAGCAGGTCCGGCACCGCGGTCACCGGACGGTCGGCCAGCTCGCCGGGCAGCCCGGCGGCGGCCAGTACCTGGACGGCCTGGGCCAGGGGGAGCGAGGTGAACCACCGGGCCGTCAGGTCGTGGACCGCCTGGGCGGTCAGCTCGCCGTAGAGGCGGAAGCGGCCGATGCCGCCGTCGGGGTGACTGTCGATCCGGACGTGGGTGACCGGACGGTCCGCGGCGAGCCGGAACCGGTGGGTGGTGTCCGGCAGCAGCTTCGTCTCGGGCAGCAGCGGGAACCACGCCGTGTCGTCATCGGGTGACGCGGTCGCGCTGTCCACACCGGACAGTGCGACGCGGTCCGGTGAATTGCCGAGGTAGTGCGTGGTGGCTATCTCCGCGACCACTGGGGTCGCCGCGCAGGCTAGCGACAGCACCGCCCAGTCGTGTCCGTCGTCGCGGCGGCGGGCGGTTTCCCAGCCGTCGGCCATGAACCGGGACTCGCCGGGCTGGAGCATGTTGGCGGGCGGGGAGAAGAAGCTGTCGCTGCACCGGAGCACGGTGCCGCCGTTCAGGGTCGCCGCGAGGTCGAACGGCAGCCCGGACAGGTCGCGGGGATCGGGAACGACTTCGCCGTGCACTCGCAGCCGGGCGATTCCGCCGTCCGGGAGGATGTGCAGCCGGATGTGCGTGACCCGGCGGGGACTGTCCACTGTGAACACATTGTGCGTGCCGCCCGCCAGCGGGCTCTCCGGCAGCAGCTCGAACCACTCGGCGGCTGCCAGCTCCTCGACGCCGGGGTAGCCCTCGACTCCGGTCGCTTCGACCCGGCAGCGTTCCGGATAGTTGCCGAGGAAGAACGAGGTGTCCACGTCGATCGCGCGCACGATGCCGGGGGCGCCGAGCCGGAGCAGCACCCAGTCGTGCCCACCGGTCCTGCCGAAGCGCCTGCGGGTCTCCCAGCCGTCGTACTCCTGGCCCTTCGGGGTGAAGGTGTGCGGCCGGAAGGCCGGGTCCTCGGCCTTGATGAGGTTTTCCTTGTCGGCGAAGAACTCGTCGCTGGCGGCCAGGACGGTGCCGCCGTGCGGCCGGGACGCGAGGTCGGGCAGGGTGGTCGGTTCGGTGGTCATGCTTTCCTCTCTCGGGACAACAGAACTCCGGTGGGCTCGCCGTCGATCTCCCGGCCGCGCAGCCAGGTCCGGTGGACGACGCCGTGCAGCCGCGCCCCGGCGTACGGCGTGATCGGGTGCCGGTGCCGCAACCCGCCGACGTCGACGGTGAACTCCTCGTCAGGGGCGAAGGCGACCAGGTCCGCGTCGCGGCCGGGGGCGATCCGTCCCTTGCCGGACAGTCCCGCGAGGTCCGCGGGCGCGGTGGCCATCCAGCGTACGACGGTGGAAAGCGAGTGCCCGCGGCGTCGCGCCTCGGTCCAGACGGCGGGCAAGCCCAGCTGCAGCGAGGACACCCCGCCCCACGCCTCGCCGAACCCGCCTCGCTTCAGTTCGGGCGTCGAGGGCGAGTGATCGCTGACCACGCAGTCGATGACGCCGTCGGTGAGCCCTCGCCACAGCCGGTCCCGGTTGACGTCGTCCCGGATCGGCGGGCAGCACTTGAACTCCGTCGCTCCGTCCGGGATCCGTTCGGCGGCCAGCGTCAGGTAGTGCGGGCAGGTTTCGGCGGTGATCCGCACCCCGGCCGCCCGGGCGTCGGCGATCCGGCCGAGCGCGGCGGCCGAGGAAAGGTGCAGGACGTGCGTCCGCGCGGAATGCCGCGTCGCGCGGTCGATCAGTCCGTCGATGGCTCGCTGTTCGGCCGATTCCGGGCGCGAGGCGAGGAAGTCCGGATAGGACTCGCCCGCCGCCGGGGCCGCGTCCAGTTCGGCCGCGTCCTCGGCGTGCACGATCAGCAACGCGTCCATCTTGGACAGTTCGGCCAGCGCGGCGTCGAGTCCCGCCCAGTCCAGCGGCGGGAATTCGTCCACTCCGGACGGAGAGAGAAAACATTTGAAGCCGAAGACGCCCGCCTCGTGCAACCCGGCGAGATCGTCGAGGTTGCCGGGGATCGCCCCGCCCCAGAAACCGACGTCCACCACGCACTGCCCGGCCGCCGCCGCGCGTTTGACCGCCAGCGCGCCGGCGGTCACCGTGGGCGGCAGGCTGTTCAGCGGCATGTCGAGGATCGTGGTGACCCCGCCCGCCGCCGCGGCCGCCGTCGCGGTGGCGAAACCCTCCCATTCGGTGCGGCCGGGTTCGTTGACGTGCACGTGGGTGTCCACCAGCCCGGGAAGCAGGGCGAGGCCGCCGAGGTCGACGTCGCGCGCGGTGTCCACAATGGAATTCCGGTCGAGTACGGCGGTGATCCGTCCGTTGTGGACACAGACGGCGGCGGGACGGGGGCCGCCGGGGGTGTGGACCTGGTCCGAACGCAGTACGAGGTCGGTCATGGGCTCCTCAGCCAGTCTTCGGCCAGCCGCGCGGACACCATGGTCAGCAACGGTCCGGCGGCGGCGATACAGCGAGCCGGGTCCGGCTCGACATCGGTCAGCGCGTACGCGGCCTCGAAGCCCGAGTCCCGCAGCGCGGCGGTGGTGAGCAGGCAGCGGCCCGCGACGGCGACCACCGGAACGGCCGCCTTCCGCGCCCTCGCCGCGACTCCCGAGGGCGCCTTGCCGCGCAGGGTCTGCTCGTCGAGCGAACCCTCACCGGTAACGACGAGCCGGGCGTCACGCAGGGCGTCGTCGAACCCGAGCAGTTCGGTGAGCAACTCGATCCCGGGACGCCTGCGCGCGTGCAGTACGGCGAGCGCGGCGAATCCGACGCCGCCCGCCGCGCCCGCCCCGGGGCGCGCCGCGTCCGCTGGGCCGGCGACCTCGGCCCAGCGGCGCAGCCCGTCCTCCAGTACCCGGACCGCCGCCGGGCCCGCCCCTTTCTGTGGTCCGTAGACCGCGGCGGCACCGTGCGGGCCGAGCAGCGGGTTGTCGACATCGCTCGCCAACTCGATGTCCACTTCGGACAATGCGGGGTCCAGATCGGACAGTTCGAGGCGGTGCAGCTCCCGCAATGCGGCGCCGCCGGGGGCGAGCTCCGCACCCGAGGAGTCGAGCAGCCGGGCGCCGAGCGCGGTCAGCAGGCCCGCTCCGCCGTCACTGCAGGCGCTGCCGCCCACCCCGAGCACGATCCGGCGGGCACCGGACCGCACCGCCGCGGCGATCAGGTCCCCGGTGCCCGCGCTGGACGCGGTCAAGGGGGCGGGCACGTCGCCAGGGAGCCGGTGCAGCCCGGACGCCTCCGCCAGCTCCACTATCGCGGTGTCGCCCGAAAGCGCGAAGGAGGCGGTGATCCGCTGCCCGGTCGGGCCCCGCGCGGGGACGTCGACGCGGCGGAAACCGGCGGCGACCGCCGCGGCGACGGTCCCGTCACCCCCGTCGGCCACCGGCAAGGTACGCACCGGGACGCCGGGGACGACGGAACCGATCCCGGCCGCGATGGCGCCGGCGACCTCGGCGGCGGTCAGGGAACCCTTGAACTTGTCCGGCGCCACCAGGACGTGGGGCCCGCTCACGGCTTCTTCGTGCCGGCCCGGTAGGCCCGCCAGTCGCCGATCTCGGTGATGTCGGTGAGCTGGACATGCGAGGTGTAGGGACGACGCAGCAACATGGCGAAGGCCGAACTGCCATCGGCGAGTTCGACGACGCCGAGCTCCAGTTCGTGCGGTTCGCTCGGCAGGACGCGGTCGCGCAGGACGTCCATCGAGAGGTCGTACACCTCGCCGGACACCGCGGCCCCGCCGTGCGATACCGGATAGAGCGCGGGGCAGGCGTCGCCGACGGAGTAGAAACGGTACTTCGGCGCCGTCTTGGTCGCCGTGACGAGCGGGGCGTCGCCGAGGAGGTGGTGCAGTGGCTCACCCCGCATGGCTCCGCCGTTGAGGAACATCAAGGCCATTTCTCGCTCCTTATGTGAAGAGAGCTTCGATGCCGGTGACGCCGAAGTAGACGCCGAAGATCAGCGCGAGCACGGTGAGCAGCCAGCCCGCCTCGCGCCACCGGCCCTTGCAGGTCTTGATCAGCACGAACGCGATGAGCCCGGCGCCGACGCCGTTGGTGATCGAGTAGGTGAACGGGATGACCGCCACCGTGAGGAACACCGGGATCACGTAATCCGTGTCGTGCCAAGGGATGTTGCGGCACTGCGCCATCATCATCCCGCCGATCACCACGAGCGCGGGCGCCGCCGCCTGCGCCGGGACGACGTCGGCCAGCGGGGTGAACAGCAGGGTGGCAGCGAACAGCGCCCCGGTGACCACGCTCGCCAGCCCGGTCCGCGCGCCCTCGCCGACCCCGGCCGCGGATTCGAGGAACACGGTGTTGGGGGAGGCACCGCTGACCCCGCCCATCACCGCACCGGCGCCGTCGACGAGCAGGATCCGGCCCATCCGCGGCACCTTCCCGTCCCGGGACAGCCCGGCCTCGTCGGAGACGCTGGTGATCGTGCCCATCGCGTCGAAGAAGCCGGAAAGCACCAGGGTGAACAGGAACACCGTCGCCGCGATGGGCCCGGCCGAGACGAAGCCGCCGAACAGGTCGACGTGCCCGAACAGCCCGAAGTCCGGCGCCGCGAGCAGGTGATCGGGCACCCTCGGCTCCACCAGACCCCAGCCGGAGACGCCGAAGCCCTGGTTGAGCACGACCGCGAGCACGGTGGCCGCGCCGATGCTGATCAGCACCGCGCCGGGCACCTTCCGCGCGGTCAGCACGGTCATCAGCAGCAGCGCGAAGCAGAACACCGCGATCGGCCAGCCGGACAGATGCCCGTTCAGCCCGAGCCGGACCGGCACGGTGCTGTGCGCGGCGTCCGGCGTCCTGGTCACGAAACCGGCGCTGACCAGGCCGACCAGCGCGAGGTAGAGGCCGACGCCAACGGTGATGGCGGTCTTCAGCGCCTTCGGGATCGCGTCCATGATCCGCTGGCGGATGCCGCTCGCGGCCATCAGCACGATGCAGACGCCTTCGAGCACGACCAGCCCGAATGCCTGCGCCCAGGTCATCGCCGGTGCCATCTGGAAGGCCACGATGCCGTTGATGCCCAGCCCCGCCGCCAAAGCGAGCGGGGCGTTGCCGATCAGTCCCATGAGGACGGTCATCACCGCGGCGGCGAGCGCGGTGGCGGTGGTGATCTGCGACGAGGTCAGCCGCGCGCCGGTGATGTCGGCCGACGCGCCGAGGATGAGCGGGTTGAGCAGCACGATGTAGGCCATCGCGACGAAGGTGGTGATGCCGCCGCGGACTTCGCGGCCGACGGTCGATCCGCGGCCGCGGATCGCGAAGAGACGTTCGAGCGGGGAGAGGCGGCCTGCGGTGGCGGGTACGCCGAGGCGGGCCTCGGGCTGGGTCCGGGTCATGCGTCCTTCCCTTGCCGGTGGGCGTGCTTCGCCGCGCCCCGTATGGCACGGGGCGGGGCGAGCGGGACGTTTGGGTTTTTCTGGTGCTCCGGTCAGCACCGGTTTCGGCCAGGTTCTGGCGATTTCCGGTGGGTTTTCGGCTCAGTATTCGACGCGTGCGGTGTTGTCCAGCCAGGCCGCGAAGGGAACGAATCCGTCTACTGTGGACAGCCTGGCGACGGGTACGTCCCAGCTGTCCCTCGGCTTGTCGAAGAGCTCGTAGAAGGCGCGGTCGTCGAAACCGGCCTTGGCCGCGTCGTGGCGGTCGCCCGCGTAGATGACGCGGTCGACCCTGGCCCACAACGCCGAGCTGAGGCACATCGGGCAGGGCTCGCAGCTCGAAACGAGCACGCAACCGTCCAGTTTGAACGTTCCGAGTTCCTGGCAGGCCGCGCGGATCGCGGTCACTTCGGCGTGCGCGGTCGGGTCGAGGTTCGGGGTGACGCGGTTGATGCCGGTCGCGACGATCTCGTGGTCGCGGGCGATCAGCGCGCCGAAGGGCCCGCCGCCGTTCGCGACGTTCTCGGTGGCCAGCCGGATCGTTTCGGCGAGCCACGCGGTTTCGAGGTCGGTGTGCACGAGCATTTGTTCTCCCGGAAGTCGTTCAGGTGCCGGTGATGTGTTCCGGTTTGATCGGGACGCGGGGGAGCGCGAGGCCGGTGGCCGCGCGGATCGCGTTCGCGATCGCCGGGGTGGCGGAGATGGTCGGTGGCTCGCCGACGCCCCGGACGCCGTACGGCGCGTGGGGATCGGGACGCTCCAGCACGTCCACGGTCATCGGCGGCATGTCGAGAATGGTCGGGATGAGGTAGTCGGTGAACGACGGGTTGCGCACGGTCCCGCCGGTGACCTGGATCTCCTCCATGACCGCGAGGCCGAGGCCCTGCGCCGATCCGCCGTGGATCTGGCCGAGCACGGCGTCCGGGTTCACCGCCTTGCCGACGTCCTGGGCGCAGTCCAGCTGGACGACCTTGACCAGGCCGAGTTCGGTGTCCACGTCGACGACGGCGCGGTGCGCGGAGAAGCCGTATTGCACGTGCGCGTTGCCCTGACCGGTTTCGGGGTCGAGCGGGTACGTCTTGCGGTGGTGGTATTCCCGGGTCTCCTCGATGATCTCGTCCCCGAGCACCTCCGCGAGATCCGCCAGCACGACGCCGTCGGTGCCGGTCAGCTTCCCGCCGCTCAGGCTCAGCCCGTCCGGGGACACGCCGAGGCGGCGCGCGGCGAGTGCGTACACCTGCCCGGCCACCGCGAGGCACGCGTTCCGCACCGCGCCGCCGGTGATGTAGGTCTGCCGGGACGCCGAGCTGGACCCGGCGTCGCCGACGCTCGTGTCGTGCGGATGCAGGGTGACCCGCTGGACGCCGAGTTCGGTGCGCGCGATCTGCTGCTGCACGGTGACCAGGCCCTGGCCGACCTCGGCCGCGGCGGTGTGCACCAGCGCGACCGGCTCGCCGCCGATCACCTCCAGCCGCACCCGGGCGGTCGAATAGTCGTCCAGCCCTTCGGCGTAGGAGATGTTCTTGATCGTCACGCCGTAGCCGACACCACGCACGACCCCCTCGCCGTGCGTGGTGTTCGCCGCGCCACCGGGCAACTGCAGGATGTCGGCGTCGGTGTTTTCCGGCGGCAGCGGCAGATCCCGGACGCGCTGGACGAGTTCGCCGACGGGGGCGGGAAAGTCGACGACCTGGCCGGTGACGGTCGTCGATCCCTCGCTCATCGCGTTGCGGACGCGCAGTTCGGCCGGGTCCATCCCGAGCGCGGCGGCGAGTTTGTCCATCTGGGACTCGTAGGCGTAGGTCGGCTGGACCGCGCCGAGCCCGCGCATCGCGCCGCAGGTCGGGTTGTTGCTGTAGACGCCCCAGCCCTCGATGTGCGCGTTGGGCACGTTGTACGGGCCGACGCTCAGCGTCGTGCCGTTGCCGACCACGACCGGGGTCTTGGAGGCGTAGGCGCCGCCGTCGAAGTACAGCCTCGCCCGGACGTAGACCAGCTCGCCGTCGCGAGTCGCGCCGTGCTCGTAGTACATCCGCGCGGGGTGGCGGTGCACGTGGCCGAAGAAGGATTCCTCGCGGTTGTACGACATCTTCACCGGGCGGCCGGTGCGCAGCGCCAGCATGCACGAGTGGACCTGCATGCTCAGGTCCTCCCGGCCGCCGAACGCGCCGCCGACGCCGGACAGTGTCAGTCGCACCTTCTCCGGCGGCAGCCCGAGCGCGTGCGCGGTCTGCTTCTGGTCGACGTGGAGCCATTGCGTCGCCAGGTAGAGGTCGACGCCGCCGTCCTCGTCCGGTACGGCGAGTCCTGCTTCCGGGCCGAGGAAAGCCTGGTCCTGCATGCCGATTTCGTACACGCCGGAGACCACCACGTCCGCCCTGGCTTCCGGGTCGCCCTTGACGATCCGCTGGTAGCGCACGAGGTTGCCGTTCGGGTGCAGTTTCGGCAGCGAGTCGTCATGGGCGGCGCGCTCAGGATCGGTGATCGGCTCCAGCACGTCGTAGTCGACCCGGATCTTCTTGAGCGCCTGCCGCGCGATCTCCGGGTGGTCGGCGGCGATCAGTGCGACGGGTTCTCCTTGGTACCGCACGAGGTTTTCGGCGAGCACCGGGGTGTCCTGGTGTTTCAGGCCGTAAACGTTTTCGCCGGGGACGTCCTCGTGGGTGAGGACCGCGTGCACCCCGGGCGTGGCCAGCGCCGCCGAGACGTCGATGGCGAGGATGCGCGCGTGCGGATGCGGGCTGCGCAGGGTGGCGCCCCACAACATGTTCTCGTGCCACAGGTCGGAGGCGTAGGCGAACTCGCCGCGGACCTTCAGCGTGCCGTCCGGCCTCAGTGGACTGTCACCGACCCCGCCGGAGATGGTGTCGGCCAGGTTCTGCGGGGAACGGGCGGGCGCGTTCATCGGGCCCCCTCCTTGTCCCGGCGGCGCGACGCGGCGAGCCGGACCGCTGCCAGGATCTTCTCGTAGCCGGTGCAGCGGCACAGGTTCCCGGCGAGCGCTTCCCGGATCTCGGGGTCGCTCGGCTCGGTGTTACGTTCGAGGAGGTCGTGCGCGGCGACCAGCAGGCCCGGCGTGCAGAATCCACATTGGACAGCACCGGTCTCCACAAAGGACTCCTGGACCGGGTCGAGCCGGTCGCCGTCGGCGAGCCCCTCGACCGTGCGGACCTCGCGGCCCTCGGCCTGTCCGGCCGCGACCAGGCAGGAGCACGCGGGGACGCCGTCGAGATAGACCGTGCACGAGCCGCATTCGCCCTGCTCGCAAGCGTTCTTCGAGCCGGGGAGGCCCAGCCGCTCCCGCAGTACGTAGAGCAGGCTTTCCCCTTCCCAGACGTCGTCGGCTTCGCGTTTCTCGCCGTTGACGGTCAGGTTCACGCGCATGCCCGTCCTCCTCGGGTGTAGTCGGACCAGGCCCAGCCGAGGGTGCGGCGGGCCAGCACGGACAGCGCGTGCCTGCGATAGGCGGCGCTGCCCCGGACGTCGTCGATCGGCGACGCGGCCTCGGCGACCAGCGCGCCGAACCGGCGCAGCACCGAGTCGTTCAGCGGCCTGGGCGATTCCCAGTCCAGCTCACCGGCGATGAACTCCTCGGCGGAGGTGGCCGCGCGGGGCGTCGGTGCGGCCGAACCGAGCCCGGTGCCGACGCGCCGTTGCGCGGGATGCAGGGCAAGGCCGAAGGCGCAGACCGCGATCACCATCGCGTTGCGCGTGCCGACCTTGCTGAACTGCTGCGGCCCGTCGGCGGGCGCGAGGTGGACGGCGGTGATCAGCTCGTCCGGTTCGAGCACATTCCGCTTCACCCCGAGGTAGAAGTCCTTCGCCGCCACGATCCGGGTGCCCCTGACGGACGCGATCTCGACGTCGGCGTCGGCCGCCAGCAGGGCGGGATGGCTGTCGCCCGCCGGGGACGCGGCGCCGAGGTTGCCGCCGACGCTGCCCCGGTTGCGGATCTGCGGTGAGCCGACGGTCCGCGCGGCCATCGCCAGCCCGGGCAGTTCCGTGCCCAGTTCGGCGATGATGCGGGTGTAGGGCACCGCGGCGCCGATCCGGATCCGGCCGTCCTGGCGGCCGTGCTCGTGCAGCTCGGCGACCCGGTTCAGGTCCAGCAGGGCGGCGGGACGGCGATGGTCGAAGTTCAGCTCCACCATGACGTCGGTACCGCCCGCGATCGGGACTGCGTCGGGATGTTCCGCTTTGGCGGCAAGGGCTTCGGCCAGGCTACGGGGGCGCAAGAAGTCCACTGTGGATTCCTCCCTCAGTCCCAGGCCGGACCGGCGGGTGGCGCGTCGTCGCGCAGCACGGTGCCTTCGATGAGGCCATAGGGGCGGTCCGCCGCGTAGAACACCTCGCCGGGGTTGTCCATGCCGAACGGGGTGAGGTCGGTCAGGAAGTGGTGCTTGTTCGGCAGGCTCAGCCGGACCTCGGCGATTCCCGGGACGTGCTGGAGCACCCGCTCGCCCATGGCGTACAGCGTCTGCTGGAGCGAGAAACTGTAGGTGGCCGCGAATGCCTCCAGCAGGTTCTGGCGCGCGGCGCGGTAGCTCGCTTCCCAGTCGACGTCATCGGTCGTGGCGTGCCGCCAGGTCGCGTTGACGGCGGTGGCGAGGATGCGGTCCTTGGTCTCCTGCAACGTCGTGTACCGATCGCGCGGGAAACCCCAGAACTCGGAGTCGGTGGAGTTGAGCACGGTCAGGTCGGTGATCCCGGACAGCGCCCACGACCGTTCGCCGTCGTAGCTCACCACGGTGGTGCGGGTGCCGTCGCCCGAGCGGGAGAACGAATGCCGGGCCGGTTCGCCCTCGACCGTCAGCCGCGACCACGAGTACCGCTCGATGGCGACCCGCGCGAAGTGGATGCTCTCCTGCGAGTCGACGAAGTGCCGGGCCAGCCGCAGCGCGAAGTCCTCGATGGACCCGATGCCGTCGCGGGCGAAGGCGTACACGGTGTTCTTCTGCGTGTCGGTGGCCAGCACCTTGTCGTTCGCGCCGCTCAGGTGCGTGTCGGCCATGTCACCGGACAGCGCGACGCTGACGTTGAGGTCGGTGATCCCGTGCTCCTCGCCGTCGCGGTCGATGCGGACGAGCCGGACTTCGGCCTTGCCGTACCGGTTCCCGCCGAGAACGATCGCCATCTTTCCGTGCTCCTCGTGGTCCGAAATGGATGTCTGAAGTGGACAGTGCTCAGCTGCCCCGGTAGGTCGAGTACGCGTAGGGGCTCAGCAGCAGGGGGACGTGGTAGTGCTCGCCGGGATCGCCGATCCGGAAGGCCACCGTGACCTCGGGGTAGAACGCGCCGGCGCCGAGGTAGGCACCGGTGTCGAAGACGAGCCGGTGCGTGCCGGGGCCGGGGGACCAGCCGGTGATCCGGCCGTCGGTGTCGGTCCGCTCCTCGGCGACCGTGGCCCAGCCCGTGTCGTCGTGGCGGTCGAGCCGGACGCCGAGTCCGGCGGCGGGCCGGCCCTTCGCGGCGTCCAGGACGTGGGTCGACAGGCTCAAGACAGCCACCTCTCCAGTCGCAGCCGGACGATCTTGCGCAGTTCCTCGCGGACCACGGCGCGTTCGGCCTGTTCGTCGTTGCCGAGGCGGGCTCTGAGGTGCGCGAGGATCTCGGCCGCGGGCAGCCCGCTCGCACAGATCAGGAACACCCGGTCGAAGACGTGCTCGTACTCGGCGTTCGCCTCGGCCAGTTCCGCGAGGACGGTGGCGTCCGCGGTCGCGGCGGCGGACTGCTCACGACGGGACCACGCCGCTTCGCGGCCCTGCCCCGCGGCCCGCTCGCCGATCCGCGGGTGGGCGGAGAGCGCTTTCTCGATCTCGTCCCAGCCGAGGACCGCCAGTTCCATGTCCGACGCACGCAGCACCGCGCCGACGTCGTCATACGGGCGGCCCGCCGCGATCGCCGCCGCCCAGACCGGCGAGGCGCAGCAAGCGAGCAGTTCGCGCTCGGCCGCGGCGCCGGAGAGGGCGTGGAACGGGGTGAGCACGCTCCGTGAAGATTCGCTCATGCGATCGACTCGCTCCGCGAGACAGCGTCCAATTCCTTTTGGCGCATGATGTCCATGATTCGCTCGCAAGCATCACTCATGCCGTACCGTCGCCTCCCGCTCGTCGCGTCGTCGCGCCTCGCTGTGCCCGATCGCTCGCTTTCCGGGCTGTGAAGCAGTACACACTGGGAGTTCCGCGGCTGGCCAGCGGCGGATTCACCGAAAGAACGGGGGCGCGGGGACGTGGTTTTCGTGCTTTCCTCCAAAGACGGACAAAAGAAGCTTGGAGGCACGGTGCGACTGAGCGCACTCTTGGCGGCCGAGCAGCTCGGGCTCACGCTGCTGGTCGGAGAAGACCAGCTCGACCGGAGTTTCGAGCGTGTCTTCACTGCCACGCTGCGTGACCCCCGGCGTTATCTCACCGGCGGGGAACTCGTGCTCAGCGGCATGGAGTGGTGGAACAACCCAGCCGAGTCGGAAGCGTTCGTCGCCGCGCTCGCGGAGGCCGACGTCGCGGCACTCGGCGCGGGAACCGCCCAATGGGGTGGTGGTCCGGTGCCGGACCACATGGTGGCGGCCTGCCGCCGGCATCGCGTGCCGCTGATCGAAGTCCCGGTGAACGTCTCGTTCGCCACCATCAGCGAGCAGGCCATCCTCTGGCTGGCGGCGGAACGCGCCGAGCGCACACCGGGGGCGGGCCGGTTCCTCGACCAGTACCGGCGGCTGGTCGCGGCCGTCGCGGACGGCGGCGGCATCGCCAACCTGATCGCCGCGGGCGCGACCGAACTGGGCGCGGACTGCTGGGTGCTGAGCGCCACCGGACGCCTGATCGCCGGACCGGCGGACACGCTCGCCGCGGACCGCCGGGTGCTGCTGGCCGAGCGGTTCCTGCGCGCGGACCGGCTGCCGAAGGTCGTCGAGACGGACGCGGGCCCGGTGACCCTGCTGTCCGCCGCCGCGCGGGCGGGCCATCGCGTGGTCAGCTGGTTCCTCGTGCTCGACGGGGACCACGAGCCGGCCGACCGGGAGCTGGCCGCGGAACTGGCCACGCTGGCCGGTCTCGAACGCACCCGGCTCGACGACGCGAAGCGGATGGAAGACCGGGCGGCCCAGCCGCTGCTCCGGCTGGCGCTGGCGGAGAACACGACCGCGGCCGAGGTCGCCGCACGCCTGCCGGAGGCCGATCTCGCGCCCGCCGATCCGGTGTGCGCGGTGTCGGTGAGCCTGGACGGCGGCGGTCCGGGCCTCGCCGCGGTGCTCCTCGCGGAGCTGCTCGCCCCGCTGGGGGACCGCGCGATCATCGGCGAGATCGACGGGGAAACGCTTGGCCTGGCCCGGATCTCGCCCGGCGCGGGGCTGGACGCGGTGGACGCGCTGGTCGCCGAGGTGAAGGAAGCCGTGCGGACGCTCGAACCCGCGCTGGGCTCGGCGCGGCTGGCGGTCGGCGCGAGCCGGGCACTCGACGCCGCCGGGCTGCGGTCGGCCGTGCACGAGGCGCGGCACGCCCGCAAACTCGCCGAGCTGGCTCCCGGCCGGGCCACCGTGGTGGCGGGCGACGACGTCGCCTCGCATCTGCTGCTGCTCGCCGCGGTCCCGGACGAGCTGCGGAGGTCGTTCCGGTCGCGGGTGCTCGGGCCGGTGCTGGCCTACGACGCCGCGCACAAGTCCGAGCTGATCCACACCCTCCGGGTGTTCCTGCAGAACTCGGGGTCCTGGACGCAGACGTCGGCCGCCCTGCACGTCCACGTCAACACCCTGCGTTACCGGATCAGCCGGATCGCCGAGCTGACCGGCCGGGATCTCGCGTCCTTCCCGGACCGGGTCGACCTCTACCTGGCCCTCGACCAGGAGTGAGCCCGGGTTGCCGTCGGCGCTGTCCCGAACGACGCGTAGCGGACGCTCAACGTCTCCAACGGCGCGTTCGGGACATGTCAGCGGTCAGGGTCTCTGTCCTTTGTGGATTTGGTGCCGCTTCGCGCGGCGCGCTGCCTTGTGGGGGGGGGCCGCCCCCGCGACCCGAATGACTGCCACAGCCCCGAGTGGGACCACACATTAAACTGGGGAGGGGGCCGGCCGGGGGGTTGTGGGGGGGCAC